>JAGWOX010000034.1 GCA_028877145.1 Acidobacteriota bacterium | reverse complement strand
GCCTTGATGTCGGTCGTTCTCTTTGCGGTCGGCGTGTATGCGGCCTGCAACAAGACGTCTGTCTTCATCACCACCGGCCAGTTTCCGCCCGGCGGTTCCAACATCATCATCACCGTCAGCGATCCGTCCGTCTGCGCTCCGCCCGGCGGCAATTTCGCTCACATCTACATCACGATCACGGATATCGAGGCGAGTCAGGAGCCGACCGCCGAGGCCCATTCCTCGAGCCTGGTCGATCTGACGCCGGGTATGGCCGCGCAGCCCGTGCAAGTGGATCTGCTTGGCCAGCCGGACACTCGCTGCACACTCGGCATGATCGCCCATGGCTTTGCCAAGCCGGGAACCTACAAGATGCTGCGCGTGCACCTGCTCGCCACGCCCTCTGGGGCGACCGCTCACTCGGCTCTCCCTCCGATTGCCGGTGGCAACAGCTGCAACGTTTCTCCGGTGCCGACGGCGAATTGCGTGATCCAGACGAATGGCGCGGTGGTCCCGCTTGGCGTGATGCCGGGCTCCTTTTTCGACATCGGACCCGATGCCATGGCGGGAGGGGAACTCGTCGTCGGCCCGAGAGGCGTCACCGAATTGAACATCAACATCGACGGCTGCAATTCACTGGTTCCTGTCGTTTCCCAGGATTCGTGGGGCAGCTACTCTTTCGGAGCTTCCGCGCGCGCCATGGTTCTCGATCAGGCGGCGGCCATCAGCGGCCGCCTGGTTGATGAGGAGACCGGCGGACCCATCGATGGCCGCGCGATCGTCGCCATCGAGCAGCAGGATGCCACGGGCATCGACCGTATCGTCATGGAAGCCACGCCGGATGCCGACGGTGCGTTCGTTCTGTGCCCGGTTCCGACCGGTGAGTACGATCTGGTGGCTGTCGCCGTCAAGGCGGCGCAAACGGCCTACACGCCGACGGTAGTGCTCGACGTGCCCGCCGGCGCAACCACAGGCACGATCGCCTTGTTGCGGGCCGGAACCGCAACCACCAGCACCGAGCCCGCAACTCTCGTCGGGCAGGTTTCTCTGCTCGCCGGCACCGGACGCGGGTTTGGGCAGGTGCGTGTTTCGGCGCTGGCGCAGACCCCGTCGGCCAACTCGATGGTCACGTTCACCGTTCCTCTGCCGCAGAGCACGGCGGGTACGATCTCAATTGCCGGACCGAGCGCGATTCCCTATTCCATCCGCGTGCCGGCGGCGAATCCCCGCGTTGCCGTCTACTCGGGCGGGCGACTGAATTTCAGGCAGGACACCGGCCGCCGGCCCTCCTTCACCATCGAGGCCCAAGGCTGCGGCTCAACCAAGACGACGGCCACGCCCGTTTCCGTCACCGCCGGCGGCACGGCCTCCGCCCCGATCCTTACGATCAACACTTGCAAGCCGGCCTGACCGTGGCGCGGACATTCCTGTCCGCGCGCTTGTGCGATCGGGGGGCAACCATCTCGCCCATAGAGCACTTATTCTGAACAAGTACGGGCCAAGCCGTTTTCGCCGAAATCCCGTAGCCTCTCTCTGCCCACCGGAATGTTCAAGTCAGGAAATTTCCGGCCGCCAAAGGCGCGCGGACAAGAATGTCCGCGCCACTCCAAACAAACTCACTCGTCCCTCCCCAATTCCGCCAGCGCCGCGATCGCGATCTTGCGCGAAGCGCTGGAAACGGCCATGCGAGGGACATGGTCGAGCGCGACCGCGCGCCCACCATCTCGCGGGAGGGAATCTGTCAGCGCGAGCCATGGCTCGATGGTGATTTCGCGAAATGTAACCGTGTGCCGGAGTTTCCCGAGCGCCTGCCATCGCGCGCCATCCACTCCGTATTCGGCCCGAAGGTGGCGCTCCAGATCACTGCGCGAATAGCCGCTGGCAACGACCAGGGCAGGGAAATGCCACATGCGGGAGAAAATTGATCCGAGATCGTCCGGCCGCTCCGGGGCGTTTTCTTTTGCAGGCCCGCTCGATCGGACTAGTAGCGTGCGGCCCCGCTCGTCGAGCAGGACGGCCGCGGCGATGCGCAGCCGGACGGTTGTGGGCTTCACGCGGCGTTCGGGCAAACGATCCACCAGGCCCAGCCGCAATGCGCGGCAACCGTCGCGTACCGGGCACGCGCCGCAGCGGGGCCGGCGTGGCGTGCATATTGTCGCGCCAAGCTCCATCACGGCTTGGTTCCAATCGCCAGGCGCATCGGTGGCGAGCCAGCGGTCGGCGATGTCCTGCAGCTTTTTCCAGCAGCCCGGCGCGCGCGGGTCGCCTTCGATGGCCTCTCGCCGCGCGATGACGCGCGCCACGTTGCCGTCGAGCACGGCCAGCGGCGCGCCATAGGCGATGCTCAGTACGGCTCGCGCCGTGTAATCGCCCACGCCCGGCAGCGCCAGCGCGTCGTCGAGCGTTTCCGGAAAGCGCCCGCCATGCTCGCGAACGATAATCCGCGCCGCGCGATGCAGATTCCGCGCACGGCTGTAATAGCCGAGTCCAGCCCACGCCCGCAGCACCGCGTCGCCACGCGCGCGAGCCAGGGCCTTGAGCGAAGGAAACGCGCGAAAGAATCGCCGGAAGTAGGGAAGCACGGCCGCCGTGCGCGTCTGCTGCAGCATGATCTCGGAAATCCACACGCGATACGGATTCCGCGTGCGTCGCCAGGGCAGATCCCGCCGGTTCGCCCGAAACCAGTCGAGCAGCCGCTTCTGGAATTCAGCCAGCTTTTCGCCGCCTCGCCGCTCTGCCATGACGCGCCATTCGACCACATGGCGCATGCTCGGGCAAGCGAATGGCAGCCGGACGTAGAGCCGCCCTCGGTGAAAGCTGGCGACCGCAGGTCGCCCCTACGAGCAACGCGAACAGGGATGCCTAAGCCGGCAGGCGCCTTGCGCCGGAGAAGGGTAGGAGCAATTCGTGGAGCATGTGAGGACTGAGGAAGAGGAGACGTCGGCGCAGGGGCACCTGCGGTCGCCCGCGCTGTCTTGAAGCTGGCTGTTTGCCCGCGTATAGTTTCTCTATGGGGCGTCGTTGGCAGTTTCTGGCCGTCCTGGCGACTGCCGCGGGCAGTTTGTTCCTCTTGTGTCCCGTTCCCGCACAGGCACAGAAACTGCCCAGGCGATGCCTGCCGCAACCGACGGCGACACACCCTCCGAGAATCCTCATCGATCAGGTGACGTTCGACAGAACGGATCTTCCGGCCGGAATCGATGAGACGGAGCTGGTCGCTTCTATCCAGGAACGCGTGTCGCAGGCGGGCTCCGATTGGCTCCCGGCCGTGAGAAGAGCGGTGCGAGACGCCTGGCAGGACTCAGGCTACTTCCGTGCGGTGCCGACGATCAAGGCTCGGGCCACCGGCGCGGGAGCAGGCCATGTCACCCTCACCATCCACGTCGATCCCGGCCCGAGGTATCGGCTTTCGAACATCCAAATTCAAACCACGGATCCCGGCGGCAAGCTGGTGTTCGCCGAAGAGACGCTCCGCAGCCTCATTCCCTTGAACTATGGCGAGACCATGAACGCAGGCAAGATTCGTGAGGGGCTCCGGGCGATCGAGAAATATTACGGAACGCGCGGATACATCGACATGACGGCCACGCCGGGTTTCCATATCCACGCCAAGAACGACACGATCTCTATCTACGTCTTTGTCGATCAGCGGAAGCAATATCACGTGGGCCGGATGACGATCCTCGGGTTGGATCCCTCCCTCGAGTCGCTGCTGAAAACGAAACTTGCTCCCGGCGACATTTTCAATTGGGACCACGTGCTCGATTTCTACCAGTCGCAGCAATCGGTCCTGCCGCCGCACGCTTCGCCCGAAGATGACCAGGTCTACCGCGTGCCGAAAACCGACAAGGTGGACGTCTGGCTCGATTTCCGCGCCTGCCCAGCGCAGTCGCAGGCCAAGTCCCCCCTATCCGCCGGCCTCCATTGATAAATGCGCCTCCGGCTGTTATAAACTGAAGACTCGACGGGCGATTAGCTCAGTGGTTAGAGCGCTCCCCTCACACGGGAGAGGTCCAAGGTTCAAGTCCTTGATCGCCCACCATGTTTTTTTCCCCTTTCCCTTCGCCGGCACGAACGGCGCGAACAGGATGGAGAGCCGATGACCACATTCCTGCGCTTTCTGCAGTTTCTCTCGCTGACAATCTGGGTGGGCGGCATCATCTACCTGAGTTTCGTTGTGGCGCCGGCCGTTTTCATCACGCTGCCGAGCATCGATCAAGCGGGCTCGGTGGTTGGCGTCATTTTGCCGAAGCTGCACTGGCTGGGCGTGATTTGCGGCGTTGTCTACGTGGCCTCGGGATTGGGGCTTGCTCGCTCCTTCCGGGGGTTCGGTCGCGCGGGAATGCTGGCGGTGCTCGCCATGCTGGTGCTCACGCTCATCGCGCAGATCTCCATCATTCCGCGCGCGGATAGTCTGCGCAGGCAGATGGGTTCGTTCGAGCGCACCCCTGCAACCAACCCGCTGCGGCAGCAGTTCGACCACCTGCACGTCATCTCCGTGCGCCTCGAAGGAGCCGTCCTGCTTCTCGGACTGGCGGCGATTTTCCTCACCGTCCGCGAGTTGCCGCACTAGCGCGTTCGGCATTGAGCTTTCGTGGCGCCGCCCTTAAGGGCGGCACCTGCCAGGCCACGCGATCAAGCCCCTTCTCTGAATATCGGCGGGATTCCGAATGTTCCGTCCACTGCTTCGACGAACGTCCGTTCCTCCCGCAGAATGAAGCGCTTGCTCTGCGCCGTCTCGAAATTCGCGCGCGATTCCGCATCCGTC
The DNA here is from genome assembly GCA_028877145.1 of Acidobacteriota bacterium. GTDB lineage: Bacteria > Acidobacteriota > Terriglobia > Acidiferrales > UBA7541 > JAKASX01. The sequence goes on along the minus strand of JAGWOX010000034.1, from coordinate 17,376 downwards.
CTCAAGCGGTCCCGGTATTTTTCGTACGAGGCCAGACTGTCGAAGGCCACCAGGCCCCAGGCCACGTCGTTCGTTCCCTCGCGAGGCAGAAAATAGCCCACCAGGTGCCCGCCAAGCCGCGGAATGATTCGGCCCCAGTTCTCCGCGTATTTCTTGAACTCCTCCCGCTGAAAGGGGTCGATTTGGTAACGAATGAAGCAGGTGATCGTCATGATTCTCCTCCCGGTCGAATGGCCGGCCGCCGCGCGAATGCCTGAGGCGCCGCCGGCTCAGTCCCGGTGAGTTTGGCCGTTGCCGGCAACCAACAATTCGTCTAGCATCGAAATGTGAATGTCGCCGATCCAGACGCCTCCGTTTCCTCCATCGCCGCGGCCATCGGCGAGCCGGCCCGCGCTCGCATGCTCTACTGCCTGTCCGACGGGCGCGCCCGCACCAGCACCGAGCTTGCTGCGCTCGCCGAGGTCAGCCCGTCAACCGCTAGCGCGCACTTGAACCGTCTTAAGGCCGCGCACCTGGTAAGAGTGTTCGCCCAGGGCAAGCATCGCTACTACAGCCTGGAGGGTCCGACGGTTGCCGCCGCGCTGGAAGCGCTCAGCGTTCTTGCCGGCACGCCACGCCCCGCGTTTGTTCCCCGGGCGCCGAGTCGCCTGCGCGCCGGCCGTTCCTGCTACGACCATATCGCCGGATCGCTGGGTGTTTCGCTCCACGATCGCTTCCAGGCGCTCGGATGGTTGTCGCGCCCCGCGGCGAAGGGTCTCGCCTACGAACTGACGCTGCGCGGAGCGAAGGCTCTGGAATCGTTGGGAGTGAATGTCGACGAGACGCGGGCCTTGCGCCGCCGCTTTGCTTTCGCCTGCGTCGATTGGAGCGAGAGGCGCCCGCACATAGGCGGTGCGCTCGGCGCCGCGCTGCTGAAACTCGCTCTGAAGAGGGAATGGGTGCTTCAGGATCTCGACAGCCGGGCCCTCGAAGTGACCCGCCGCGGCCGTCGCGAGTTGCTGGCCCGGTTCGGCCTCCGCGTCTGAATTCTTGCGACTATTTCTTGCGTCGGCTCGCCGGCCGGCCTCGCTTCTTGCGAACGATTTTCTTCTTTCCCGAGTTCTTGTTGATCTTGCGCGCGTCCTTTCCAGCGAGCTGCACGGCGCGCCACATGTACCAGCTGGCCACGGTGCGATACGGGCGCCAACGCTCGCCGTATTCGGTCAACTCGCGCGGCGTCGGAATTCGTTTCTTGCCGTAGGTGAGCGCGAAACCTTTGAGCACGCCGTAGTCGTGCACGGGGAGCACGTCCGGCCGGCCGAGGCGGAAAATCAGGAACATCTCCACGGTCCACGCGCCGATGCCGCGAACGGAAATCAGCTTTTCCACCAGCTCCCGATCCGACATCGCATGCGCCTGCTCGAGCGTCGGCACCACGCCCTCCATCGTTTTTCGCGCGAGATCCTTCACGGCGTCGACCTTCGCCCCGGAAAGCCCGGCTCGCCGCAAAACGGGTCTTCGCAGCCGAAGTATCTCCTCGGGCGAAGGGCTGCGGCCGTCAGCCGAGAGGGCCTTGATGCGCTCAAAAATCACCTTCGCCGCCTTGCCGGAGATGCTCTGGTAGACGATCGCTTCGAGCAGCGCGTCGTAGGGAGACTGCAACGGGTCCATCTCGAACTCGAATTCGATCGAGCGCGCGATCAGTTGCCCCAGTCGCGGATCTGTCTCGGTGAGGAAGCGAACCGCTTCACGGGGATCAAAGGGCGGGGTGACTTTCCACGTCAAGTCTTTATCGTTCATTGTTCTGTTTCCATTCGCAGGGGCGACCCGGCGGGTCGCCCGGCCTCGCCAAGTGTAGGCCAAGTGGACGTGCAAACGATAGCCCGCTCGGGCGCGCCCGGCATCGTCGTGTTACCATTTTCCGCTTATGCGAACAGGAATCATTGGACTGGCGGGAGCGGGAAAGACAACGCTGTTTCGAATCCTCACGCGCGGCCACGCGCCGCAGGGAGCCAAGCACGGCGCGGTGCACGTCGGCGTGGCGCATGTGCCCGACGCGCGGGTCGCCAGGCTCGCCGAACTGTACAAACCGAAAAAGATCACTTACGCCTCGATGGAATACCTCGACGTGGCGGCCCTGGCGGGCGAAAGCGGGCGCGACTCGGCCTTTCTCGTGCAATTGCGGGAAGTCGACGCGCTCGTGCACGTCGTGCGCGCTTTCGAGGATCCCTCGAATCCGCCGCCCGGCGGAAAGCTCGATCCGGCGCACGATATCGAAACGCTCGATCTCGATCTGGTGCTCTACGACCTCGAGCAGGTGAGCCGGCGCTCCGAGCGCGTCGAGAAGGACCTGAAGAAGAAGAAAGACCCGAAGCTCGAACAGGAGTTGCCGCTGCTCAAACGCTGCCGCGAAGGGCTCGAAAGCGAGCGGGCGCTGCGGGAACTCGAATTCTCCGCTGAAGAGGAAAAACTGCTCACCGGGTTCCAGTTCCTCTCCCGGCGGCCGATGATCTACGCCCTGAATCTGAACGACGGCGACGCCGCCGATCTCCATGGGGCCGTGGCGCGGCACGGGCTCGACGCGCGGGGAGGGAAGCCGGGAACGGCGCTCGTGCCGATTTGCGGAAAAGTGGAAGCCGAACTGGCCGAACTGCCCGAAGCCGAAGCGGCGGAAATGATGCAGGCGTACGGCTTGAAGGAATCCGGCCGCGACCGCCTGATTCGAATGACCTACGATCTGCTCGGCTGGTTTTCGTTTCTCACCGCGGGCGAGCCGGAATGCCGCGCGTGGACCATCCGTCGTGGAATGACGGCTTTCGAGGCGGCGGGAGCGATTCACAGCGACATCCAGCGGGGATTCATCAAGGCGGAAGTGGTCAACTGGGAAGATCTGATCGCGGCGGGTAGTTGGGGCGCGGCGCGCGAAGCCGGGAAGTTGCGCCTGGAAGGCCGCGACTACGTCGTTCAGGACGGCGACGTAATTCTCTTTCGTCACAGCGGCTGATGAGGTATCCTCCCGCCGGAACCTTTCGTGTCTCACCGGGCCCCGCCGCTGACTTTCGAAACCCGTAAGCGGGGCGGGCGTTTACGGGCGCCTGCAGGACAGGGCCCGGTCAGACACGAAGACGTTCCGGCGCCGTCTCATCCCCCTCCGTTGCCTCTCTCGCTCGCTGAACCACCAGGATCGCCAGATCGTCCTGCGGAGTGCAATCGCCACCGAAATCCTCCACCGCCGCCAGGATCGAAAACAGCATCGCCCTCGCCCCGGCTTCGCGGCTGTGGTAAGCGGCTTCGACGATCCGGTCAACTCCGAACTCGGTACCATGCATATTCGTCCGCTCGGCGATACCGTCGGAATATCCGATCAGGCTTTCGCCCGGGCGGAGGGTGAGCGTGGCGCTCGCAAATTGCGCTCCGGCCACGGCTCCCAGCAGCGGACCGCCTTCGCCCAGCCGGCTCGGCCGGCCGTTTGCGTCGAGGAGCAAAGCGGGCGGATGACCGGCGTTCGAGTAGGCGAGCGTCCCCGTCTGCGGGTCGAGCCGCGCGAGGAACATGCTGGTGAACACCGATTCCAACTGCAAAGCGGTAAGCTCCGCATTGATCGCGCCGAGCGCGGCGGCCGGATCCTCGTGCACGCCGCCGAGCAGGCGAATCATCCCGACGATATGGGTAAACCAGAGGCCGGCACTCAAGCCCTTGCCGGCGATGTCTCCGACCGCCAGGACCAGGCTCTCTCCCCGGCCGAACACCGAAAAGAAATCGCCGGAAATCAATTCGAGGGGGAAAATCTCGCCCGCGATCTCGAAGGGGCCGCGGCGGAGGCTGGGCGGGCCGCAAAACCGGCGCTGCATCTGGGCGGCGTCGTAGAAAGCGCGCCGCATATCGTCCTGTTCGTTGCGCAGGCGCACGAGCGTGTCCTCGAGCATCCCCGATCGCTGAAGCAGGTCGGCATCCCCGCTCCGGAGCGGTCTTGCCGGCCGCATGAAAGTCAGAGCCTTGCTCAGCGCACACCTCGCGAATTTCGGCCTCAGCCGATGAACTTGTATCCAAGCCCGTGCACGGTGAGGATGTACCGCGGCTCATCCGGCCTCGGCTCAATTTTCTGGCGCAGCCGCACGATGTGGGCGTCGACGGTGCGCGTGGTCGGGTAATGGTCGTATCCCCACACTTCGTTCAGCAGCCGGTCGCGGCTGAGCGTCTCGCCCGGATGACGGACAAAATATTTCAGCAACTCGAACTCCTTCCCCGAAAGCTCGATCGCCTGACCGTCGCGGCTCACCTGGCACGTGCGCAGATTCACCTCGACTTCACCGAACCGGTGCGTTTCTGCCTCGCTCGGCAGGAGGCGCGTACGCCGCAGCACCGCCTTGCAGCGGGCGAGCAATTCACGGATGGAGAAGGGCTTGGTGACGTAATCGTCGGCGCCGATCTCGAGGCCGAGCACCTTGTCGATCTCCTGTCCCCGCGCCGTGAGCATGATGACGGGGATCGCGGGGCGCAGCGCCTTGATCTCCTTGCAGACGTCGAGACCGCTCATGCGCGGCATCATCACGTCGAGCAAGACGAGATCGGGAGAATCCTTGAGGGCGCGCGCGAGCCCTTCCACGCCGTCCGCGGCGGTCATCACCAGGTAGCCCTCGAACTCGAAATTGTCGCGGAGACCGGCGACCATGTTGGGCTCATCCTCGACGATCAGGATCTTGCTCACGGTGGTCTTTTCAGTGATCGCCGCGTGGCTGCTGCCGTTCGTTGCCGACGTGCGTTTCGTCTCTTCCATGGTCCCCTCAGGCGGCCCGGCCGTTGTACGGCACGGGCGGAGGAATAGGGAGCGTGATGATGAAGCGGCTGCCCTGGCCGGGAGCGCTATCGACGCGAATCTCTCCCTGATGCGCTTCGACGATGTGGCGGACCAGAGACAGGCCCAGCCCGCTGCCCTTGGTGGTGTGAACCAGAGGATCGCCGGAGCGGTAGAACTTCTCGAAAATCTTGCGGTGCTCATTCCGGGGTATGCCGATGCCGTGATCGAGCACTTCGAGCTTGAGCGATTCGTTCTCGCGGTACAGGCTCACGCGCAGGAACTTGTCCTCGGCGGAATATTTCACGGAGTTGTTGACTAGGTTGAGGAGGGAGCGCGCAATCGCTTCCCGGTCGACTCGCAGCCGCGGCAGATCGTCGGCGATCTCCTCCTCGAGCGTGAAGCCGTGCTGCTGGATCTGGTAGCGATAGGCCTCGAGCGTATTGCGCACCAGGTCGGCGATATCGGTATCCCGGAAGTCGTACTCCTTGCGGCCGGCCTCGATTCTCGAAAAGTCGAGGATGTTGTTGATCAAGGCGGACAGCCGTTCGCTCTCCTTGCGGATAATCCGGAAATATTCCTGGCGCTTTTCCTCGCCGCTCAAGCGGTCCAGTTCGAGCGTTTCGGCGTAGAGGCGGATCAGGGAAAGCGGCGTGCGCAACTCGTGCGAGACGTTCGAGACGAAATCGGATTTCAACCGAGCCAGCTCCATCTGCCGCGAGACGTTTCTGAGCGTCAGCCAGATGCCGCCCGCAAGCAGCACCGAGAGGGCGCCCAGCACCAGAAAGCTGCTGATCATGAAATGCCGACCCAGGGCCTCTACGGTGGTGCCGCGCAGCTTGATGCCGAGCGTGAGGCCGGGGAAAACCGCCTCGAGATTGCGCTCGGCCTCCGGGGTGCCGCCGTCCCAATCGGCCGAGGCGGCCAGCGGCGACGACTCCCCACGCGGAACGAGAACCAGCACCGCGTGATTCTTTTCGGGCTGCTCGGGGTTTGAGCCGTGAATCAGCATCGTGTCGAGAAAATTGGGGAAGAAGCGGTCGCGGAGGAACTCCGGATCGAAGGCGATGCCGCCGATGGCCGTTTCCCCGCCCGCCGGATCGTGTTGCAGGAAAAGCGCCACAGGCTGGTAGGCGTGTTTATCGCCGCGCGGCGCCCAATTGGCGAAAACGAAATAGGGCGTCCCCTTCTTCTCGATCTTGGATATCCTCTCGACCAGGGTCGGGTAGTCCAGCTTCATCCAGTCTTCCATCATTTTTTGGAGGTCCGCCGACTCGGCGCGGAAACCCGGTTCGTTCAGGCGCAGGGGGCGCGAGCGAAACACCATGCCCACCCCCGGGTCGTAAAGAAAGGCGTGGGCGGCGTAGGGATGCGAAGCGAGCAAGGTATCGAGCGTCACGCTGCACGCCTCGTTGGGAGCGGGGAACCGGAGCCGGATTTCATCGAGCAACTCGTAGGCCTGCTGGTTCATGTTCTTCTCGCCGATGGCGAGCACTTCATTGAAGCCGCGCTCGATGGCCGCCTCGACCGCCCGATCCTGGCGAATCGAGCGCAGGTGCAGCGCGCTCACCAGTATCAGCGTTGCCGCCGGCAGAATGATCGCCAGCTCGAGTGGCAACGTGAGCCGCGGCCATCCAGGACCTTTTCTTGTTTGCCAGTTCATGCCGTCACCGGCTGTATGCCCGTGGAGGGAAGACCGTTGGAAACATAATCGAACAGGGCCGGCGATGTGTCAATTCAACGCAAAAAATTGTAAAAAATTGCAAAATCTGATAGACGGCCATGGCCGGCGCCCGGCCGGGAAGTCGTGATTCCGGAGCAACTTTCCCCGGGTTGTGGGGTTTGTCCAGTGTGGGAGTGTGTTGGACACACCTATGGCTGAGCTGCAACTTTCGGCGGCCACTGGGGTTCTGTACAATCTAGACCCCATGGCCACGACCGACGTCGAATTGATGCTCGGCGTCAAGGCAGGCGACGAGGCCTGCTTTGAGCGGTTGCTGGCCAAGTATCGGACGCCCCTGGTCAGTTTTCTGTACCGGATGGTCCGGAACCAGGCGACAGCCGAGGACCTCGCCCAGGAAGCGTTCCTGCGCGTCTTCCGTGCCCGGAAGGACTACGTCCCCGGAGCGAAATTCACCACCTGGCTCTTCCGCATCGCCACCAACCTCGCGCTGAATTCGCTGCGCGACAGCCGGCGCCACTTGCGGGATCTTTCCGTGGACCAGACGGACGAGGACCAAGGACCGGGATTGGACGTGATCGATCCCGCCGCCGAGATCGAAGAGACGCTCGTCGAGCGGGAACGCGCGAAACGCATCTGGGATGCGGTCGAAGCGCTGCCGGAAAAGCAGCGCGTGGCCGTCTTGCTGCACAAATATCAGGATCTTGGCTACGACGAAATTGCCCGCATCCTGGGCTGTTCGGAGAGCGCGCTGAAATCGCTGCTCTTCCGCGCTTACGAAACACTGCGGGTTCGCCTCGCCCCGCTCGCGCCGGACGCGACCGGAGCAGGGAAGGGGAAGTGACAATGGACTGCGAACGCATCGAAGCCGCTCTGCTGGCTGTGGTCGATGGCCGGGCCGCAAAGCAGGAACGTGAACGGGTGGAAGGCCATGTGGCCGCCTGCGGCGCTTGTGCGCGCCGGATGGAAGAGATGCAGGGCGTGTGGAGCGACCTCGACAGCCTGCGCGCCGTCGAACCGTCGCCTTCTTTCGACGCGCGTTTGCGCGCGCGGATGGCCGAGCAACCCGCGCGTCCGCGGTTCTTCGAATGGATGACGGGAAATATGCGCCTGGTCGCCGTCGTGGCAGCGCTGGTTGCCGTGGCCGTCTGGATTTCCTTGCGTCCGACAATCCAGCGGCCGGCGCCGTCTTCCGCCCAGGCGCAGCAGGATTTTGCGGTGGTCAAGAATCTGCCGGTGCTCGAAAATTACGATGTCGTAGCGAATTTCGACGTGCTCTCGGACCTGCCCGGGGCCGAGGACACCTCGACGCAGCCGCAGTCGTTGGAATAAGGGAGAAATGAAGCGCCACCTCATCTTCGTGATGCTTTCGATCCTGGCCTTGCCGCTTTGCGGGTCGCTGCCCGCCCGAGGACAGGGACGATTCCATCCCGCCGCGCAGATGAACCGCGCCGAGCGCAGGCAGCAAAGGGCCGCGGCCCGCATGGAGCGGCGCCAGATGCCGGCGAAGTGGATGTCCAGGCTCCAGCAGATGACCCCCGCCGAACAGGAACGGTTCCTCGAGAACAATCGGCGGTTCCAGGGCCTTCCCGCTTGGCGGCAAGAGGAGATTCGAGCGCGCCTGAAGCAATGGAACAGTCTCACTCCGGAACAGAAGCAGACGCTCATCCGGCGCGCCCAGATCCTCGAGCGCATGTCGCCAGAAGAACGCCGCGAGATTCGCCAGGTCATTCTGCCCGCATGGCAACAGCTCCCGCCGGACCGGCGGCAGGTGCTGAAAGAAAAGCTGCTGCAGTTGCGCGGGCTGAACGATTCGGAGCGGGAAAAGCGGCTGAAGGATCCGGCATTCGAGCAGGGACTCTCGCCCCAGGAGCGGAATTTGCTCAAAGAATTGTCCAAACTGAGGGTGGGACCGGGCGCAGGAAACGATTAATTCTCCTTTTCTTCGTTAACTGATAGAAAACAATCCGGCCGCATTCCCGCGAAAAACGCGCATGAGAACGCAATGCGTAGTTGCGTCATGCCCCCTGAGGCCCAATTTGTAGTGGTCGGCGCCAGCGGAAAAGTTATCCACAGGTACTTCCGGTCTATCAGAGATTTTTTCTCAAAGTTGAATCGGTTTTGTCTTGACATGGATTCAGGCGTCCCTACAATGGGGGGACAAAGTGGGTGGAAGTGGATGTCAGTGGAGGGGAAGGGAACGAGGGCCCCCTTCCCCGCCACACTTTGCCACACTTTAATTCAGCGCAGGTACGGGGAAGTGAGACGGGATGCTTCGCGGCAATCACCAGGCCACAGTCGACGCCAAGGGCAGGCTGAAAATCCCCGCTGCCTTTCTGCCCGATCTGCGCAAGCTGGGTGACGACTTCTACGTGACGAGTGAAGACGGCAATTTCGCCAAGCTCTACCCGATGAAGGAATGGGAAGCGATCGAGGAGAAATTGGCGAAGGTGCCATCGCACAATCCAACCAAGCGGAAATTCCTGGCGCTCACCAGTTATTACGGCCAGGCGGTTTCCACCGATGGTCAGGGACGGGTTCTGATTCCGGCGGTCTTGCGTGAGGCAGCGCAACTGGCGGGAGAGGAAGTGGTGGTACTGGGCAGCCAGAGGTATCTGGAAATCTGGAACCGCGCGAGGTTCCTGGAGAAGGAAGTCCGCGGTAACGCGTGGACGGCAGACGACAGCAAGAACATGGGCGAACTAGGCGTCTGAGCTTGACGGTATGGCATAAGCCCGTACTGGCCGGGGAAGTGATCGAGTGGTTGAGGATCCGGCCCGATGGGACGTACGTGGACGCAACGGTGGGAACGGGTGGCCATGCGCTGGAGATAGCGCAGCGGCTGACCACGGGGCGCCTGGTAGGGCTGGACCGCGACGAGCAGGCACTCGCCGCGGCACGGGAACGACTGAAAGAATCAGATTACGAGCGGCAGGTCACTCTGGTGCAAGCGAATTTTTCGCGGATCGAGGAAGTCGCGCGGGAGCTTGGTCTCCCGCCGGTCGACGGGCTGGTGGCGGACCTCGGCGTCTCCACTCTTCAGCTCGACACGGCCGAGCGCGGATTCGCGTTCCGTTATCGCGCGCCGCTCGACATGCGCATGGATCGGAGCTCGCCGCTGACGGCCGAAATGATCGTGAACGAATGGCGCGAGCCGGATCTGGCCGATCTGCTCTTCCACTTCGGCGAAGAGCACGATGCGCGAAGGATTGCCAGGGCGATTGTTCGGGCGCGGCCCATCCGCGACACCGAACACCTGGCGACGGTTGTGGCAGGGGCCCGGAAAGCCAAGGGAAGGCAGAAACTGCATCCCGCGACAAAAACGTTTCTGGCGCTGCGGATAGCGGTGAATCGAGAGATGGAGGAACTCGGGCAGTTTCTTTTGCGGGCCCCGGCCACTTTGGCTCAGGGAGGGCGGTGGGTGATTTTGAGCTACCACTCGCTCGAAGACCGGCAGGTGAAGCAGACGTTCCGGCGTCTGGCCCAGGCCGGTGAGATGAAAGTTCTGACGAAGAAGCCGATCATGCCGACAACCGAAGAGATCGAGCAGAATCCGCGGGCGCGAAGCGCGCGGATGCGGGTGGCGGAGAAGATCGGCGCGGCGGGGCCGCAGGAGCAAGACCGTGGTTGAATTCTACACCGTGAAGCGGATCGATAATTCGAGGCTGGTGCGGCGCCGCCGGGGCGGTTTCATGCGGTCCTGCGGGCGCCAGTTGCTGATCGCCGGCGTGGTGGCGGCAGCCCTGCTCGCCTACACCTGGCAGCGGTACGAGTGCCTGCAGTTCAGCTATCAGTACGAGCAGGTGAAGCAGACCGAAAGCCAGGCCGCCGAGCTGAACGGCGAGCTGAGAGTCGAACTGGCGACCCTGCGATCGCCGGCGCGAATCGATCTGCTGGCGCGCGACAAATTGGGGATGACGGTGCCGCAGCCGGCGCAGATCATCCTGACTGAGCCACGGGCCGCGGGCGAAATCGCCGATGCGAGCACTACATCGAATCCTGCAAGTTTTCGGTAATCTCGTAACACTTTGAAACTGGGTGGGCTAGCAACCCGCTGAAAGAAATACACAGGGCTTATGGCGAGGTGGGGTGTGCCCGCACGCATCGTGACACAGGCGGAGCCACAGGGGCGGCCCGGGTTGTCCGGTTGGAGTTCCCGTTTATTGTTGCTGATTCTGGCCGGCGGGCTGTGGTCGGGAGCGGTGGCGGGGCGGCTGGGCTATCTGGCGATCCTCCGGCATCGCCAGTATGACGAGATGGCCGCCCGGCAGCAGCAGCGGGCCATCGAGATCACTCCCGAGCGCGGCACCATTTACGATCGCAACGGACGCGAACTCGCCGTCAGCCTCCCGGTCGAATCCTGTTTTGCCGTCCCTCCGGAAATTGGAGACCCCGGTCTGGCGGCGCACCTCCTGGCGCCCATCCTCGACATTCCCGTCAAGGATCTCGTAAAGCGGTTACGGACGGACCACCGGTTTGTGTGGGTCCAGCGCCGCCTGGCTCCGGAAGTGGTGCAGCGCATTCAGGCGCTGAACCTGCGCGGCATTTATTTCGAGCGTGAGATGGAACGGTTCTATCCGAAAGGACAACTCGCCGCGCAGGTGCTTGGCTTCGTCGATATCGATGGACACGGCCAGGCGGGAATTGAGTATTCGCTCGACAAGGAGATCAGCGGAAAGCCGGGTGAAATCTTCGTGCTCGCCGATGGACATCGCCGCTACTACCAGCGTCGGGAACAGCCGCCGGTACCCGGAGCCAATGTCGAGCTGACCATCGACGAGAACATCCAGTACATCGCCGAAAAGGAATTGGCGCAGGCGATCCAGGACACCGATTCGGCGGCCGGCAGCATCCTGGTGATGAATCCATCGACGGGCGCGTTGCTGGCGATGGCCAATTGGCCCACGTTCAACCCGAATCTGCCGTCGAACAGCAGCCCGCAATCACGCCAGAACCGCGCGATCAGCGACATCTACGAGCCCGGCTCGACCTTCAAGACGATCACGCTTTCCGCCGCTCTCGATGCCGGCGCGGTCACCTCGGACGAGGTCTTCAATTGCCAGATGGGCCACATCCTGCTCGCCGGCCGCCTGATCCACGACTGGCATCCCTTCGGACTGCTCACCGTCGGCGAGGTGCTGATGCACTCGAGCGACGTTGGCGCGATCAAGATCGCGCTCAAAGAGGGTGACGCAAACTTTTATCACTACATGCGGGCGTACGGATTTGGTCAGAAGACGGGAATTCGGCTTCCGTGGGAAAGCCCGGGCTTGCTGCGTTCGCCCAAGCTGTGGCGGCCATCGACCATCGGCTCCCTCGCGATGGGCCAGGCCGTCGGCGTCACCACTCTGCAATTGATCCGCGCGGTTTCCGCGATCGCCAACGGCGGTCTGCTCTACCAGCCGCGCATCGTAAGCAGTATCACCGTCGACGGCAAGCAGTTCACGCCGCCCGACGAGCCTCCGACACGGGCGATCCGCGCCACGACCGCCGCCACGATGCGGCACATGATGGAAGGCGTGGTTCTCGGCGGCACCGGACACAAGGCGCAACTGGACGGTTACACGACCGCTGGCAAGACGGGCACCGCGCAGAAAATCGATCCGGAAACGCATCGCTATTCGCGCCGCAACTTCATGGCGTCCTTCATCGGCTATGCGCCGATCAACAATCCCGCCGTCGTTACGCTCGTGGTGCTCGATTCGCCGCATAAGGGAAACCATGAAGGCGGCTGGGCCGCGGCGCCGGTGTTCAAGCGCGTGATGCAACAGGTGATGAACTATCTGGGTGTCCCGCGCGACTTGCCCGTTCAGGCGACGACGGAAACGGCCGCTCTCCGGACTCACGCGCGGCCGCAACGGAACGTTCCGCAGCGTGTGGCGGCGCGAACCATCCCCGCGCGGCTCACGGAGACCTCCACCGTCGCGACCGAAACACTCCCAGCCGGAATACTGCCGATGCCGTCGCTCCTGGGCAAGACGGCGCGACAGGCGAACGAGCAATGCCTGCGCCTGGGCCTCCGGCCGAGATTCGAGGGAGACGGAATCGCTGTCGGGCAAGAACCCGCGGCGGGAACGCCGGTGCCCGCTGGAACTCGCGTCGTGGTGCGGTTCGCGCTGCGGCCGGCGCCGGTTTCCGCGGATGGCCGGAGCGGCGATGCGCCTTGACGCGGGAGCGATTTTGGGAGTACCAGTACTGGACTCTATACTTGTGTCGAAACGCATGACCCTCGGTGAGCTGCTGAACGGGCTCGAGGTGGTTCAGCTCACTCCGGCCACGAGCGACCCGAACACGTTGCTGATTTCCTCGCTGGAATACGACAGCCGGCGGGTCGCTGATGGCTGTGTATTTTTCGCCCTGCACGGTGTGAAGACCGACGGCAACCGTTTCGTCGGCCAGGCGGTTTCGCGTGGCGCCGTCGCGGTGGTCAGCGAAGCCCCGCGGCCGGCGGATCTCTCCGCGGCTGTGGTGTGGGTTCAGGTGCCGGCGGCGCGCCGGGCGCTGGCGCTCGCCGCTGAAAATTTTTTTGGCCGGCCGGCCGAGGCGCTCGAGCTGGTCGGCATCACCGGCACGAACGGCAAGACAACCACATCGTTCCTGATCGACTCTATTCTTAGAGTGGCCGGCCGCCGCACCGGCCTCTTCGGCACCGTTCTCTACCGGACACCAAAACGCGCGGCCATTGCCTCCAACACGACTCCGGAGTCGCTCGAACTCACCCGGCTTCTTGCCGAGCTTCTTGAGGAGGGCGGCACCTCCGCCGTTTTCGAAGTCAGTTCGCACGCCCTGGCCATGGACCGTGTCTGGGGCTGCCATTTCGCCGCCGCCGTGTTCACCAACCTCACCCGCGACCATCTCGACTATCACCAAACGATGGAGGATTACTTCGCCGCCAAGCGCCGCCTGTTCGAGGGAACCGGCGCGGGCGCTCCCGCGGTCGGCGTCGTGAATCTCGACGATCCGCACGGGCGGGATCTGATCGAACTCGCAGAACGCACGCTGACCTACGGTTTCGCCGCTGACGCCGATGTTTCGACGACGGACTATCGCCTTTCGACCGCCGGGCTCGAATTCACGTTGCGCACGCCGGCCGGCCCGATCGAATTGCGATCGAAGCTCGTCGGGCGCGTGAACGTTTCGAACATCCTGGCGGCGGCAGCCACGGCCCTGGGACTTGGAATCGAGCCGGAAGCCATCGCCCTAGGCATCGCGCGCGTTGAAAACGTTCCCGGGCGCTTCGAGCGAGTGGAGCAAGGGCAGGCGTTCCCGGTGGTGGTCGATTACGCGCACACCGACGACGCGCTGAAGCGCCTCATCGAAACGGCGCGCGAATGGAAACTGCCCGGCCGCGTGCTCCTGCTCTTTGGCGCCGGAGGCGACCGCGACCGCACGAAGCGGCCACTGATGGGCGAAGCGGCAGGCCGCGGCGCCGACCTCGTCGTGGTGACGAGCGACAATCCTCGCAGCGAGGACCCGCAGGCCATCGTCAACGACATCCTGCCCGGCGTCGAGCGCACCGGAGTGAAGTTCCTGGTGGAAATCGATCGCGCCCGCGCGATTGAAAAAATTCTGGCCGAGGCCGCGCCGGGCGACATCGTCCTGATCGCCGGCAAAGGGCACGAGGCGTACCAGATTCTCGGCGCCCGCACGATCGACTTTGACGACCGCCACGTGGCCCGGCAGGCGCTGCGCGCGATGGGTTACCGCGGCCCTCGCCCGAGTGGCGAGAACGGGGCGGCCGAGTGAAGACCGCGAGTTTGGAACGAGAAAGCGAGCGCGAAGAAATGCGCTGGTCACTGGAAAGGGTAGCGCAGGCGCTGGCGCTGGAACCGCCGGCCGAAATGCCCGTGCGCCAGATCATCACTGGCGTATCGATCGATTCGCGCACGATCCGCCCGAATGAGCTGTATTTCGCGATTCGCGGCCAGCGGCATGACGGCCATGATTTCGTTCGCGCGGCGCTGGTTGCGGGCGCCGCCGCGGCGGTTGTCGATCGGGCCCGGCTGGCGAATTTCGCTCCCGATCTGCAAAACCGGCTGCTGGGCGTCGACGACACGGTGAAAGCGCTCGGCGGATTCAGCCGCGATGTGCGCCGAGCCTGGGGAGCGGCGGACCACCGGCTGCTCGCGGCCGTCACCGGCTCGAGCGGAAAGACCACGACGAAGGAGATTCTGGCCGCGCTCATCGAATCGCGCATGCCCGTGCTGCGCTCGGAAGGGAACCTCAACAACGTCTACGGGCTGCCGCTCACCTTGTGCCGGCTCGAGGAAACACACCAGGCGGCGGTGGTCGAACTGGGCATGTCGCGCCGCGGCGAACTCACCGAGCTGGCCCGGATCGCCGAGCCGGAAATCGGGGTCGTGACGAACGTCGCGCCGGCGCACCTGGAATTTTTCGCTTCCGTGGAGGAGATCGCCCTCGCCAAGCGCGAGCTGATCGAAAATCTCGCCGGCTCCGATCCTCTCGCCGTACTGAACGCCGACGATCCGCGCGTCGCTCGCTTCGCCGGGGTGGCGCGAGGGCGCGTGGTGACGTTCGGCCGCGGCGAGGGAGCCGATTTCCGCGCCTCTTCGATCGAGGACCGCGGCGTCGAGGGGAGCGTTTTCAATTTCGAGTGGAAGGGCGGGCGCGCGCGGCTGGCGCTCCCGCTGGTGGGAACGCACAACGTGATGAACGCCCTCGCCGCCCTGGCGGCGGGCAGCGCGTGGGGCATCGGCGCCGAAGATGCGCGAACTGTTTTCCCGCGCCTCGCTGCCACCGGGCACCGCGGACGGGTGCTGCGTTTTCGGGAAGGATTCACCGTTCTCGACGATTGCTACAACTCGAATCCGGCCGCGCTGGCCGCGATGATCGAATGGCTCGCCGGCGCCGGCGGTTTCGAGCGACGCATCCTGGCCGCCGGCGAAATGCTGGAACTCGGTCCCGCGTCGGCATCGCTGCACAGGGAAGCGGGCCGCTGGGCCGCGGGCCGCGTCGACTGGATTGTGGGCGTGCAGGGCAATGCCGAGGAGATCGTGCGCGGCGCGATCGAAGCGGGCCATCCCGGCGAGCGGACCCGGTTTTTCGCCGATGCCGCCGAAGCGGCCGTGTTCATCAACGAATTGCTGCGGCCAGGTGATCTGGTCGTGTTGAAGGGCTCGCGGGGAGTGCGGATGGAGCGGATTCTCGAATTGCTCACCGCGCGGTACCAGCAGGCCGAGGCCGACGCGGCGGGAAAGAGGGAGAGGCGCTAGCATGCTCTTCTACCTCTTCTACTACCTCCTGCACCCGTATTGGAGCCCGCTGAACGTTTTCCGTTACATCACCGTCCGCACCGCCCTCGCCAGCCTGACGGCGCTCTTCCTTTCCATGGTGCTCGGGCCGTGGGTGATTCGCCGCCTTCGCATGATGCAGATCGGCCAGTACATCCGCGAGGAAGGGCCGAAGAGCCACCAGACGAAAGCGGGAACGCCGACGATGGGCGGCGTGCTCATCGTCACCGCGATCATCGTCCCCACGCTGCTCTGGGCCGACTTGCGTAACGGGTACGTCTGGATCGCGCTGATCTCCACGCTCTGCTTCGCCGCCATCGGTTTCACCGACGACTACCGCAAGGTGGTCCGCAAACACAACCTCGGGCTCACCGGCCGGACGAAGCTCGTGCTGCAGACCCTGACCGCGCTGGGCGTGGCCATCGCCCTCGTTTCCCTGAAAGCGGCCGGGCAGTATTCCACCGAGCTGATCGTCCCGTTTTTCAAGCGCATTCATCCGGACCTGGTGATTCAAAGCGTCGCGCATCAGCCGCACCTCTGGTTTCTGGCTTACCTGCCGTTTCTGGCGTTCGTGGCGCTGGTCGTCGTGGGCTCGTCGAACGCCGTGAATCTCACCGACGGGCTGGACGGTCTGGCGATCGGCTGCGTGGTGATCGCGGCCGCGGCGCTGACCGCGCTCACCTACGTCACCAGCCACGCGCGCTTCGCCGAATACCTCGACATCCAGAAGCTGCCGCTCGTCGGTGAGTTGACGATCTTCTGCGGCTCGCTGGCTGGCGCCGCGCTCGGCTTTCTTTGGTACAACGCGCATCCGGCCGAAATGTTCATGGGCGACGTCGGCTCGCTCGCGCTGGGCGGGGCGATTGGCGTCGTTTCCGTGCTGATCATGCAGGAGATTCTGCTGCTCTCGATCGGAGGAATTTTCGTGGTCGAGGCGGTGTCGGTGATCCTGCAAGTGGCCAGCTTCAAGCTCACCGGCCGCCGATTATTCAGGATGGCGCCGCTGCATCACCATTTCGAACTGATCGGCTGGAGCGAATCGAAAATCATCGTGCGCTTCTGGATTGCGGCGCTCGTGTTCGCGCTGTTCAGCCTGACGACTTTGAAGTTGAGGTAGACGCCGAGTGGAACTGAAAGACAAACGCGTTCTCGTGGTCGGCCTGGAACGCACCGGGCTGGCGACGGCGCTTTTCTGCCGCGCACGCGGCGCCCGCGTCACCGCCAGCGAGCAGCGGCCGGAAAACGCCGTGGCCGACGTCGCCCGCGAGTTGCGTTCCGCTGGAGTCACTCTCGAACTCGGCGGCCATCAGACGGCCACATTTCTCGAAACGGACCTGATCGTGCCCAGCCCCGGCGTTCCTCTGGAAATCGAGCCGCTCCGCGCCTCTCGCTCGAACGGCATTCCCATCTGGAGCGAGATCGAGCTGGCCTCGCGTTTCCTGCGCGGCAAGCTGGTCGCGATCACCGGCTCGAACGGAAAAACCACCACCACGCTGCTCACAGGCCACATCCTGCGCGAGGCCGGCCGCCGCGTGCTCGTCGGAGGAAACGTCGGCACGCCGCTCGTTTCACTCGTGAATCCGTCAACCGACGAGACGACCACCGTGGCCGAGGTTTCCAGTTTCCAGCTCGAGGCCATCGCCGATCATTTCCGCCCGGACATCGCCGCC
>JAGWOX010000299.1 GCA_028877145.1 Acidobacteriota bacterium | reverse complement strand
CGAGAGAGCCGGAAAGGATGAGAACAGAACGCCGGCCCGCCCGCCCCGCGCCAAAGTCGGCGCAAAACTGGCCGCCCGCCAATTTAGTCACAGCCTCTGAGCGAAGCTTTTCGCGACAAACGAAGTGAGTCCCGCCACAGTACGTCGGGAAGGACCCCGAAACTCAGGAATTCGTCATCTCCGATGAAGACCCCTGCCCGACCACTCCTCAATCACCCCCGGCAGCTCTCTCAGCGACCCCAGCAGCGCCTCCGGCCGGCTGTCCCGCAATCGCTGCGCCGTCGGAAACGACCCTAGCACCCCAATCGCTCGCACCCCAGCCCGCCGCGCCATCTGGATGTCCTCCGGCGCGTCGCCCACGTAAACCGCGGCGCGCGGCGCGATCCTCATCTGCGCGAGAGCCTTCAGCAGGGGCTCCGGATGCGGCTTGCGCCGCGGCGAATCCTCATGGCAAATCCGCGCCGCGAACGTGGAAGCGAGTCGCAGCCGCCGCAGTTGCGCCGTCACGCGCCCGCAATCGCCGCTGGTCACCAAACCCAGCGCGTATCGCCCGCGCAGTCGCCGCAGCACCCTTCGAGTGCCTTCAATCAGTTGCGGCTGGTGTTTCGCATACGCTTCGCGCCATGCGCGATCGGCTTCTTCCCATCGCGCCCGCTCCAGCCGCGCTGCGCGGTACACCCGATACCAGTCGGGAGAATAGTGCCGTGCCAACTCCTTGCGTCCCCACCCGATCCCCATCTTCCGAAACATCTCGAGATAGGCGGCCGTATCCGCTTCGAACGAATCGAGCAGCGTCCCGTCCCAGTCCAGCAACACCGCTTCAATCGAATTTGTATTGGATTTCATCGTTCGCGCGGGTAATTCTATCCCGAAGCCAGGCCCCAAGTGGCGCGGGCACTCTTGCCCGCGCGCTCTTCCCAAGCCCGAAGCTCTGCCTGCAAAACCGCCCGAAACAAGCAGCCGGCGACGCTCTTGTTATCCCTCAGGCTTGATCTTCCGGGTTCCCTTGGGCCAGTGTGGTTTGAAGAGAGAGGAGTTCAGAGTGGCGTTCCGCACGATGTTCTTGTACTGGATGATGAAGTAGTCCTGAGTCCCGGCTTCGAAAAATTTCTGCTGCACCGGCAACCAACTCGATTCGTCGACCCACAGCCGAATCTTCGCAATCTGGTTCAGCATCTGCTGTGACTTCGGCGTCAGGTCGAGCACCAGCGTCTTGCGGTCGTCGAGCGACTGATCGCCAACGAGAGAAATCGAGTAGGCCTTGTCGAGATCGCGCGCCGAGGTGCCGAAACCGAGCAAAAGGAATTGGTCCACCATCTCGCGATGCTTTGCCAGATTGTACTCCTGCACCTGGTGGATCAGCGGGTTGTAGACGAAGAGGTCGTCGCCCGTCCGCAGGATCGTGCGAGGGTCGGGTTTCAGCATGTTCAACCGCATCTTGCCGTCGCGGCGAACGTAAATCATCCCCGTCTCGGTCGACCGGTCGTTCACCACCACCGTCACTTTCGTCCGCTCCACTTGCGCCGTCAGCGTTCGAAAGGTCCGCGCCTCATAATCCAGTTGGTGGAGTACCTGATCCAGGTTCCAGGAGTTCCGCTGTCGCCGCGCCTGGCCGGCCGCCGAAACAAAAAGAATAAGACAGATGAGTCCTATAACTTTCTTTCTGCCAAAATTCAATCCGTGGCTCTCCCCATGTTGCCGAACGCTCATAATAGCACACGGTTTGCAACGCACTGGCGGATTGCGAAGCCCAAAGTTTCCTGGAAATAACTGAGGCGGAGAGGCTTATTGCAGGGTTAATGCGTAGGCTTGATCCGCACGTCGTAGCCGGTCACGGTACCGTCCGCGGCGCGTACAGGCTGAATCTGCACGATCTGAAACATCTGCCCGTGCAGGCTCGAAACGCTTCGGCTCAGCAGTTCGTGCGTCTCTTTTTCCAGTTCGAGCGTGCGCCGCGGCGTTCCGAGCAGGCTCGCGTCGATACGGAACACTTCGACGCTCGTCGTCGTGTCCACGTCGATCAACTGAATCTGCCCCGCCGCGGTTGGCGTGTGCAGGCGAGGCTGGTCGTTAAACCAGTGCCGCGGCGTCAGCAGCACGAAAACCAGGATCGCGATCACCAACAGGTCGTAAGGCAGGCTTCCGCGCTCGTAGGACCAGAAGACGACGTCCACCACCAGTCGCCAGAGCTTCCGCATCTCACTCCGCCGGAATCCCGTCGACTACCTGCCCGTCGCGCATGTGCACCACGCGATGGGCGAAAGCCGCGGCTTCCGGGTTGTGCGTGATCAGGATGATCGTTTGGCCCAGTTGCTGGTTGAGCTGGCGCAGCATCTGCAGCACCGATTCCGAGCTCTTCGTGTCCAGGTTCCCGGTCGGCTCGTCCGCCAGCAGGATCTTGGGTTCGTTGATGATCGCCCGCGCGATCGCCACGCGCTGCTGCTCGCCGCCCGACATCTCCGACGGCCGGTGATCGAGCCGCCCGGCGATTCCCAGCAGCCGCGTCACCACGTCGAAGCGGTGCGGATCGAATCCGTCGCCATGAATGTGCTGCGCGATGGCGATGTTGCCGCGCGCGTCGAGCGTCGGCAGCAGGTTGAATCGTTGGAATACGAAGCCCACCTTGTGCCGCCGCAGCAGCGTTCTGCCCGCGTCGTCCATCTTCACCAGGTCGTTCCCGTCGAGCAGCACCCGCCCGCGCGTTGCCTGCGCCAAACCGCCGACGACGTGCAGCAGCGTCGACTTCCCGCACCCGGATGGCCCCATGATCGCCACGAATTCGCCAGGCTGCACCGCCAGCTGCACGCCGCGCAGCGCCACAACATCCACCTTCCCCAACCGATACACCTTCCACAGGTCTTCGGCTTTGACGATTGGCTCCAAATCAGGTGCTCCAGGCAATTCCAACCGTTCTTCGACAACGCTTATTTTAGCCGTCTCCATATCGACTGACCACCCCGCCTCTCTACAACCCTCTTCGGTACGCCATGCCCTCGCGTCTCGGGACGAAAGCCCTGTCAATAAAACCCCAAAAATCGGAACACCGCCGCTTCGGCGGTACGGACTCTGCCCCTCACAATCACCATGGCCCCTTGGGCCAAGACTCCAGCCCTGACAATCATCTCGGCCTCGTGGGCCAAGACTCCAACCCTGACAACCACCATGGCCCCGTGGGCCAAGACTCCAGCCCTCACAACCACCATGGCTTCCTGGGCCAGGGCTCATACCCTGACAACCACCTTGGTTTCGGGGGTCAGGGCTTTAGCCCTGACAATAAACTGCCACAGAGCAGGGGCTTCAGCCCCTGAAGCGAGCGCCCAAGCCCCGAAAAAATTTCTAATCATACGCCAGCGCTTCCACCGGATCCTTCCGGCTCGCCAGCCACGCTGGATAGGTTGTCCCCGCCAGTCCCGCCCCGACTGCCAGCGCCGCCGCGCGAAGAATCCATCCCGGTGTGATCAGGATGGTCAGCGTCGGGAAAAGGTCGCGCATCAGCGAGCGCGCGCCGTAGCTCATCAGAATCCCGGCCGCGATTCCCGCCAGGCAAACGAGCGTTGTCTCGCCCAAAAGCGTCTTCACGATGTACGCCTTCGACGCCCCTAGCGACTTCAGCACGCCGATGTCGCGCGTCCGCTCGATGATCGTCGTGTACATCGAAAGGAAAATCACCAGAAATCCGATCGCCCCGGCCAGCGCGATCATCGAATGCACGAACGTATTCAGTCCCGGCACGCTCGTCTGCGTCATCAGCGAAAGATATTGCTTGATCGGCCGAATTTCGTAGCGCGGCAGCAGCTTCCCGATCTCTTTCATTACCTCATCGGTCTGCGCCGGATTCACGCATTTCACGTAGAAGAGCGACGCCTTGTTCGGCGACCCGGTCAGCTGCGCCAGCGTCCCGATTGGCACGAACACCCGCGCCCCTTTCCCATGCTCCACCACCCCTGCCACGTGAAAATCGTGTCCCAGCAGGTGCAGCGTATCGCCGGCCTTCAGGTGCTTCGCCCGCGC
>JAGWOX010000033.1 GCA_028877145.1 Acidobacteriota bacterium | reverse complement strand
GGTGTCATGCTGAAAGTTGGGAAGGACGTTGAAGGCCAGCTTCAGGGGCTGAAGCCCCCCTGGTCATATGCGGCTCTTTGTCAGGGCTTAAGCCCTGACCCCCGAAGTCCGGAGGCGGGGCAGGGCTACGTGCGGGTCTTGAATAGAACTAGCTCTGGTTGGGGTTGGTGAGCTGCTTGAGGTGCTCGGCGCTGATGGTGAGCTTGCCCTGGCTTTTCATCTGGTCTTCGAGGGCCTTGCGGAAGGCGTCAAACGCGTTGTTGCGCGCGTCCGAGAGCAGCTCCTGCGCGATCGATTCGCGCTGGCGCTGGAAATCCGCGTCGCTCGGCTCTTCGTGGTCGGTGACGGCGTAGACGATCCATTTCGTGCCGACCTTCTGCGGGCCCTCCGTCTGGCCGACCGGCGCGGTGAACGCGGCGGAGAACTGGCGCGCGGAAACGCCGGCGATGTTGCCGGTGCGCGAGAAATCGGTGGAGATCACGTCGAGATCGAGCGCCTTGGCCGCCTGCGCGAGCGTCTGGCCCTTCTTGAGGCTGGCAGCGAGCTGATCGGCAGTGCTACGCGCGAGTTCGGCGGACTTGGCCTTGAGGTAATCGCTCTGGACGCGGTCCTGCACTTCGGTGAACGTGCCCTGGTGCGTCGGCACGATCTTGTTGGCCGAAACGATCACGTAGCCCTGCTGCGTGCGAATCGGCAGGCTCACCTGCCCGATGCTCTGGCTGAAAATCGCGTCGCGGATGTCGTTCGAATTGCCCAGCCCAGGAATAATCGCCTGGGTCACGCTCATGAGCGGCGTCTGCCCGGTGCTCAGGCTGGGCTTGACCTGTGGGCCGAGCGCGGCCTCGATCGCGGAGAGCGATTGCCGGCTGGAGTTGCGCACGATATCGGCCATCTTGTCGGAAATCTGTTCGGATTCCTGCTGCACGCGGTCGGCGAGCATGGTTTGCAGAATCTGCGGCTTCACCTCATCGAAGGTCTTGGTGTGCGCCGTTTCCTTGCCCAGCACCTTGATGATGTGGAAACCGTATTGCGTCTGCACCAGGTCGGAAACCTGGCCGACCGGCAGGCTGAACGCGACCTGCTGAAATTCGGGAACGGTCTGCCCCTTGAGGATCCAGCCGAGATCGCCGCCCTTGTCCTTGCTGCCCGGATCCTCGGAATATTGCTTGGCGAGCTTCGAGAAATCGCCGCCTTTCTTCACCATCTCGAGCACTTTTTCGGCCTGCTTCTTGATCTCGGCGATTTCCGCGCTCGTCTTGCCGATCGTCATGAACAGGATGTGCTCCACATGCACGCGGTCGGGCACCTGGTAGAGCTGGATATGGGTCTTGTAATAATTCTCGAGATCGGCGTCGGGAATCGCGGTGTTCTTCTGGAGCAAGCTTTGATCGAGCAGCAGGTACTCGGCCGAGCGCTGCTCGGGCACCTGATATTCGCTCTTGTGCGCGTTGTACCACGCCTCGAGGTCGCTCTGCGCGGGCTTGATTTTCGCGGCCAGTGCCGCGGGATCGATCATCGCGTAATCGATCTTCACCTTCTCATTGCGCCGCAGGAATTCCTGATGCACTTCCGCCGGGCTCACCGTGATGCCCGCCGTCACCAATTGCTGGAATTTCTCCTGCAGGATGCTCTGCCGCAACTGGTCCTCGAAATCCGGAACCGTAATCCCTAGCTGCTGCTCCACCATGTTCGAGTAGGCCTGGGCGCCTATCCACTGGCCATTCGGGAACGCCTGGGGAAGAATCTGGCGAATCCGGTCTGCCAGTTCCTGGTCGGTGACGCTGATGCCCAGCCGCGTGGCTTCGACTTCGAGCATCCGGTTAAACACCAGTTGATCGAAAATCTGCTTCGCGTAAAAACCGCGCAGTTGTTGCGGAATGGGCTGCCGCTGCGAAATCAGGTCAAGCTGGCGCTGTACGTCACCCGCCGTGATGCGCTGCCCGGCAACATCGGCCAAGCCGTCGCTCCCGGCATCGAGCGGCGTAGTCGGCATCGGCACCAGGTACAGCAGCATGCCGAGCGACACCAGCCCGAGCACCACGCCCAGGACAATCTTCACCATCAAATCGCGACTATGTAGGTCAAACATAATGGATTCCGTCGAAAGGCCATTATAGTGGACCGCGCCGCGCCTCACAAACAACTCGCGCGAAGGCGGCCGAAGTATCCATCCCAGGCTGCCGCAGACACCTCCAGAATGAAACACATCGGGCAGGGGCCGGCGTCGCTAAACAGGTATTTACCTATCGGCACGTTTGTTGAAAGCCTAGTACCCGTGTGCTACATTCGCTTGTCAGCTTCCGCCCGTGGATGCAGCGAGAACTTGCTGTAGCGCTTTGGTGTTCCAGAGCGTCAGGGCCGGGTTGAGCCAGCGAATTCGGGTGGGGGACCTCCTTCGACTGAGGCCCGGCGGCAAGCGCACCGGGCCATTTTGGTCCTCAGCCATTGTTATTCGCGAAGCAGCCCATGCCCCAGCCGGCGTTCGTTCCCGGCGAATTGAAAGCTCAGGTGTGAGAACGTGTCTGGACTGATGAAAAACGGCTACAGCGCGCGCTCGATACTCAGTCTGTTTTCCTCCGATCTCGCGATCGATCTCGGCACCGCGAATACGCTCGTCTACGTGCGCGGCAAGGGCGTGGTGGTCAACGAGCCCTCGATCGTCGCCATCAACAAGACGCGCGCCGAAGTGGTGGCCGTGGGCCGTGAAGCGAAAGAGATGCTTGGCCGCACGCCCGGCAACGTGGTCGCCATCAAGCCGATGAAGGACGGCGTGATCGCCGATTTCAAGGTGACCGAGCGCATGCTCACCTATTTCATCCAGAAGGCGCACAACCGCCGCCTGCTCGTGCACCCGCGCATCGTGATTGGCGTGCCCAGCGAAATCACTCCCGTCGAAAAGCGCGCGGTGCAGGACTCGGCCTATCGCGCGCGGGCGAGCGAGGTATTTCTGGTGGAACAGGCGATGGCCGCGGCCATCGGCGCCGGCCTGCCGATCGAGGAACCCTCCGGCAACATGGTGGTCGATATCGGCGGCGGCACAACCGATATCGCCGTGATTTCGATGAGCGGGATCGTCTATTCGCGCTCGGTGCGCGTGGCCGGCAACGAGCTCGACGAAGCGATCATGAATTACCTGAAGCGCAAGTACAACCTGCTGATCGGCGAGCGCACCGCCGAGCAGATCAAGATCGAGATCGGCTCCGCCTACCCGCTCGAAAAGCCGCTCACCATGGAAGTGAAGGGGCGCAACCTGATCGAAGGCGTGCCGCGGACGGTGACCATCGACGACGCCGAAATCCGCGAAGCGCTCTCGGAAGCCGTCAGCATCATCGTGAACGCCATTCGCGTCGCGCTCGAGCGCACTCCGCCCGAGCTTTCCGCCGACATCAGCGATCGCGGCATCGTGCTCACCGGCGGCGGCGCCTTGCTGCGCAATCTCGACAAGCGCATTCGCGAGGAAACCGGCCTTCCCGTCTCAATCGCCGATGACCCGCTCGCTTCGGTCGTGCTGGGCACGGGAAAAATGCTGAGCGATTTCAAGCTTCTGCGTCTGGTCTGTATCGACTGAGCTTCGATCCCGATGACCGTTCCGCCGACTCGACGGCCGCTCCTGCTCTTCGCCGCGGCGATCGGCGTGCAGCTTCTCCTGCTGGCCTTCCAGATCCGCCGCGACAACAACGTCCGCCTGATTCGCGTCTGGGCGGCCGATGCCTTCACTCCGATCGATAGCGCCGGCACCACGTCGATCGGCTGGCTGGGCGGCCTGTGGCACGGTTATATCTACCTGCTGGGAACCCACGCTGAAAATCAGCGCCTGAACGCGCGCGTCGGCCAGCTCCAGCTCGAAGTCGATCAGTTGCGGGGCCAGGCCGCCGAAGCCAGCCGCCTCGCTGCGTTGCTCGATTTCCGCCAGTCGCACCCCTCGCTCTCTCTGCTCGGGGCCCGCGTCATCAGCGCCAACCCGGCCCCTTCCACTCGAATCGTTTATATCGATCGCGGGAAAAGCTCCGGCGTCGAGCGCGACATGGGCGTGATCACGGCGGACGGCGTGGTAGGCAAGATTCTGGAAGTCTATCCGGGCAGCGCCCAGGTGCTGCTCATCACCGATCGCGAAAGCGGCGTCGGCGCCCTTCTGGCTCCCACCCGCACGCAGGGCGTGGCCAAGGGAACCGGCGGCCCGATGCTCAACCTCGACTACATCGCCACCGAAAAAGTGCAGCCCGGTGAAGTCGTGCTCACCTCCGGCCTCGACCAGGTGTTTCCCACGGATCTGCCGGTGGGAAAAGTTTTGGCGATGCAGCCCAGAAGCCCCTTCGAGCGAATCGAAGTAGAGCCGGCGGCGCACCTGGACCGCCTGGAGGATGTTCTGGTGATCCTGAACCGGCCGGCAACACCGCCGACGGCGGCCGCCGATCCGCCAAACGAGCGCCACCGCTGAGCGCGAAGCCCCGGCCGCATGAAACCGATCTTCCCTCGCAACATTCGCCACGGCTCGACGGCCGTTCTACAATGCACGCTCCGGTCATGTAAAACCGATGGCGCTCGTAGCTAAAGACGATACGTTTATCGAAGTCCACAAATACCGCGCCGGCTCGGTGATCGGCGCGGCGGTCATGGCGCTGTTCCTGCAAGGCTTTCTGCCGAAATATATTCCTCACGCGGAACTGCTCGAGCTGCCGCTGCTCGTAACGATCTATTTTTCGATGGGGCGGCGCAACGCCGCTTCGGGCCTGTTGCTCGGCGGCGCCATCGGCCTGGTACAGGACGCCGTCAGCCATCTCCCGCTAGGCGTCTATGGCATCGCGCTCACCGCCGTCGGCTACCTAGCCACCTGGATTGGCTACCGGATCGACTCCGACCTGGCTCTCAGCCGTTTCGGCGTCACATTTCTGCTCTACGATCTCGAGCGCGTGGTGATCGCCTTGATCCGCCGGTTCCTGTTGGAGCGGCCGGGGCCCTTTCTGGGCCGCTACTGGCTCATGGGCTCGCTGGCGACCGCCTTGCTGGCGCTGGTGATCTTTCCCCAGCTCGACCGCCTTCGGAAGTCCTGATCGCGCCTCGAAGCGGCTACCCCGTATCTTTCTGTATGTTTTCGTCTTCAGCCGTCTTGCGGGGCTGGGGATGGGATGGTAGGGTAAACAGGGCGCCGTAGACCCAGAGAGGGTTTGGAGTTCTTGGTATATCGGATCGAGGACGACCAGAAACTTCCCCAAACCCGCCTGACTGCCCTCACGGTTATCATCGTTCTGGCCAGCCTCCTCTTGCTCCTCGGTTTCTGGCGCCTGCAGGTACTCGACACGCAGCACTATTCCAAGCTGGCCGACCAGAACCGCATTCGCACCATCCCCATCATCGCCCCGCGTGGCCGCATCCTGGACCGTTACGGGCGCGTTCTGCTCGATAACTACCCTTCTTTCAGCGTCTTGCTCGAGCGTGATTCGCCCCTCCAAGTGAAAACCTATCTGAACCAGATCGCCACCGGTCTCGGCATCGACCCGAAGGATCTGCGCCAGCAGGTCGCGCAAGCCGCGGGCCTGCCGCGCTATCAGCCGCTCGTCATCAAGACCGACGCCTCGCCCGCCGATATCGCCTTCGTCGAATCGCACCGCGCCGATATTCCCAGTCTTGATCTGCTGATGGTGCAGCGCCGGAAATATCCCTCGGACGATTTCATGGCGCATGTGCTCGGCTACGTCGGCGACGTCAGCCCGGAGGACATCGCCCGCAGCCATGGCCGCTACCGGCCCGGCGACGTGGCCGGCAAGTCCGGCATCGAGCGCGAGTACAACGATATTCTGATGGGCGTCGACGGCAGCCGCCGCGTCATCGTCGACAGCCGCGGCCGCGTCCGTGGCACGCTCTCTGAAACTTCGGCCATCCCCGGAACGACCATCCGCTTGACCATCGACGAGGACCTCGAACGCGTCGCCGATGCCGACCTCGCCGGCAAAGAGGGCGCCGTCGTCGTACTCGATCCGCAAACCGGGGGCGTGCTCGCCATGGCCAGCCGGCCCTCCTACGATCCCAATATGTTTGCCAAGGGAATCACGTCGGCCGAGTGGAAGCAATTGAACGACGATCCCGAGCATCCCCTCCTGAACCGCGCCATTCAGGCGCAACTCGCGCCTGGATCCGTCTTCAAGATCATCATGGCCACGGCGATGCTCCAGACCGGCGTGCCGGGTCCCAAATACACGGTGTATTGCCCGGGCAGCGCCACGTTTTACGGCCGCGTCTTCCATTGCTGGGACAAGCACGGCCACGGCCTCGTCGATCTCCACACGGCGATCGTCCATTCCTGCGACGTTTTCTTCTACAACGTCGGCAAGCAACTCGGCATCAGCCGCATCTCCTACTTCGCCCATAAACTCGGCCTCGGCGTGCGCACCGGCATCGACTTGCCAGGCGAGGAACCGGGATTGGTACCATCGGAAGCGTGGAAAGAGCGCTTCTACCATCAGCCGTGGTACCCGGGCGAAACGATTTCGGTGGCCATCGGGCAGGGCGCCACCACCGCCACGCCGATCCAACTCGCCTATGCGATCGGCGGCATCGCCATGGGCGGGGATTTCAAGCGCCCGCACTTGCTTTTCGCGAACCCGACCACGGATCCCGTCCCGGAAATCCGCTTCCCGCTCTCCGCGGATACGGTGAACCAGGTGACCCAAGGCATGTACGGCGTCGTGAACGAGGGCGGAACAGCCGCCGCCTCCCGTCTCGAGGGAATTCAGTTCTGTGGCAAAACGGGCAGCGCGCAGGTGATCAGCGATGACCTGAAACATCGCGTCAGCGGCAAGCGCTATCTCGACAACGCATGGTTCGTCGGCTTCGCGCCGCGTCAGGACCCGCAGATCGTCGTCTCCGTTCTCGTTCAGGGCGGCCAGGAAGGCGCCCAAGCCGCCGCCCCAATCGCCCGCGATATCATTCGCGCCTACTATCAGAAAAAGAACCAGGGCCAGCAGCAGTACACGAAAGTGAGTAAACCGCCGGCGGTTGAAACCGCCCAGGCGGCCGTGAATCCATAAGCATGCAGCGACGAGTCCATACCGCCGATCTTGACTGGTGGCTCCTGGCCCTGGTCGGCGCACTCTGCTGTCTGGGCATCATCGAGGTCTACTCGGCCACGCATCACGTCATGAGCGGGATGGCTTGGCGGCAACTGGGCTGGGTCGGGATGGGCCTCGCCACGCTCTGGCTTCTCTCCCGCCTGGACTATCAATGGCTGCTCGAACGCACTCCAATCCTTTACGCTCTTATGCTGGCCGGCCTTCTGGTGGTGCTGGTGGTGGGCCATGTCCGCTTCGGGGCCCGGCGCTGGGTGGAAATCGACGGCATACCGATTCAGGTGTCGGAATTTGCGAAGTTAGTTATAATCATTGTGTTAGCGCGCTACCTGAGTGGAGTGCGCACGGACAGGCTTTCACTGTCCGATCTGATGAAGATCGGCGCGCTTGTAGGCGTGCCGCTCGTCTTCATCTTGCTGCAGCCGGACCTCGGAACCGCTTTAACCTTGGTGCCGGTCGCAGCAGTTGGGGTGTTTCTGGCGGGAATCAAATGGAAGCATGTGCTTGCACTGGTGATTTTGGCAGGCTTGGCAATACCGGTCGCGTGGCACTTCGTCTTGAAACCCTACCAGAAGGCAAGAATCACAACGTTTCTGGAACCCCAACAAGATCCACGCGGTTCCGGCTATCAGATTTTGCAGTCGGAAATTGCCGTGGGTTCTGGCGGACTTTGGGGGAAAGGCTTGGGCCGGGGCAGCCAGAATCAATTAGGGTTTGTTCCGGTGCGGTACTCGGATTTTATTCTTGCGGCCCTGGGCGAAGAATTAGGATTCGCCGGGGTGTTTCTGACTTTGTTGTTATATGTGGGATTGCTGCTACGCCTGGTCGCAAACGCACGGCAGTCAAAGGACCGTGCCGGAATGTATCTGATCGGGGGAGTAGCGGCGATTCTGGGGTTCCATATCTTTGTGAACGCAGCGATGGTGATTGGTTGGATGCCGGTAACCGGCATTCCACTACCGCTGGTCAGCTACGGCGGCTCCGCCACGCTGTTTGTGTTCATGGCGCTGGGTCTGGTGATGAGCGTGCGCTTGCGCCGCTTCGTCAACTGAGCCCGGGCCGGAAATCCGTTCTGGGGAATTGCAACGGAAGCGTCCAATGAGACGATACGCCCACAAAAACCGATTCCATCGGCGCCAGATCGCGCGCCGCAGTGGCGTAGCTCCGTGCTTCCCGGGGAGTCTTCATGTCGAAAGAATTGATTATCTCGTCCAGCCCGCACGAGACACGGGTTGCCATTTTGGAGGACGGGCAGCTATGTGAGATTTACATCGAGCGCGAGAAGGAATACGCGCTTGTCGGCAGCATCTACAAGGGCCGGGTAACCCGCGTGCTGCCGGGCATGCAGTCCGCCTTCGTCGATATCGGCCTCGATACCGACGCCTTCCTGTACGTGAGCGACGTCATCGAAGATCTCGATGAGTACGAGCACGTCTCGGGACCGGTGGAAAATCAGGTCCGCGCCCCCGCACCCGTCCCTGCTGCGGCGCCGCCGCTCGCTGAACAACCGGCTCCGCCCCCTGCCGAGGAAGCGCAGCCCGCGCCGCCCCCGGCCGCTCCGCCACAGCGTTCCGAATGGCGTGGCCGGTCCGACGAGCGTCACGGAGGTCGCTTCGACCGGCGTGGCGGCGGCCGTTTCGGCCGGCGTGGCCGCCGAGGTCGTGGAGGCCGCGATCTGCCGCCGTCGAAGTACGTCTCGCAACGTCCGAGCGAGCCAGAACCGCCGCGGGATGAGAATTACGTTCCGATCATTCTTCCCGGTGAATCGCTGGCGAAATACAAGGACCGCCCGGCGGCGCCCGTAACCGCTGCGCCGGCCGTTACCGAATCGCCCGAAACGTTCGCGCCTCCGACGGCCGAGGAAGAAGCAGCAGCCGCTTCGTTCGCCGAAGCTCCGGCCGCCGAGCCTGAGCGCGAAGAGCGCATCGAGCAAACCGAAGAACGCGAAGAGCCGCGCTGGTCCGCTCCCCGTTTCGAGCCCGAACGCGAGTCCGAACCCTTTGTCCCCGAAGCCAAAGTCGCCGAGCCGGAAGTCGAGGCCGCGGCTCCTGCTGTCGAAGCTGAACCAGCCGCATCCGTAGCCAGCGCCAACGAGAGCGAGGAGTTCAGCTTCGAAGAAGCCGCCACGATCGCCGAAACGCTGGCCGAGGAACGCCAGGCCGAAACCTTGGAGCAGGAGAACGGTGAAGAGGAAAACGGCGAATCGGCAGCCGAGGCAGTCGAGGAAGAACACCACGAAGAAGAGCGCGCCGAAGAACACGAGCGCGAAGAGGCTCAGGAGGAAGAGCAGCCTCTCAGCGGAGCCGCCACCGAGGAAGACGAAGGGCCCCAGCCGGGCAATGAAATCACCAACGTCCGCATGGATCGGCCTTCACTGTCCCGCTTCGAGCGTCCCGCGGCGCGCGAGCGTCATCGCGGCGGCCGCCGCCATCGCCATGGGCGCGGTCGTGAACGCGACCGCGATCGTGACCACGGCCGCGAACGGCCCCATCAGCATCACGCGGCGCCCAAGCGCATCCAGCAGATCTCCGATCTCCTGAAGGCCGGCCAGGAAGTCATCATCCAGATCACCAAGGAACCGCTCGGGAAGAAGGGCGCGCGCATCACCAGCCACGTCGCTCTTCCCGGCCGCTTCCTCGTCTACATGCCGACGCTCGACCATATCGGCATCTCACGAAAAATCGGCACCGCCGAAGCCCGCGGCCGCCTGCGCCATCTGGTCGATGAACTGCGCCAGGGACATCCGGGCGGCTTCATCGCTCGCACCGCCGCCGGCTCGGCCACCGAAGACGATATCCGCGCCGACGCCGAATACCTCACTCGCACCTGGCAGGAAATCCGCGCGAAATCGGAACAGCGCCGCGCCCCAACGCTCTTGCACCGCGACCTGAACCTCGTCGAGCGCCTCCTCCGCGACTGCCTGAACCGCGAATTCAACGCCGTTTGGGTCGACTCGGAAGAGGAGTACGCACGCGTCGTCGATTTCGTCAGCCGGTTCCAGCCCGATCTCGTGAGCCGCGTAAAGCTCTACTCAAAGGAAACGCCCATCTTCGAGGAGATGGGCGTGCAGCAGGAAATCGACAAGTCGCTCCGCCCGAAGGTGTGGCTCAAATCCGGCGGCTACATCGTCATCAACCACACCGAAGCCCTTGTCGCCATCGACGTCAACACCGGCAAATACGTCGGCCGCGGCTCGAACCGCCTCGAGGACACGATCGTCAAGACCAATATCGACGCGGTCAAGGAAATCGTCCGCCAGATTCGCCTGCGCGACCTCGGCGGAATCATCGTCGTCGACTTCATCGATATGGAGGAACGCCGCAACCGCGAGAAAGTCCTCCAGGCGCTCTCCGACGCCCTGCGCCAGGATCGCGCCCCGTCGAAGGTCCTGCCTTTCAACGAATTCGGCCTCGTTGCGATCACCCGCAAGCGCACCAAGCAGGCGCTCGAGCGCGTGCTCTGCCAGCCCTGCCCGTATTGCTCGGGCTCGGGCATGGTGAAGTCGGTGCCCACGATCTGTTACGAAATCGAAGCCGAAGCCCGCAAGATGGCCGGCGAACTCGATACGCCGAGCATCACCCTACGCGTGCATCCCGAAATCGCCAAGGCGCTCAAGACCCGCGAAGCGCACCTGATCGAGGAACTCGAGCGCGCCACCCACAAAAACGCCGTCATCCAGTCCGACGCCACGCTCCATTTCGAGCAGTACGACATCTACTGAACTTCGCGTAAAGCATCCGAGCCGGCTCGCCGAAATCCGGCGAGCCGGCTCCGTTTTGTATCCCAATTTTTGCGGTTACTCCTGGCGGAGGGCGATCATGGGATCGACGCGGCTCGCGCGGCGCGCGGGAAGGAAGCTCGCGACGAGCGCCGCAGCCACGAGCAAAGAGACCGTCGTCGCGAGCGTCAACGGCTCGGCTGGATGCACTCCCTCGACAAAGCGCACCAGCAGTCGGCTCGCCCCGAGCGCCGCGCCCGCTCCAAGTGCCGAACCCAACAGAATCATCCCCAGGCTCTGACGCAGCACGAGCCACACCACGTCGCGGCTGGCGGCCCCGAGCGCCATTCGCACGCCGATTTCCGGCACACGCTGATTCGTCAGATAGGTCAACACGCCGTAGATCCCCACGCAGGCAAGCAGTAATGCCAAGCCGGCAAATGCGCCGAACAAAAAAAGCAGGAAACGCTGGCGCGAGATGGAATCGCTCGAGAGCTGCTGCATGGTCCGAACCTGGTAGAGCGCCTGGTCACTGGAATCTCCGCGAATGGCCTTCCGCAGTGGCTTCAGGACGCTCAGTGGAGCGACGCTGGTCCGCACGGCCAAGGACATCAATTCGGACCAACGGGGCAGCAGAGGGTCCGCTACCTGCGCGAATGGATAATAAATCTGCGCGCGCAACGTTGCGCGATCGTCGCTGGCAAGCCCCCAATACCGTACGTGACCAACGACTCCGACTACCCGCACCGGCTCGGGCGCATCCTTGCCTGTGGTAAAGGGGCTGTCGCTGCCTGGAATCCACAGCTGCTTCCCTACAGGGTCGTGTCGGCCGAAAGCCCTTTCTGACAGGACCCGGTCGATCACCACGACAGGTTCGGCTCCCTTGCGGTCCTGGCCAGTAAAGAAACGGCCCTCGAGGAGCGGGATGCGCATCACCTGCAGATAATCCGGCGTCACGCAAGTAGCCAGCGCAAGCGGTCTTTGATTTACAGGCGGAACTGCCGGGGTGGTCGAGTAACCGATCTGGTTGTAGTCTTCACGCATCGGAACGGTGTCGACGATAGCGGCGGATTCGACCCCCGGCACGAGGCGCGCGTTATCGAGCACTTCCTGCCAGGCAGCGGGAATTCGGGCTGGGTCCGCGAGCATGGCCGGTGAAAGAGCCGCGCGAGTCACCAGCACGTTCCGCGCATTCACTCCTGGGTTCAGGGAAGAGAGCCGCAGCAGGGTGCGCCCCAACATTCCGGCCGCAACCAACAGGACCGTCGCCAACGCGATCTCGGAGATGACAAACGCACCGTGCAGACGGCGCGAGCCTCCCGCCACGGTGCGCGCGCCCGCGCGGAGTCTTTGCTCCAATCCTCGTGCCGGAGCGCGCAGAGCGGGTGTCAGCCCGAACAGCAAGCCGCTCAAAAGCGACATGCCAAGCGCAAATAGCAATACCCGCCAATCGAGCGCGACCTCCTGAGCGCGAGGCAGGCCGCCCGGCCAGAGCAACACAAACGGCTGGATTCCCAGTGCGGCAAGCAGGACACCGAGCCCGCCTCCCGTTAGCCCCAGCACAATGCTTTCGGTGAGACATTGTCGGGCCAACCGGCCGCGGCTCGCCCCGAGCGCCGCGCGCATGGCCAGCTCGCGCTCGCGCGAGACCGCGCGCGCGAGCAGCAGGCTCGCCACGTTTGCGCACGCAATCAGCAGCACCAGGCTGACGGCGCCTAGCAACAGCCAAAGCGTCGACTGCAGACCGCCGGTGTTCGGCCGAAGCCGCCGCACTTCGAAGCTCCGCCCTACGTTCGATTTCGGGTACTGCGCCGCGAGTTGGCGGCCAATCACGGCCAGCTCCGCCTGCGCCTCGCCAAGCGTGGCTCCAGGCTGCAGCCGGCCGAGAACCTGAATGCCGGGATGGATTTCGCGATTGCGCAGGGCCGCCGAAGCATCCTGCTCGATCGAAGTGAATACGTCCCATTCCTGTCCATCCAGCCGGAATTCCGCCGGAGCGATTCCGATGACCGTGTAGTCCCTCCCCGCGAATTCGAGTGGGCTGCCGATCGCCTTCGGTCTGCCGCCGAAGAAGCGTTGCCATATTCCATAGCTGATGATGATTCCTGGCGCCCCGCCCGGGCGAGCTTCATTCGCGGTGAAGGCGTGGCCCCGATACATGGGGATGTCGAGGAGAGAAAAAAACCCCGAAGAGATCTCGATGCCATCGACGTATTCGGCCGAACCGCGCCCGCTCACCGTGCCTCCGTCGTAGCGCCACGCGGCCAGCGTCAGCGTCTTGCTTTCTCGTTGGCAATCAAGATAGTTCGGATAGGCAAAAGCCCATTCGTTCCCAAGCTCCGTCGACCAGTTCGTCTCCTCGTGCAGCGCGACCAGCCGGGAAGGCTGCGCGTAAGGCAGCGGCTTGAGCAATACTCCGCTCACCACGGTGAACATCACCGTCGTCGCGCCCGTGCCGAGCGCAAGGGTCAGGAGCGCGATTGCCGCAAATCCCGGACGCTGCCGCAGGCCGCGGACCGCGTAGCGGAAGTCCAGTAGCAAATCCTCAAGCCACCGCGTGCCGCGCGCGTCGCGACACTCCTCTTTCACCTGTTCCGGGCCGCCGAGAGCGAGACGCGCTTGTCGCCGAGCCTCTTGCGGGGAACGGCCGCGCCTGGCAAGGTCGGCCGCATGTTCATCCAGATGGAAACGCAGCTCTTTCTCGAGCTGCTCTTCCAGTTCTTTTCGGCGCCACAGGCGTTGCCACCATCGCATCGCGCGCCTCACTCGGCCATGCCCAGAATCAGGCCGACCGCCTCGGAGAGCCGCTGCCAGTCGGCGGCTTCTGTTTCGAAGTGCTTCCGGCCCTTTCGGGTCAGCCGATAGAACCTGGCTTCACGGCCGGTCTCGGTCTCTTTCCACTCGGCAGTGAGAAGGCCGCGGTTCTCCAGCCTGTGCAGCGCCGGATAAAGAGAGCCCTGGGGAACCTGCACCACGCCGCGGGAAACCTGTTCGAGCCGCTGCGCGATCGCGTAGCCATGCACGGGAGCAAGCGCCACAATCTTCAGGATCAACACGTCGAGCGTGCCCTGTGGGAGATCGGATTTGACCGGCGAACTCATACCTCGAGCTTCTGCAGGTCTTGTATCACCGGATGTGTAGAAGGTCAAGGTATTCGTGAACAGGAGGGCCAACCGCTTGGAACGTTGATTGCCGGGTAACGGGCTTCAGATGCTCTGCACGCCCGCGGGCGCGGGCTGCGTCTCGGTGGGCGCCGGCGCGCGCGAGCGCAGCCGGTCAAGGTAGGTTTCGCTGAGCGACATCAGTCCCGTGTAGAGGTAGCCCCAAACGAACAGCAGCAAGAAGGGCAGCGTGAAGAAATTCTGGTTCTCGACCGCGTAGGCGACCGTGCCAATAAAATACAAGCCGAGCGCGATCTCAATATACGGCGACCAGCCTGCCTTGCGCCGGTACGCCTTCTTCACCGCGGTCGCCGATTTCTGTTTCCCTTCGATGCGGTATTTCGGCGTCCGTGCGAACTCCGATTTCTTCCCGACGATGGCCTCGATCACCGCCTTCGAATTCCGCACCGAAAGCCCGATTCCCACCGCCATCACGAACGGCAGATAGAGCAGCGCGCGCTTCCAGTTCTTCGGATACAGCTCGTGCTGGGCCACCAGATAAAAACTCGACACAGACCACGTCGCCGCCAAAAACAGCGGCAGGTCGATCAGCAGCATCTGGAACCAGCCCTGGTAGAAGCGCACCACCATCGCCGGGAGCAGAATCAGCGACAGCGCCACCATCAGCGGATAGCTGATATTGGCCGTCAGGTGCAGGAACGCCTCGGTTTTGATGCGCGGGCTGGCGTCGGAGTGCATCACGCGCGGCAGCGTCTTCTTCGCCGTCTGCATCAATCCCTTCGCCCAGCGCGCCTGCTGCACTTTGAACGCATTCATTTCCACCGGCAGCTCGGACGGGCACTCGATCTGCGGCAGGTAGAGGAATTTCCAGCCGCGAATCTGCGCGCGGTAGGAAAGATCGGTGTCCTCGGTGAGCGTATCGTGTTCCCAGCCGCCGGCGTCGTCGATCGTCGCCCGGCGCCACACGCCCGCCGTGCCGTTGAAATTGAAGAAGATGCCCCGGCGCGAGCGCGCCCCGTGCTCGATCACGAAATGCCCGTCGAGCAAAATCGCCTCGATCTCCGTCAGCGCCGAATAGTGCCGGTTCAGGTACGTCCAGCGCGTCTGCACCATGCCGACATGCGAATCGGCGATCATGTAAGGCAGCGTGCGGCGCAGGAAGTCGGCCGGCGGGAGGAAATCGGCGTCGAAAATCGCCACGTACTCTCCGGTCGCGACTTTCAGTCCTTCCTGCAGAGCCCCGGCCTTGAACCCGATGCGGTTCGTGCGGTGCAAATGCACGATCGGCACGCCAAGCGCGCGGTAGCGTTCGACGATGGCATGCGTGATCTCCCGCGTCTCGTCGGTCGAATCGTCCAGCACCTGGATTTCTATCTTGTCGCGGGGGTAATCGAACGCCACCGCCGCGTCCACCAGCCGCTCGATCACGTATCGTTCGTTGAAGATCGGAAGCTGTATGGTAACCTTCGGCCAGTCGGCGGGCTCGGGCGCGGCGCCCGGCACGTTCCGGCGATACTTGAAATAATCGTAGACGAGCCAATAACGGTGCATCCCATACAGCGCCAGGATTCCCAGCACCACGAAATACGGCACCATCATCGTCAGGTCGAAACCGTTCGCCTGATAGAGCCCGCGGAAAGGATTGAGCGTTGGATCGATCTGCCGGCGCACGTAGTCCCACACCGGATTCGTCACGCCGAATCCAGCGAGGCTAGCGGCCCAAATCAACTTTCGTCTCCCCGCTCATGAAAACCACTTCTCCTCGGCCGCCGTCGCAATGGCTTCGCGCGCTCGCGCTCGCCGTCGCTCTGGAAGCTGCTTTCGCCACGCTCGCCTGGCTGGGCAATCTGGAAGTGTACGTCGTCGAAACCATCGCGATTGCTCTCGGAGCCGGCATCGTCTATCTCGTCTCGCTCTACGCTTTCGAGCACAGTTCCGACAGCCGGCGCGCTTTCTGGCTCATCCTGCTGGCCTCGATCGCTTTCCGGCTCACTCTTGCTCCGTTACGTCCCACGCTCTCAGACGACATATTTCGCTACCGCTTCGATGGCCACGTCCAAGCCCTCGGACTCAATCCCTACAGCGTGCGCCCCGACGATCCCCGTCTCTCCGCTCTCGTCACGCGCTCGATTCGGCAGATTCCCGGCCACGAAATCCGCTCGATCTACCCTCCGCTATCGCAACTCGTCTTCGCCGCGGCCTGGCGCTTTTTGCCGAATCCGGCCGCGTTCAAAGCGCCCTTCCTACTCGCCGACCTCGCGGTCCTCCTGCTGCTGGCCTGGTGGACGCGCCGGGGTCATGCGCGGAATTATCAACTCGCGATCTACGGCTGGAATCCGTTAGTCGTCGTGGAGTTTGCCTCGAGCGGGCACAACGACGCGCTCGCGCTCGCAGCTACCGTTGGTGCCACAGTGTTGATTATAGGCCCCCGCCGGGTGCTGTCAACGACGCTGCTCGCCGCCGGAGTCCTGGCCAAAGCCTTCCCCGCCGTGCTCGTTCCCCTCTGGCTCACTCGCCTCAAATGGCCGCGACAGAATTGGCCCGCCGTGCTGGTGGCCGGCGGTTTTGCCGCGATCTGCGCCTGGCCCTACCGCGCTGCCTTGCCTGTGGCCCTGGCCACATTCCATCAATACCAGTCGAGTTTCCGCGACAATAACGCCAGTATTTACTTGGTATTGGAAAGAATTTCCGGCTCGCACCAGCTGGCTCTTGGACTGGGGGTAGGCTTGGTCGCCGGTCTCGCGCTCTGGGCCGCCGCGCGCCGCGTCGACCCGGCCCGCGCGGCATTTTTGATTTTCGGCACGATCCTGCTCGTCTCGCCCAATTGCTACCCTTGGTATTTCACCTGGGTGGTTCCCTTCATTGCTCTGGTGGGAGTTTCGCGCTACCTGGTCCCTTGGCTGATGCTAACGATTCTCCAGTTCCTCTCCTACGAGGTCCTGATCAACTACCACGCCTTCGGCACCTGGCAGTTTCGCCCGGAATTCCTCGCGCTCACCTACGGTCCCTTCTACGCCTGGCTCTTGTGGAACGCCTTCACAGCCCCTCCGCCATGGAGTTCGGTAGGCCAACGCATCCCCGTCTCCGCCACGCCGTCGGTTCATCCCGACTCCGAATCTATCTAGCCGCGCCAGACTCACGGAAAAGATTTAACGCAGAGGGCGCGGAGAAAGGCGCGCTGAGGACGCGGCGGAAACAACTGGTGCTTTCCTACTCATGCCGCAGCGCATCGATGGGATTCACCCGCATCGCCCGCCGAGCCGGCACGTAGCAAGCCAAGAGCGCCACTGCGATTAGTAGCGCCGTCACTACTACAAACGTCACCGGATCCATCGCCCCCACGCCGAATAGCAGGCTCCGCACCAAGCGCGCCGCTCCAATCGAGGCGACCAGACCAATTCCAACACCCACCAAAGCCAATCGCGCCCCCTGCCCCAGCACCATCTTCCCAACGTCCGCAGGCCGCGCTCCGAGCGCCAGGCGTATGCCGATTTCGTGCGTTCTCTGCCGCGCTCCGTAAGCGATCACGCCATACAGCCCCACCGCGGCAAGCACCAGGGCCAACGCCCCAAACGCACCGACGAACGCGCCCGCCATGTGCAGCGTGAATGTGCCCGCCCCAATTCGATCTTCGAGCGTCGCGACGTCGAAAACGGGAAGGTCAGCGTTGAGCCGGTGAATCACCTGCATCACCGTTCCGGCCGCAGCGCGCGGATCGCCCGAAGTGCGCACGTGCAGCACAACGCCCGACGAGAAAGACTGGAACAGAGGAAGATAAAGGAACGGCTCAGGCGGTTCGTTCAGTTCGGAATAGTCAGTCGTCCGCACGACGCCGACGATCGTTCGCCAACTCCCCTCCACCTTCATCCGCTTGCCCACGACGTCCTGCCCCTGCCAGTAGCGATCGGCCAGGGCCTGGTTGACGATGACCACCAGCGCCGAATCCGCAGAATCCACCGCAGTGAAATCGCGCCCGAGCACAATCGGAATTCGCATCGTGGAGAAGTAGCCAGGACTGACGTGGGCGTAGCCGGCAACCACAGCCTCATGCGGACCGGCCACGTACCCCTCCGGCGTGAAGCTGATGTTGTTCGAGCTGAAGCCCAACGGCACGAAATCGGCAAGGCTCGCCTCTCGCACGCCGTAAAGCGCGCGGGCATTTTCGAGCACCTGGCGATCGAAGGCGATTCCGTCAGACGGCGAGTAGCCGTTCGGCAGCAGATCGTAGGATTCCAGCAGCACGCCCCGCGCGTCGAATCCCGGATCAAACTGTTTCGTCGCGCGGAAGCTGCGAATGAAAAGTCCCGCCGAGACCAGCAGCACCAGCGAAAGCGCGATCTGCGTCACGGCCAGCCCGCGCGAAAGCCGCGCCTTTCTCCCGCCGCCCGCCACGCTCGCTCCTTCCTCCTTCAGCACGCTCGCCGGCTGAATGGCCCCCGCGCGCAACGCCGGCAGCATGCCGAAGAGCACCGTGGTCAGGACGGAGATCAGCAGCGTGGCCAGCACGACGCGCCCGTCCACCTTCACCGATATCCAGACGGGCAGGTTCGTCACCGGCGCGAAATTCATGAACTGGCCCGCCGCCCACAGCGTCACCGGCAGCGCCAGCACCCCGCCGGCGAGCGACAGGATCAGGCTCTCCATCAGCACCTGTCGCATCAGCGGCCCGCGCCCGGACCCGAGCGAAAGCCGGATCGCCATCTCGCGTTGCCGCGCAACGCCACGCGCCAGCAGCAGGTTCGCCAAATTCGCGCAGGCGAGCAGCAGCACCCCGCCCGCCAGCGCCATCAGGATCGGCAGCAGTTGCGAAAAGAAAGCGTTCGCGCCGTTTGGCGCGCGCCACAGCGGGTACAAACTGACTCGATTCTCTCCCCGATGCGAATCCGGATATTGGTGCGCCAACTGTTTGTAAATCGTGGTCAATTCAGCTTGCGCCTGCTCCCGTCCCACGCTCGGCCGCAGCCGGCCCAGCACCTGCAGCCACTCGGTGCCGCGCGCGGTGAGGAACGATTCCTCTCCGCCAAGTTCCAGCGCCATCGTTACCGGTATCCAGATCTCCGCGCGCAATCCGCTCGTACTGCCTTGGAAAACGGGCGGCGCCACGCCGACAATCGTGAAGGGGTGCGTATCGAGGTGGATGGTCTGCCCGAGGATCGCCCGATTCCCGCCAAAGCGTCTTTGCCACAACCGATAGCTGATCACCGCAACCGGCGCCCCATTCGTCGCGCTGTCCTCGGAAGGCAGAAACCCGCGCCCCAACACGGGCTTCACGCCAAGCACGGGAAAATAATTCGCCGACACCAGCATTCCCCACACGCGTTCCGGCTTCTCGATTCCCGTTAGGCTCATCGGTCCCAGCGAAAACGCCGTCATTCCTGAAAAGCTCTTAGTGCGGTCGCGCAAATCCTTGAAATCGGGATAGGAAAGTGAGCCGGAGCGGTTGCGCGTCACCGCGACAACCTGGCTCGTGTGCGAAAGTCCGGGAATGGGATTGAGCAGGGTAGCGTTCACCCAACTGAAAACCGTGCTGTTCGCGCCAATCCCCAGCGCCAGCGCTACAACGGCGATGGCCACAAATCCGGGAGTTTTTCCGAGTACGCGGAAGGTATAGCGCAGATCATTCCAGAGGTCGCCCATACGATAGCTCCAGCGGAATCGCGCCTGCACTCAATATACGTGCCTCAGTAAGAAATGGTTCCCCCACCAGTGGCGCGGACACTCTTGTCCGCGCGCTTTCCCCCTCGACCGCCCAGCAGTCCCGCACCCCGCATCACTCCTGCCGCAGCACCGGTAGCGCAGCCACTCTTGGCTGCGGCCTCTTCTCCTCATTCCTGGCGCAACGCCACAACAGGATCGATTCTCGTCGCACGCCGCGCGGGGACGTAGGTCGCCACGAGGGCTACGGAGGCAATCAGAATGGCGGCGCCGGCAAACGTCGCGGGGTCGGCCGGTCTGACTCCGTATAGCAGGCTGGCCATCAAGCGCGTCAACGCCAGCGCTCCCAGCGTACCGATCCCCACACCTCCGATCGCCAGCCATGCGCCCTGACCGAGCACGAATCTCAGAACTTCTCGTTCTCCCGCTCCGAGGGCCATGCGGACGCCGATTTCATGAGTGCGGAGCGCTACCACATAGGAAATCACGCCGTAAATCCCGGTGGCCGCCAGCACCACAGCCAGCAGACTGAACGAGCCGAGCAGGAGCAGCGTGTCGCGACGGGTCGAAACGGAGTCGTCCACCGCCTTTTTCAGCGTCTCGACGTCGTAGATCGGCACATCGCGATTCACCGACGCAATCGCGCCGCGGATCTCGCCCGTCAGGCTGGCTGGATCCTTCGCGGATCGCACCACCAACTCCGAACCGCCAAGCCCCATCTGCTCCAGGGGAGCGTAAACTTCAAATCGCGCCGGACTATCGAGCCCGTACATTCTCGTGTCGCCGACGACCCCGACGATGGTGACCCATTTCTCGTTCGGGTTTGGATGGCCGTAGAGAATTCTCTTCCCTACCGCCTCGCCATCCGGCCAGAAGCGCCGGGCCAGCGTCTGGTTGATGATCGCCACCGGCGCCGCTTTGCTGTTGTCCTCGTCGGTGAACGTTCGCCCGCGCAGGAGGCGGATACCCATCGTGGAAAAGAATCCGGGGCTCACAATGTGGAAGTCGGGATGGGGAAATTCGCCCTCCGCCGGCAACGGCAACCCTTCGATCGTGATGTCGGACCGGCTGTGGTCGCCCGTAAACGGAATCGTGGTGCCCAAAGCCGCGTTCTCCACGCCAGGCAGCGCGCGCACGTGCTCGAGCACCTGCCGCCAGAAATTCAGTTTCGCGTCCTTGGTGGAGTATTGCGTGGAGCGCAGGTTCATTCCCATCTTCAACACGCGGTCTGGCCGGAACCCGGGATTGACCCGCATCAACCGGTAAAGGCTTTGCAGCATGAGCCCAGCACCCACGAGAAGCACCAGGGCCAGCGCCGTCTCGGCAACGGCGAAAGCGTTTCGCAAACGGTGCTGACGCGTGCCGCCCGCGCCGCCGCGCTCGCCCTCCTTCAACGATTCCTGAATGTCCGGCCGCGTCGCCTGCAAGGCCGGGACGAGTCCGAACGCCACGGCCACCAGGATCACCACCACACCCACAAACAACAGAACGTTGCCATCGATGCGAATCGGCACGTTCCCCAATGGATCGCCGACCAGCCGCGCGAGGCCGGAAACTCCCCACGCACCCAGCAACAATCCCAAGCCGCCCCCGATCACTGCCAGAAGAAGGCTTTCGGTGAGCATCTGTTTGACGATCCGGCCGCGGCTCGCGCCAAATGCCATGCGCACGGCAATCTCCTGCGCTCGCGCCGCCCCGCGGACCAGGAACAGCCCCGCGACATTCACGCAGGCGATCAGCAGAACCAGAATCACGGCGCCGAACACGACGAGCATGGCCGCGCGCACATCGCCGACAAATTCCTGTCGCATCGTCTGGAGGCTTACGCCCATCTCGCTGTTGCTCCGCGGATATTCAGCGGCCAGCCGCGCCGCGATTCCTTCCATTTCTCCGCGAGCCTGGGCGAGCGTTACGCCAGGCGCGAGTCGCCCGATGGCAACCATGTCCCCGCGATCGCCGCGGTCCTGCATTTCCTCTTCTCCCGCCCAGATGCCGATGGGCGCCAGCACGTCGGAATTGGCGGGAAGACGGAAATTCGCGGGGAGCACGCCGATGATCGTGAACACCTTGTCGTCCAGCCGCAGCGTTTTCCCCACCACATCAACAGCACCGCCAAAATGCGATTGCCAGAGTTTGTAGCTGATGAGCGCGACCGGCGCAGTTCCCGGCTTCTCCTCCGCGGGAACAAAGTCACGACCCAAAATCGGACGGACGCCCAGCAGCGAGAGGAAGTTCGGAGAAACGGCGTAGCCTCCGACAAGCTCCGGCTGTCCGGCGCCGGCCAGGTCGAAATCCATGTCACTCGCCGCTGCCATTGCTGAAAACGAGTGGTTTTGCTGCCGCCAGTCCAGAAAATCCGGATACGAGACGGAGACCAGGCCAACCCGCTGATTTGTCTCGTTCAACACCACAAGCTTGTTCGCGTCGTTGTAAGGCAGCGGGCGCAGCAGGACGGCATTGACGACGCTGAAGATGGCGGTGTTGGCGCCGATTCCCAGCGCCAGCGTGAGCACCGCGGCGAGTGTGAACCACGGGTTCTTCCGCAGCATCCGCGCGCCATAGCGCGTGTCCTGCCAAAACGTTTCGAAAAACGGGATCCCGCGCCGCTCCCGCCAGATTTCCTTCGTTTGTTCCAGGCCACCGAGTTTGATGAGCGCCTGACGCCGCGCCTCTTCCGCCGTCATC
>JAGWOX010000298.1 GCA_028877145.1 Acidobacteriota bacterium | reverse complement strand
ATTTACGACAATCTCTATGTGAGCGATTCGCCCGA
Organism: Acidobacteriota bacterium; assembly: GCA_028877145.1. Classification (GTDB taxonomy): domain Bacteria; phylum Acidobacteriota; class Terriglobia; order Acidiferrales; family UBA7541; genus JAKASX01. The sequence goes on along the minus strand of JAGWOX010000298.1, from coordinate 3,985 downwards.
GCCCGCGAATTGCCCTCTGTGCGGCCGCCCCGCGGAATTGATTTCCGAGGAGAATTATTTCTTCCGGTTGTCGGCCTATCAGGACAAACTGCTCGCGCTCTATCGCGAGCAGCCCAGCTTCGTTCAGCCCGATTTTCGTCTGAACGAGGTGAGGAGCTTCGTCGAAGCTGGCTTGAAAGACGTTTCCATCAGCCGGAAATCGATCAAGTGGGGCATTCCCTGGCCGGACGATCCCGAACACGTCTTTTACGTCTGGTACGACGCGCTCACCAGCTACATGAGCGGCATCGGCTACGGCCAGAGCGAGGACGACGAGGCGAGCCCGGATTTCAAGAAATTCTGGCCCGCCGACGTTCACATGATCGGCAAGGAGATCATTCGCTTCCACGCCGTCTACTGGCCCGCGTTCCTGATGGCCGCCGAACTGCCTCTGCCAAAGAAAATTTTCGCTCACGGCTGGCTGCTCTTTGAGCAGGAAAAAATGAGCAAGTCGAAAGGCAACATCGCCTACGCCGAACCGATCGTGAAGTCGCTCGACGAACTGGCCGGCGCCAAAGTCGGCAACGACGCGCTGCGGTACTACTTGCTGCGCGACGTCGTCTTCGGTCAGGACGGCAATTTCAGCCGCGAAGCGCTGATCACCCGCTACAACAGCGATCTCGCCAACGATCTCGGCAACCTCGCAAGCCGCACGGTCGCCATGATCGGCCGTTATTTCGACGGCGTGGTTCCCGAAGCGTCGCCGGTGGAGCAGCCCGAAGCCGACCTGGAAATTTTCGCCTCGGATACCATTCTCACTTTTCGCGAAGGCTTCGATCAATTCTCGTTTTCGCGCGCCATCGAGGCCGCCTGGGGTCTCGTCAGCCGCGTGAATCAGTATCTGGTCGAAACCCAGCCGTGGGCGATGGCCGAGGACCCTGCGCGCCGAGGCCGGCTCGGTCCGGTGCTCTACGCCTCGGCGGAATGCCTGCGCGTGCTCGCCGTGCTCCTTGCCCCGGTCATGCCGGAAGCGGCGGGGAAAATCTGGCGCCAATTGGGCCTCGAAGGCTCGCCCGAAAGCGCGCGGATCGACAATCTGAAATGGGGCGGCCTCAAACCCGGAACGCGCATCACCCGCTCCGAAGCGGTTTTCCCGCGACTGGACAAAAAAGAAGCGATCGAAAGGATCGAAGCCATGGAAAACGAAATTCGCCAACCGTCAACTCCCGCGGCACCGAAGGCCGAACCGGCCGCTCAAGCGCCTGCGTCAGCAGCGGCGCCTGCTGCGGCTCCCGCCGCCGCACCCGCAGCGCCCGCCCGCATCTCGATCGAGGATTTCGCCAAAGTCGAGTTGCGCGTCGGAGAAGTGAAATCCGCCGAGCGCGTCGCCGGCACCGACCGCTTGATGAAGCTCATCGTCGACATCGGCACCGAGCAGCGGCAACTGGTGGCCGGAATCGCCCTGAGCTACACGCCCGAACAGGTGGTGGGCCGCAAAGTGGTGATCGTGGTGAATCTCGAGCCGCGAAAACTGCGCGGCGTCGAATCGGACGGCATGGTCGTCGCCGCCACGCGCCCCGACGGCAGCCCGGTACTCTGCACGTTCGTCGAGGATGTGCCAGTGGGCGCTCGTTTGAAGTAGGACGGCCGGTAGTAGCACAGGCTTTCAGCCTGTGCATTCTCTCGCGCCAAAATCTGCACAGCCTGAAGGCTGTGCTACCTCCTCCGGCTCTGAATGCTTCGAGGGGACTGAGGACTCATCGTGTACCACGTAGTCGAAACGCGTTTCCGCGAAGCCATACGCCGCTTTCTCAGCGAGCGCTACCAGCTCGACCTCCCGGTCGCGCTCGAGCGCCCGCCGCGCCTCGAACTCGGCGAGCTGGCCACGCCCGTCTGTTTCGAGCTGGCGCGCCGCCTGCGCCGCGCCCCGCGCCAGATCGCCACGGAAATCTCGACCGAACTCGGTCCGGTCGAGGGCATCGCGCGCGTCGAAGTCGCCGGTGGCGGCTACCTGAATGCGTTCCTCGATCGCGGCGCGTTCCTCTCGCTCGCGCTCGATCTTTCGCGTCAACCGGCCGCCGAGCCGCCCGCGAGCGCGGCGAAAGTCATCGTCGAGCACACCAGCATCAACCCGAACAAGGCCGCGCACATCGGCCACGTGCGCAACGCCGTGCTTGGCGACGCCTTCGTTCGCCTGGAGAAATTCTCCGGCCGCCGCGTCCAGGTACAAAACTATATCGACAACACCGGCGTCCAGGTCGCCGACGTCGTCCTCGGCTTCCTGCATCTGGAAAGGAAATCGATGGAGAATGTTCGCCGCCTCGCCTCCGAGCCCGGCTTCGATTATTTCTGCTGGGATTTGTATGCTCGCGTCACCGAATTCCTCGAAGCCGATAAGCAACGCCTCGAGCTGCGTGCCGCCATGCTCAAGACGATCGAGGAGGGCCACGGCTCCGAAGCCGAAATGGCCGAAATCATTTCCACCGCGATTCTCGGTTGCCATCTGCGCACGATGAATCGCCTTGGCATCCGCTACGATTTGCTCGCGCGCGAATCGGACATCCTCCACCTGAAATTCTGGGAAGCCGCTTTCCGCCAGATGGTCGACCGCGGCGTGATCACGCGCCCCGAGACGGGCAAATATGCCGGCTGCTGGATCATGGCGCTCGGCGAGGCGCCGGCTGAAGAAGGCGAAGAGGCCGAAGCCAAGGTGATCGTTCGCTCGAACGGCACGGTGACCTACGTCGGCAAGGACATCGCCTATCAGATGTGGAAATTCGGCCTGCTCGGCCTCGATTTCCATTACCAGCCGTTTTTCCGCTACGACGACGGCCACACGGTTTGGACCACACTGGCGGAAGACGGCGTGCCGGATGCGCCGGAATTCGGCCATGCCCGTGAAGTCTACAACGTCATCGATTCACGCCAAGCGTATTTGCAGAACGTGGTCGCCGCCGCGTTGCGCGCGCTCGGCTTCGAGGATGCCGCCGAACATTCCGTCCATTTCTCCTACGAAATGGTGGCCCTCACTCCGCGTTGCGCCCAGGAACTCGGCTACGAGTTGCCCCCGGAAGATTCGAAGCGCCCCTATGTCGAAGTCAGCGGCCGCCGCGGCCTGGGCGTCAAGGCCGACGATCTGCTCGATAAACTCGAAGCCGCCGCCCGAGCCGAAGTCGACCAGCGCCATCCGGAAGATTCCGAGACCGGGCGCGCGGAAACCGCTCACGCCATCGCGATCGGCGCCCTGCGCTACTTTCTACTGAAATACACGCGCTCCACGATCATCGCTTTCGATTTCCACGACGCCCTCAGCTTCGAAGGCGAAACCGGCCCTTACGTGCAGTACGCCATCGTCCGAGCGAAGAACATCTTCCGCAAACTCATCGACCAGGATCCGAATTTCCCCGTCGATAGACTCGATTCGCTCGTCTCCGCCGAAGCCCGCGCCGCGCTCCTCACCAACGAGGACGGCAACGATTTCTGGGAATTGCTTCTGCTCGCCGGCTCGCTGGGCAGCCAGGTGAATGCCGCCGCCGCGTCCCAGGAACCGGCCTTCGTAGCCAAATTCGCCTTCCAACTGGCCCAGTCCTTCAGCGTCTTCTACCACCGCCATCACATCCTCTCCGAATCCGACGCGACGAAGAAGGCGTTCCTGCTGGAACTGACCGCTCTGGTCGAGCGCCAGCTGGTTGCCGCATTGGCCCTCTTGGGTATTGAATCTCCGGAAAAAATGTAGTTCAACGCCGCGCGCGGCATTTTCTTCATTGTCGAGCCGAATCGGGCACAGTTGATGGAGATTTCCCGGCCGATCGACGGCGGGAGCCTGCGTCCGATCGTCTCCCGAATTCTGCCGCTGGCCCAGGGAGCACAAGCTTTCGTGCGCGACAAGTCGGGCAATCGACGAGGCAAGACGGTGTTGCGCGTGGTTGACTGATTTGGTTCCAGGCCACCAAGATAGGCTCCCGCTCCAAACGAAGTGTCACCATTTCCCACTTCATCCGGTTAG
>JAGWOX010000032.1 GCA_028877145.1 Acidobacteriota bacterium | reverse complement strand
GGCATCTACCGTCAGATTCCGCACGCCCATCGCCGCAACCATAACCGCCAATGTGAGAACAACAACAGAGAGCCACTTTTGCATGACCTATCGCCTCCGGTAGAGATGACTTACCGGTGGCAATATAGCGCCTTTGAGCTCCCTGTATCACTTTGGCGACAGACGTGTGTCTAAAAGGTAAACCCTACCGCCTCCTTGGCGATCGGATCAGCCGAACCTTTCTTCGTACGCCTGCGAGCCTATGCCTACCCCTTATTTCTGTCAAGAGTACTCCGGTATCTAACAGTTAATACCCGCCCAGGATTCGATGACTTCTACGACACACGGAACCAGGACCCCTCTTTACTCGTACTGGAATTTCCGTATGCTTGTGGCCCTTAGTTTGTCCTAATGTCCCCCTCGGGCACTGATTTAATTGGAGTTCCGTCGAAGTACCGCGCCGGAACAGCGATTCGGCCAGCCCGGAGCCGCAATCCCAGCGCGTTTGCTTGACACCCCGGAATGGCCCTCTTAACATCGATTGGTTTCGTGCCGGTGTAGCTCAGAGGCAGAGCGAGGGTCTCATAATCCCTAGGTCGGCGGTTCGATTCCGCCCGCCGGCACCACTCCCCGAAAGACTTAGCTCGCTCTGGCAGAAACAGCCAAGGTGCCGGTGCTAGTAGCGGTGTCAGTCTGATCCCCATTTTGGTCCGCTCGTGAAGCCGCTAAGCGCTCGACTGCCGGAGCCGCGCCTCCTGGCCGGCGTTCCCATGCGCTACATCGCCGACCTGAGGGCCATTTGCAAATCCAGACCACGATGCGCTACGCGCACCTTCAGCCGGGGAGAGTCGATGCCTCAAGGAACCGCAAGCTCACGAAGAACAAAGCCGACGCGACCATGAAGGCCAGCGCTCGGCGAAGTGAGGAACCTCAATAGTAAGTGCCGGAAGCTTGAGGTACGGATCGCCCGAGCCGACCGTGAAAAATCCCGCCTACTCAAAAGCGAAAAGGGAGCCGCTGCGGAGCGAGTCGAGGCCCAGCAGCACGAGGACATCGACGAGCTTAAAAGAACACACGCTCGCACCGTGGCCCGCGCATTGTCTGCCGAAGCGGCGCCGAGGCTCGAGATCATCAGAGCCCTCGGAAAAGCTCTGAAGTTCGCCTCCGTCGTTCCGCGCTACGGGTGATCCGTCCGTCGTATCAATGGGTCAGCCTGCTCGATGTCTCCCCGGACAAGACTCGTCTTCAGCACCGTCGTCTGACGGGACAGAAGGGTGACCGTGGCAGCAAAGGTGCGGTAGCCAGGTAGACCGATCTTAATCTGATGCGTGCCCGGAGCAAGAAGCATCCCATGGCCGAATTCGCCGGCGTGGCCGACGAATCGTCCGTCGACGAAAACGGCCGCTCGGTCGGGATCAACCGACAGCTTCAGTTCCGAGGGGTCCGACGGATAGACGCCTCGCGGATCCTTCACCATATTCACCGGAATTTCCCGGGTCTGGCCCGGCTCGACGACGACGCTGCGGCGGAATTCCGTGTAGCCAGCCTGCCGGACTGCGATCTCGTGCTTTCCAGGCATCAAAAGAATTTTGCGCGATCCTCTCAGTTCCTGGAGATAGCCCAGGTACTGGCCGTCGATCCAAACGCCGGATGATTTTGCAGCTTTGTTTGTCGCTTGCAGTCGAATCTCTCCCAATATTTGGTTCTTGGCGCCGAATGCGAATTCGCTCCCCGCTAGCATGCAAAGAACTACGAAAAGGCCGAGGCAACGCGATTTCACGGTGAAATGTGTCATACGCGCCTCCCATTTATTGATATCCACACTCCCCTGGTATTTGGATTCGCGACCCCTCCATTGAGGATGCCCCTGCCGCCCCGCGCAGCGGATCTTTCCGAGGCAATGATCGACGAAGACCGCCGCCTTGCCGCACAGGAACCCGCTGGCGCCATTTTCTCAGCGGGCAAGGCAAATCCGCTTGCCGCGGTGCGAATCCGGTGTCATTAGCGGTGTCAGTTTGGCACGGTCATTGGCGCCTAGCGGAGCACGGCGGTGCAGAGCAGCATGGAGCAGGAATTGCCTGCTATAATGCGGCTTTCGTCACGCCCTGGCATAATGGCGCACGGCTGTGCAGAATGGCCGGGATTCAGACTCATAATCCCTAGGTCGGCGGTTCGATTCCCCCCGCCGGCACCAGTTTCCGCTCTTCGATTGATCGCCCGTCCCTATTTCCAGTGTTTCGACATAGAATCACGGCGCTTCGCCATGGCGCATGAATTCAGTTCGGGCACTGTGAGAACTTCTTCGCAAGCGTTTCCGCACGGCGCTTCGCCGTTCTTGGTGCTGGGGAACAAGAAAGCGGGACGAGGCCGTGCGTTTCGAATTGGCGGCCGACTGGAAACCTGGCTCGCCAGCCGGGGCTGCCCGGCAAGGTTTTTCTGGCCGAACTCCCGTGAAGAATTGAGAGGCTTGGTTGCGAAAGCGGCTGCCGCCGGCGAGCGGCGAATTGTCGTGCTGGGCGGCGACGGAACGCTGCTCGATGTAGTGAGCCAGGTTCGAGGGCTGGATATCGAACTTGGGCTGCTGCCGGCTGGAGACGCAAACGATGTCGCTGCGGCGCTGAACCTGCCCCGGGACCCACTGTCTGCTGCCGATTTCCTGCTCAAATGGAACACGCGCCTGATCGACCTGGTTCGCGTGCGTATGGCAGATGGGCGGGAACGAGTGTATGTGGGAGTGGGTGGCGCCGGTTTGGATGCCGAGGCGGCAAGGCTGGCCGCGGGCCAATTTCGATGGCTTCCCGGGATCTGGCGATACCTAGCAGGAGCTGTGGTGGCCTTTGGCCGCGGCGAGCGATTCGAGGTGCAGCTTGAATTCGATGGTCAGAGTTGGCGTGGCGACGTTTTGTTGGTTGCTGTTGCCAACGCCCCGGCCTACGGAGGCGGCATACGGATTGCGCCGGAAGCGCGTGTGGACGATGGCTGTCTGGATATTGCGCTCGCGGAGGATCTCAGCTGGAAGCAAATCCTGCGAGCGCTCCCGTCACTTGGGCGAGCGGGGGACACTCGCCGGCTGAACTTGCGCCGGTTTCGCGCCCGGCATGTGCGAATCCATACGGCCTTCCCTGTCGCGTTTCACGGTGACGGAGAAGCACTCGGGGCCACGCCACTCGAGGTTGAAGTGCTTCCGGGCGCTCTGCGCGTGGTCGCTCCGTAAGATTTAAAGCTGCGCTATTTGTCGGATTTCTTCCGGTTTACTTTCAAATCGAGCAAGATATCGTGCCGGCTGTCGTAGCTGGAAATGGTGCGGGTATTGGAGGTGAGGTCTTCGTGCTCGGCATGGATTTGGTAATCAGTGTTCGGGTCGAGGCCACTGAAGCGATACTGACCATTGCGATCGGCGATGTAGGTGCGAATGGCGAGGGTCCTGACATTCTTGAGGTAAACGATGGCGCTGCCGATGGGCTGCTCGGAGGAGTTGAAGATGGTTCCATGAACCGTGCGTAGCTGTGCTTTATCCTGGCGGGCGTAGACCGCCGTGGCGAGAAGTGCCAGAAGAGCAACCGACGCCAGCGCACTGAGCCGCCGGCCCCGGAGTCCTTCCGCGAAGCGTTTACCTGAGAAAGCCATGGGTCACCACCCGGGCATACAAACTTCCCTTACTGAGATGGCAGGGCGGTCCGAAAGGCTGCCGCTCCACCCTCCTCAAACCCGCGCTATTCCTCCTCTTCCTCTTCATCCTCTTCCTCGAGATCCTCTTCATCCTCCTCATCTTCGTCGTCGAACGAGTCGTCGTCCTCTTCCTCGAGTTCCTCTTCCTCTTCGGACACCAGATTCAACTTCACGGGATGGGTTTGCACCACCTCGAGTTCGACGTCGCATTCCGGACAGGTCAAAATTTCGCCTTCTTCGACTTCGTCCTCATCCAACTCGATCTCGGCATCGCAATCGGGGCAGCGGGCCACTGTCGTTTCCTCCTTCCAATCGGTCACATTCACCGGACATTCGCTCTTGCGCGTATTATATATCGCTACCGTCAACCGATTTTGCATGAGCATGAAGCGATGAGCAACTCCGGCGAATACCCCACGGTACCACTTGTGAGCGTCGGCGGCGTCGTGATTTTCGATGGCCGCGCGGCGCTGATCCGTCGGGGAAACGAACCTCGCAGAGGAGAATGGTCGATCCCGGGAGGAAAGCTGGAACTGGGCGAGTCGCTGGTCGAGGGCGTTCGGCGGGAAGTGCGCGAGGAAATCGGACTCGAGGTCGAAGTGGTGAGATTGATCGAGGCCCTCGATCGCGTCTTCCGCGACGAGAAGGGGCGTGTCCGCTTCCACTACGTCATTCTGGATTATTTGTGCCGGGCTTCGTCGGCGGACGTATGCGTCGGCGGCGACGCGCTCGACGTGGCCCTGGTGAGCGAGAGCGAATTCGAGCGTTACGAGTTGAGCGAGTCAGTGGTCCGCGTGCTGCGCAAGGCTTTCGAGATGTCGCGGCGAGGCGAGTGACCAACAAGCCGAAGGTGGGCCCGGACGGGTCGAATTCTCAGCCGGCGACGGCCTGGGGGATGCGGCCGAAGCGTCGATCGCGCCGATGAAATTCCTCGACAGCGGCTTCGAGGTCGGACGCCTGGAAGTCGGGCCATAGCCTCTGCGAAAACACCAGCTCGGCATAGGCCGATTCCCAGAGCAGAAAATCGCTCAGGCGCTGCTCGCCGCCGGTTCGGATCACCAGGTCGACATCGGGCGCGGGGCCGTCGTTGTAGTTGGCGAGGCCCAGAACGCGCGCGAATTCGCGCCGTGAGATCTCGAGGCTGGAGATCATGCGGCAAGCGGCGCGAAGGATGGCATCCTGCGCCGAATAGTCGATCGCCAGGCGCAATTGCAGGCGTCGTCCCGCCGTTGTCAGTTTCTCGATGGCGCCGATCGAGGAACGCAATCCCTGCGGCAGCCGGTCGCGCCGGCCGATCGCCCGCACCCGCACACCTGTTTCGCGGAACTTCTGGCCTTCCTCGATAAAGAACCGTTCGAGCAGACCCAGCAAGCCGACCACTTCGACTTGCGGCCGCTCCCAATTGTCGGCGGAAAAGACGTAGAGGCTGACAATTCCGATCCCCAGCGAGGGCGCGGCTTCGACCAATCTCCGCACCGATTCGACGCCCGCCTGATGTCCGGCAGTCCGTGGCAGTCCGCGCGCCGCGGCCCAACGCCCGTTGCCGTCAGGGATCACAGCCACATGCAGCAAGTGGGCGGCCCCGTCGCCGTTTCCGAATGCCGGTTTCATCGTTCGATTTGGGTCCATCAGGCTCCCCTTCAGCTTTCCCTTGTCATGCGGATCAGCGCTTCCATATGGTCCAGATACCGTTCGAGCGCTCGTCGCCCCGCTGCCGTCAACCGGTATTCGGTTTTTGGCAGGCGGCCGGAAAAGGACTTCGTGCAGGAGACGTAACCAGCTTCTTCGAGCTTGCGGGCGTGCACGCTCAGGTTTCCATCGGTGACGCGCACGAGTTGTTTCAATTCCTTGAAGCTCAGCGAACGGTTCACCGCCAGGGCGCTCAGCACTCCCAACCGGGTACGCTCATGAATCAGGCGCTCGAGTTCGAGCGGTCCGTCGGTGGGATCGGCGGAAATCGCCCGCAGCGGACGATGGCGCGATTCGACTTTCGGCGCTTCGGGATCGACCAGCGCTCTCTTAGCCACCGTACCTCCTGGCAATGAAGGCGCCAAAAATCAGGTGCAGGCCGCCAAACCCGGCCGCCATGAAGACATCGCCCCACGCCGCGGGCGAAAACAGCGCCACAGCGCCGAGCACCAGAAAACACAAGCCCATGAGCGGAACGATCTCGATCGAGAACGCCCCGCCGGTCACTACGGCCGTGCCATACAGCGTCAGCCAGACCCCCGGCAGAATTGCCACCAACCCTTCCCGCCACAGCACCACAGTCAGTAAGGCGCCCACCGCCAGAGGCGGCGCAAAACTCAGCGCGAAACGGCGGCCCGGCCCGCTGAAGAGCGGGACGCCGGCTGATTTCGCCTTCCACGCGACGGCCCATACGCCGATCACACCCGCCAACACGGCTTCGACAAGCCAGACAAGCAGCCAGGCGCCCTCTGACGGCTGGCTCCAGGCGACCGCGGCGGCGCCAAGAGCGGTCAAGCCGACGACCACGCCGCCCCAGCCGGGAACGGCGGTGAAGGAGCCGGCGCGCTCGAGGGTGTCGCGGATGTAGCGAAGATGTTCGCGGGCGCGCGAGTCAATCGGGATGGGATCGTAGGAGCGCGAGCGTTCGGGTTCGCTCATACGCCCCATCGTACTGCGGGGATCGTTTTCGTCAAGTACTTTGTGACGTAAAGGACGCCGTGCCGCGAAACTGTCAACCGGTACTGGTCCTCGGCGGGAGGAGGATCAGGGCCGCTTGTAGACGACGCCGCCCTTCATGACGAAGGCCACGTGCTCGACGGCGCTGATGTCGTCGAGCGGATTGCCGGCGACGGCGATGACGTCGGCGAAATAGCCTTTCTTCAGGTCGCCGACTTTCCCTTGCCAATCGAGCACTTTCGCGCCGTTGAGCATGTCGGCCTGCAAGGCGGCCAGCGGCGTCATGCCGAATTTCACCATCAGCTCCAGTTCGCGCGCCTGGGTGCCGTGCGGAAACGGGCCAACATCGGAGCCGGCGGCGACGGGCACGCCGGCGGCCAGCGCCTTGCGGAAATTCGCGGCGTGGAGATCGAGCAGGCGGTGTTCGAAGGCCGCGGCCGCGGGCGTGGCGGCGTGATCGGCGAAATATTCCTGGATCGCGAACGTCGGCACGACGAAAATTCCCTTTTCCTTCATCAGCCGCATCGTTTCATCGCCCAAGTAGAAGCCATGATCGATGGTGTGGACGCCGGCTTCGGCGGCGTACAACGTGCCCGGCTCGTTCGTCGCGTGAACGGCGACGAAGCGGCCGGTGCGCGCGGCTTCCTTAACGGCGGCGGCGAGCTGCGCCTCCGTGTATTGGAAGGGAGTGACGAATTTCCCGTCGATGAACTGGTCGCGGCCGGTCTGGTAGATCTTGATGAAGTCGGCGCCTTCCTTCACCTGTTCGCGCATCACCTCGATGAGCTGGTCGATCGTATTCGCGTAGTCGGCGTTCGAGGGAATGTGGAGTGCGGGATTGAAGGCGATCGCGTCTTCATGGCCGCCGAGGATGCTGATCGCATTGGCGCAAACGCGCAGGCGCGGGCCGGGAATCAGGCCCTCATTGATGGCGTTGCGCACGGCAGTCGAGGCGGAGCCGGCGCCTTCGGTGCCCATGTCGCGTTCGGCGGTGAAGCCGGCCATCAGATCGGCGCGCGCGGCGAGCGTCGCGAGAATTGTTCGCTCGGGCACTGACTCGCGCACCGTCTGCATATCCTCGGCGCCCGGATGAAGGAACAGGTGAACGTGCGCGTCGATCATGCCGGGCATTAGCGTGCGGTCGCCCACATCGATGATTTTCGCGCCGGCCGGATGCGAAACCGACGTGCCCACTTCGGCGATGCGGTCGCCCTCGACCAACACTTCGCCCGGCGAGACGATCTTGCCGCTCTCGATATCCAGCAGGCGCGCGGCGTGCAGCACGATGGCGGGCTCGGCAGCGCCGGTCGATTGGGCCGGAAGCGAATAGGCGAGCGTTCCGGCGAAGAAAAGCACGGCCAGGGTGATCAAGAAGCAGCGTGGCTTGTTCATAGAGCCGGGATACTACCACTTTGCCGCCGCCCGCACGATAGGGTCGTAACGATGCGGCGAATAACCCGGCGGCATTTCCGGCGAAATGAGCCATACGGCAATGACTCACATTGCCGTGAAGGTTCGTGACCGGCTCGAACTGTCAGAAAGGCCGCAGCCAGGAGTGGCCGCGCTACGTAGCGGAGTGGCGCGGGTAGTAGCCGGCGAGGGCGTTCCAGCGGACTTTGACGAGATCCCAGAACATTCGCAAGCTGTCGCGCACCATGTGGACCTTGCTGCCGGGATCGTGAGCCCAGCGTACGGGGACTTCGACGGCGGAGAGGCCGTGGCGGCGCGCGAGGAACAGAAGCTCGGGATCGAAGCCGAAATCCTCGATCTGCTGCTGCTCGAAAATGATCCGCGAACGCTTCATCTTGAATGCCTTGAATCCGCACTGCGTGTCGAGGAAGCGGACGCCAGTCAGCAGACGAACGATTCCGTTGAAGATGCGGCCGGCGGTTTCGCGAGCGGTTGATTGGTGCGTTTCAATCAGCCGGCGGTCGAGGGCGCGCGAGCCGATGGCGACATCGGCGTCCTCGAGCGCGGTGAGCAGCTTGTCGGCTTCCTCGATGGGGGCGGAAAGATCGGCGTCGGTGAAGAGGGCGATGCGGCCGAGCGCCTCGAGCATGCCGTGACGAACGCTGTAGCCTTTGCCGCGATTCCTTTCGTTGGAGACGAGGCGGAGGCCTTCGAATCGACTTTGCCAATCCGTGATGACGCTCGCGGTATCGTCTTTCGATCCGTCGTCGACCACCAGCACCTCGACCTCGAGGCCGGCGACGGCGCGCTTGCGATCCACCCAGTCACGAACGCGCTCGAGGGTGCGCGGGAGCCGCTTCGCCTCGTTGTAGGCGGGGATGACGATGGAAAGATCCGGCGGGCGTTTCATTCGCACGTCCGGGAAGCGGTGAGATTCATTCCTTGAAGATTCTGCCCCAGGTGAAGTTGACGGTCCAGCGTCGGGAAAATCATTTGTTCCTTGCCTGCGACGGGGCGACGAACGCGGACGGACGGCCGGGGCAAGCGCCGGAAGCGCGCTAAGAAGCGGCGTGGCGCCGCCATGCGGCGGCGCGCAGGATTTCCTGGATTTGCTCGAGGGCGAAATCGATTTCCTCGTCCTTGTTGTAGAAGTGCGGCGAAAGGCGAACGCCGGCGTTGGGACGATAGTCGACGAGCACATCGCGCGTGAGCAGCTCGCGGGTGACTTCGGCGGCGTGCGGGCAATCGACGGAGACCGTGCCGGCGCGCTCGGCGGGATCCATCGGCGTGTGCACTCGCCAGCCGCGCGCGGTCGCGCCTTCCACCAGTCGCGCCGTTTGCCGCATCGATTTCGCGCGGATGGGCTCGATTCCCGCCTGGCGAACGATTTCGATGCCGGGCTGGCAGGCGTAGAGCGCGGGCACTTGCGGCGTGCCGTTGAGAAATCGGTAGCCGTCGTCGCGGCGGTCGATCGGTCCCGTTTCGAAAGCGAATGGGCGGCGGTGCGCCATCCAGCCGGTGAGCGACGGCGCGAGCTTGTGGCGCAAATCTTCGCGCACATACAAATAGGCGACGCCGGGCCCTCCGCACAGCCATTTCAGCACGCCGCCGACGGCGAAATCGGTTTCGAGAGCGCGCACGTCCACGGGAACGGTTCCGGTGGCCTGGAAGAGATCGAGGATCACGTGCGCGCCGACCTCGTGCGCGCGGCGCAAGATGGCTCGCGCGTCGATGATCGTCGCGCTGCGGAACAGGACGTAGGAAATCGGCACGAGCAGCGTTTCATCGTCGATCGCGCGAAGCACGGCTTCGAGATCGATGTGGATGCCGTCCGGGCTGGGAACGACCTGGACACGCGCACCATGGCGCTGCTGCTCCTGATAAAAGTAAAGGATGGAGGGAAACTCGAGATCGACCATCACGATCTTGTTACGGCGGCCGGAGAAATCGAAACACGAGGCAATGACGGCCTGCGTCAGCGTGACGTTCTGATGCAGCGACACCTGGCCGGGAGCGGCGCCGATGAGTTCGCCGATGCGGTCGGCGACGCGCACGGTCAAATCCCACCAGCTTTCTTCCCACGCGCGCACGCCGCGCGTTTCCCAGAGATTCGCGTAATCCTTCATGCTCGCGTGCACGGCGCGCGGCATCGCGCCGAGCGAATTGCTGATCATGTACGTCGTGCGATCGAGAATCGGGAATTCGGCTCGCCAGCGCAGAAGTTCGTCCATGAGTTGACCTTTCCACCGAGAAACTAACACAGAGCGGCTTCTCGGTCGCGAGCAAAGTTCCGAGATAACCGCTTCGTGACCGACCGGGCACGTGCAACGTGCCCCTACGACTTGGTCAGACGCCGGCGAGTGTGATTACTTGAAGCGCTTTTTGAATTCGATGTCGATGCCGAACGTGCCGTTGATGTCGCGGAGGGCGACGATCGAGATATCGCGGGTGACGGCGTATTCGATCTGAATCACTTGTTGGGAGTTCGAAGTGGCGTTGGTCGCGTAAGTGACGGTGAGGTTCGGCGTCAACTGCTGCTGGATACTGATGCGGGCGGCGGCGTTCGGTTCGGTGCCCGTGCCGGCCTGGAAAGGCTCGACGCTGAAACGGCTGATGCCGAACAGCCGGGCGACGCGCCCCCCGACCTCGCTCGAAACCGCCTGGGAAAGCAGCGCTGTCGCGCCAAACTGGCCCGCAGTGCCGGTGGTGCGCAGTTCGCTCTCCTGGCCGGTATAGCCGAGAGCGAGCAGGGAGATGACATCGGTTTCCGGCAACGGCGGATCGGAGTGGTAGGAGAGCCGCAGCGCGCTGGCGCGGCCGGTGAGGTCAACGGTGATCTCGTACTGCTGGATGGTGGTGACCGCCTCGATGTTCAGCACCGGATCGAGCTGGAGCGGATTGGCAAAATTCATGTCGCCGCGGTTCAGGCGGTATCTGTTGCCGCGGAAGTTCACCTCGCCCGAGAGCAGGTGAACGTGCCCGAGGACCGAAGGACGCGACCAGGTTCCGCGGACGCGAACGCTGGCGTCGGATTCGATACGAGCATCGGGCCATACGATCTGCGAGCCGGCGCCTGAATTAACGACGAAATCGAGCTGCAGATTCCGCAGGAACGGCGAACTGATCTCGCTCTCGACCGCCGGACCTTGAGGAGCCATCAGCAGCGCGGCGGCGGCGTCCGGGCCGCTGGCGAGCAGCAGGCGGTTCAGGGTGATGTTGCCGCCGAGTGTCGCGGCCTCGGTGTTGCCGACCATGCGGGCGTTGGCATTGAGCAGCCAGCTCATGCCCGCGGGCCAGCGCACGCGCACCTGGGTCGCGCGGATATTCAAGTCGTATCGCACTCGCTGCGGCGGGCCGACGAACGTCACGGTGCCGGCGAACAGCAAATTGCCGCCGCCGGCCTCGGCCTTCACGTTCGAGAAGGAGACGTGGTCGCTCGAAAAGATCAGCTCGCCATTTACATTGCTCAGCCCGATGGGGAAGTCGGTGTAAGTCAGCGCGGCGTTTTCCAGGCGCGTACGGCCGCTGATCCGCGGCTGGGCGAACGTTCCCTCGATGAGCGCGTCCACCTGCGCGGCACCTTGCGACTGCAGGCCCGGCACGAAACCTTCAATCAGCTTCAGGTTGATCGCGCCGAGCACGCGGAGCTCGAGCGGTTCATCGCGATTGAAGCGCACCACGCCGCTCAACTGGAAATTGCTGTCCGGACCCTTCAGCTCTGCTTGTTCCACGCGCACATCGGATTTGCGATAGACGAGCCGGATGGGGCCGACGTTTTCGAGCGTGACGTTTTCAAAGGCGAAAATGACGCGGGAAACATTGGCGTCGACGGCGATGGTGTCTGGTTTGAGGAGCTGGCCTTCCAACTGGAAATGGCCGTCGACCTGGCTGTGGCTGGTGAGAGCCTTCAGATGGAGGCCGGCCTTGATGAAGGGATCGAGGTCGATGCCTTGAGCGGTGAGTTGGCCCTGTATCGGATAACTGTCCTCGAGTGAGAGTCCCACCTCACCTGTGAGTTTTCCCTTTGGGAGCGATGTGACAAGAGCGACGCGCATGGCTTTGCCGTCCGAGGTCACGTGGCCTGTGAGGTCGCCGATCAACTCGCTGCCGGCGCGCAAGCTCGAAATGCGCACCGTCCCTTGTCCTTGCGGCGAACGCGGCAGGCCGCTGCCCGTCAGGCGGAAATCCAGGCGGCCGGCGAGCGGCAGGGAAGGCGTTTGAATCTGGCGAATCTCGTCGAGTGCGAGGCTGCGTCCGAAGAGGTCGAATTGCACCTGCCCGCTTGGGCGCTCGTAGGTCAATTGGCCGCCGAGCGCGCCGGAGCCGAACCTGGCCGTCACGCCAGACAGGCGGACTACGCTCGAATCCACCTCCAGGCGCCCGTTGATCTTGGGAAACGTCAAGTTGTGGGTCTTGAAATCGTCGAGTTGGAACTGGCCGGAGATTTCCGGCTGGCTTGCGGTGCCACCGCCCACAAACTGCCCGCTCAACTGGCCACGGGCGGGATAGTTCGTCCCGGCGAGGGCCTGCAGATCGGCCGTATCGGCATGTTGGAGCTGAGCGCGGAAAGTCCACTCGTTCTCGGGACGAAAGTCCCAATTCGTAAAATTCAGATGCAGCGAGATGATGGCGAGCGAACTGCCGCGACGCGCGCGCATGTCGGTGAGCGTCAGTCCGTCGGGCGAGTAGGTGAGGCCGCCCTGGACCTCGTCCCAGTGCAGCCGGCCGTAGTTCGCGTCCCAGGCATGGGCAACGCCGGAGAAGAGCGGGCGAGTGATGGGGCCGGAGAGGTTGCCGCGCCAGGTGGCGCGTCCGGTGATCGCCACCGGTTTCGAGTTCGGACCGCGAAGATTGTCGATCAATTCATCCCAGTCGCGCAGGTCGTTGGCTACCACGTCGGTGTTCATGTTGGAGTTGTGTCCGCCGATGGTTCCCTTCAGGTTCACGTGCGTATTCGGAGTGTCGATCGTGCCCTCGGCGGTAACCGAGTCGAACGCCATCTGATAGTTGTATTGAATTTGCGCGGAAGCAGGAATTTCCCCCGAAGGGGTGACGGAGGGCGGGGTCCACTGCGTCTTGCCGCGCGAAGCAAAGTCGCGGAAATCCGCGTCCCAGGTGGTCACCGAATCGACGTCCATGTTCGCTTCCCAGTGGAACGTCTGGATGGGGAAATCGCGATTCTGGAGAGCGGCAAAGAGCTGCGCCAGGCTGATCTTGCGCGCCCGGGTATTGGCGGTGAACTCAAGTGTGTGAATATTCATGCGGACGCGGCCGCCGACCTGTCCACCGAGCGCCCAGGCCTGGAAATCCGGAATCTCGAGCCCGTTTTCGTCGGCGAGGATCGTGCCGCGGGAATTCATGCCCTTGGCGTGGAACCACTGGAATCCGATCGCAATGCCACGGGCGCTGTAATAGCCGTGCAAGTTCCACGCGCCGGGAGCGTAGCGGAAATCGCCGGTCGTTTCGATCGTGCCCAACGGCGCATGGGGTTTGCGCATCAAGGTGCGAATGTCGTTCAGATTGAGTTGCAGGCGGTAATGCGCTTCCATCTGGCGCCGGGCCCAGTCGGGCCAATCGGCTCGCGCCTCGATGCGGGTATGCGGCAACTCGAGCTGGAACTGGTCGAGCGATCCGCCCTGGCGTCCGATCGTGAACTTCGCCGACCAGGTGGAGGGGAAGGGCACCCAGTTTCGGGCCGCGACGCGCATATCCTTCCAGCCGACCTGACCGTGATAGAAATCGTGGCCGGGCCGAGGCGCGGAATAATCCATTTGGAAGGTGAAGCGGCCGCCGTCGGCGGTGACGGGGAAGCGGCGGTCGTTAAAGATGATGGTGCCGTTCTCGAGGTGCAAGCGATCGATCGAGATCGAGAAAAGCCTTTCGTTCCAGGGTTTCGACGACGCGCGGTGAGGGGGCGCAGGGACGTTCGAATGGCCTTGCTTGTCGATGTGGACGTAGACGGCGGGCCGCTCGACCGCGACCTCGCCCAGGATCACCTTGCCGGTGATCAGGGCCCGCAGATCGACTCCCACCTTGATGCGGTCGATGTGCACGAACGGCGGCTCGGAGGAGGTCTCGTGGCCGTGGATTGTGAACTGATCGAGTTCGACGAGGAAGGGAGAGAGCTGGATGCGCAGAGAACCCAGATCCACGCGGCCGCCGGTGGCCTTTTCCACTTGTTGGATCACCTCGTCACGCGCCCAACGATCGACGTACCCATTCCGCCACAACACCACCACGGTGGCCGCCACAAGCACGAGCGCGGCGATGAACCCCAGTCCGATCCTGCGCCACCGCACCTTCATGGCGTCACGGGGCCTCCGACTCTTTCCACCTTCCACCGGTCCTTCATCTGATCGAGCCATTCGGCCGACAGCTTGCTGATCCCTCGTTCGATCAGCACTTCCCGTATCCGGTCGGACACGTTTTCGAGCGGGGGCACGGGCTGCCCTTCACGCTGCAGCTCGGGGACGAGCGTCTTCCCGTAGTATTCCTCGACGTCCTTTTCGGCCACCTGCACCTGCGGCCGGAACTTGTAGTCGAGATAACCGGACAAGACCAATTGGCGCTCGAGCATCTTCCGCACGTCGGCTTTCGTCAGCCCCAATTCCTTCATCTTCCCGGCAAACGCCTCGGGCGATGGGAAGCGCTTCTCCAGGTCGGCGGATGCCTTGTCCACCGCGACTGTGGTCGGCGGGTGATAGCCGGAATACGACGCCTCGCGGCCTACCATCCACTGTTCCACCAATTCGCGCAGGCGCTGGTCGGGGGTTTGCTCCTTGCCGCTCACCAGCAGCTGAAAGTCCCCCAGTTCGTCCAACTCGCTCTGCGTGATCACGTCGCTGTCCACGCGGGCGACGATGCGGTCCACGACCTGCTGTCCGGCGGCCGCGAGCGGCAGCGACAAGGCCAAAAACGCAATGAGAATTCGCTCTCGCATCAGAACGCCGATCCGATGTTGAAAAAGAATTGGAACCGGGGCAGGGACGAAAACTGGATGCCACTCGGGGGGCAGCCGGGCGTCCCCACCGTGCAAGACAACTGAAACTGGGCCGAATTCAGCAGATAGCCCACGTCGAAGCGCACCGGCCCGACCGGCGTGTTGTAACGGAGGCCGAAGCCGATCGTATGGGAAAAATAGTTCAGGTCTGATGGGGAAGGAGGTTTCCAGTTGAGGTTGATGGCGTTGAGCTGGCTGTAGACGTTTCCCGCGTCGTAGAAGACAGCGCCACCCACGGCGTTGCCGAGGTAGGGCAGGCGCAGAGGGAAGCGCAACTCCTGATTGAAAATCAATTCCGCCAATCCGCCGATGGGGAATCCTGTGGTCGGGTCGCGCGGGCCCGCCTGGTTCAATCCAAAACCACGCAGGTTCGTGCCGCCGCCGGCGAAGAAGCGCTCGGGCAGGGGGATGACGGCGGTGTTGCAAGGCTGGGTGGACGGCGTCGTGGGGCATGGAATGTTAGAAGCGGTGGTCGAGCCGAAGGGTTCCTCGACGCCGAAGCGGGTGGAGCGCGCGAAGACCAGCACGCGGCCGATGTGCGTGTAGGTGGAATTCTGGAAGAAGAGGCGGGCGAAGCTGGTGCTCGATCCGAGCGAATCGGCGTACACGCTGATGTCGGCGGTGTTGACGTTGCCGCGCGTGGCGTCGGCGGGATTGTCGCGCCGGTCGCGAACCCAGCTGAAACCGAAGCCCGAAATGCGCGTCGGCTGGCTGTAAAGAGGGATCTGCTCGGGATTGATGCGGAGCGAACTGGCGTCGACGAGGACGTGCCGGTACGTGTAGCGGTAGAGGAATGTGGTGCCGCGCGAGTAGTCATGCTGTATCAGCACGGAACCTTCATAGCGCGTGCCGCTGAACGTGTTCACATCCTGGCTCTTGTCGGCGAAGCCGGTAACCAGCAGGTTGAATTTTGGATTCGTCAACAGGCTGGGAATCTGGTAGCTGAGCAGGCCGCGGTATTGAATCGTGCTGGCCCGCGCCTTGAAGGACAAGGTCTGGGCGCGGCCGAAGACGTTGAGCTTGCTGAAATTGAAAATGCCCAGCGGACTCACTTCAAGCGTCGTGCTCGTGGCGCTCGTGGTCGAGCCGAGGCGCTGCATTTCGACGCCGCCGCCGTAGCCGATCGTGTAGCGGTCACCCTCGCGGGTTTCGATCAGGACATCCTTATTCTGTACCGATCCGCTCGGATCGCGCGTGGCGACGTCCACTCGGTTGAAAATGCCCAGGTTGTAGAGGCGGTCCTGCGTGGAGACGATATCGGCTTCGCGCAACGGCTGTCCCGGCTGGATCTGGACCCGCCGCTGGATCACGCCCGGCCGCGTGTGCTGGTAGCCGAGCACAATCACCCGGTTCACACGCACCTGCGGACCCTCGTCGATGGTGTAGGTAAGGGCCATGCGGTTGGGCCCTTCTTTCCTGGCATCGTAGCGGAATGAGGCTTGCGGAAAGCCGCTGTTGTAATAGAGCGCGAGGATATTGTCGCGATCGTTGGAAATGTTGGCCTGGGAATAGGGCTGCCCGGCGGTGGAGGCAATCACGCCGAAGAGCTGTTCGTCCGAAATCTCGTGGTTGCCGTCGATCGTGAGCGAAGCCACTCTCGATTGCGGGCCTTCCTGAATCTCGAAATGGACGAACAGGTCGTTCTTGTTTCCCTGGTAGTCGTCCTCGACCCGCGATTTCACCGAGACGTCGCGAAAACCGCTCGCCAGATAGATGCCGCGAATCGATTCCACGTCCGATTCGAGAATCCGCGGGCTGAACCGTCCGGGGGAGAGGAAACTGGCCGGCTGGATGGCGAGCCGGCTTGCGAGCAACTCGCTGTTGAAATAACGATTGCCGGAAAAGGAGACGCCCACCAGGCGGCTCTTGTTACCGCGCTCGACCGCGTAGACGATGGTCTCCTGGTTCCTCTCCTTGTCCTCGCGGGTCTGGTAATCGACCTGGCTGTTGAAGTAGCCCTTGCGCTCGAAATAGTCGTGCAGGTTGCGCCGTCCCTCTTCGAGCAGATCGGGATCGACAGCGCCCTCCTCGTAGATCGGAACGAGTTTCTTCACCTGCTTCCCGCTCACCTTGGCGCCTTCCACAACTACGCGCACCTGGGGCCCGCCATCCACGCGGATTGTGAGCGGCAGCGTGTTCTTCCGGGCATCGTATTGACCGCGCTCATTGTCCACGCGGGCGGTCAGGTAGTTTTTCTTCGCCAGAAACTGCCGCAACCGGTCCATGCCGCTGCGGATGCGGTCGGCGGTCACCCTCCCGCCCGGCTTCAGTTTGGTGCGCTCCAGCAGTTCGCGCTCGTTGAAGGGGGAATGGTTCACGAAATGAATTTCACCGAAGCGGGCGCGGGGGCCGGGACTGACGACCACGGTGACGGCCACCAGGTGAGTCTTCGGGTCGCGGTTGCGCTCGGGAAGCAGTTTGGCCTGGTAGAGCCCGTTGTTATCGAGGGTCTCCGTGAGCCGCTTGAGCGCGGCCTGAAGGCCGTCTTCGGTAAAGGTGTCGCCCAGTTGCAGGTTCAAGGCCGCCAGGGCCTGCGCCTCGCTCGGCGGCTCGCGCAGTCCTCGCACGAGCGTAACGCCGATGAAATAGTTTTGAACGACGGTGAAATCGATGCGGACTCCGCCCGCTTCCGGCGTGGCGATGGTGCGGATGTCGGCGTAGAGTCCGGTAGTGAAAAGCTGTTTCAGGGAAGAGCGCTCGATGTCCGTGCGGTATGGCTTGCCGGCCTGGAGGGGCAGATCGGCGGGGTTTTGCTCCAGAAGCTCGCCCTGGGCGTCGACCACACGCACCGCTGTCACCTGTTCCCCTTCGATCGACGGCGCTTGCGCGGCCGCAGCCAAAGAGGCGCCGAGTGCCAGCACCGTAAGTGCAGCGAACGCATGCAGCCATCCCGTCGCCGACTTTGAACCCCTCACACTTATACCTGCCGCTCCCTACTTTTTCAGGCTCAAAAAACAAGGGTAGCACAGCCTTGTTGCCCGACGTGGAGCGTGTCGCGTTAAGCTAAGAGGCGGCGCGGAACCAGCTTGAAGCATACAGCCCTTCGCGCCTCCAGACACATGAACCCGGAAACCATCGAAAGATACTCGCGCCAGATTCTCTTCGCCGGAATCGGCGAGCAGGGGCAGCAGAAGCTGCTCGATTCCTCGGCGGTCGTCGTCGGCTGTGGGGCGCTGGGCAGCGCCGCGGCCGGACTGCTGGTCCGTGCCGGTGTGGGCCGTGTGCGCATCATCGACCGGGATTTCGTCGAGTTGTCGAACTTGCAGCGGCAGACGCTTTTTGACGAAGCCGATGCCCGGGAGTCGATGCCGAAGGCCGTGGCGGCCGAGCGGAAGCTGCGGGCGATGAACTCTTCGGTCGCGGTGGAAGGTGTCGTGGCCGACCTCACGCCGGCGAACGCGCTCGACCTGCTCTCGGGCTTCTCGATCATTCTGGACGGGGCGGATAATTTCGAAACGCGCTTCCTGGTGAATGACGCCGCCATCCGGCTGGGTGTGCCATGGATCTATGCGGCTGTGGTGGCCAGCTACGGCGTGACGATGGCGATCGAGCCGGGACGCACACCCTGTCTGGCCTGCCTGGTCGAGCCGTCCGGGGGCGGCGGACTCGAGGAGACGTGCGACACGGCCGGGATCCTGAATTCCGCCGCCGCTTTCATCGCCGCGCTCGAAGTTGCCGCGGCGCTGCGCCGGCTCACCGGCGGCGAGATGTCGAATGGCAGGCTGATCTCCGCCGACGTTTGGACCGGCCGGTTCCAGTCGATTGCCGTCGAACGCAATCCCGATTGCCGGGCCTGCGTTCGGCGGGAGTTGCGCTACCTCGAGGGCAAGGCGCAGCCGCACATCACGATGTGCGGGCGTGATTCGGTGCAAATTCACGAGCGCACGCGGCGGCTCGATCTGGCGGAGCTGGGCCGCAGGCTGGAGCGGACGGCCGGCGAGGTGCGCGGCAACGAATTTCTGGTGCGGTTCCGCGTCGCGCCCTACGAAGTCACCGTTTTCGCCGACGGCCGCGCGATCGTCAAGGGAACCAAGGATCCTAAAATAGCCCGTTCGCTTTACGCCCGCTATATTGGTACCTGAAAAATCCGGTTCTGGAGGCCGTCTCGATGAATTCCCGCTCGTTCGCGGCGCTGGTTGGCGGCGCCTGTCTCGCATTCGTCAGTGCGCTAACGGCCCGGCAGGCTCGGCCGCAACCGAAGCCGCTCGCCGCGCCGCTGGCCGCCAAGCTTCAGGCGGACCTCGAGCGGACGGCGGCGAGCGTCGACGGCGTGATGGGAATCTACGCCGAAAATCTCGAGACGGGCCAAACGTTCGCGGTGAACGCCGATCGCGTTTTCCCGCAGGGCAGCTCGATCAAGATTCCGATCCTGATTACGCTGCTGCGGCAGGACCAGCAGGGGCGGCTGCATCTCTCCGACCGGATCGTGGTGCGGCGCGCGGACTTGGTGGGCGGCAGCGGCGTGCTGCAGGATTTCGGCGACGGCTCATCGTCGCTCGCGTTGCGCGACCTGGCCGCGCTGATGGTCGTGCTCTCCGATAATTCGGCGACGAACATCCTGATCGACCGCGTCGGCATGGCGAACGTAAACGCGGCGATTCACGAGGCCGGACTCACGCACACGCGGCTCGCGCGGAAGATGATGGATCAGGCCGCCGAGCGCGCCGGCCACGAAAACGTTTCGACTCCGCGCGAAATGGCCGCCCTCGTCGAGAAGCTCGACCGCGGGCGTTTGCTCGATCCCACTCATACAGCCCTGGCGCTTGGCCTGCTGGAGGATTACAAGGAGACGCCGTTGCGCGCCGGCATTCCGGCGGGGATCACGGTGGCCGATAAGCCGGGCAGTTTGCCGGGCGTCGAATGCGATTCGGGGCTGGTCCTGCTCCAGGGCGCGCCGTACGTCCTTTCGGTCATGACCGCCTACGACCACGACAATGCGGCCGCCGACGGCGCCATCACCGACGTCTCGCGCAATGTTTTCAACTATTTCGACCGGCTGGCCCGCTCGAATTCTGACGGCGCGGGTGTGCTCCCGCCCGCCACCCACTGAGGGTTCGCGCCGGCGGATTTCGCAAGTTCGGGTCATTTCGCATCGGGAAAATCGGACCGGCGCGGTCGGCCGGGCAGATGACGGCGTGAACGCGCTCTTTCGCCTTGTTGGGAGGCTGTGTTAGACTCTTTTTCCCGCCATTTTTCGTCAGCGAGGCTCGCTATGTCAGGTCACTCGAAGTGGGCGACAATCAAGCATAAGAAGGCCGCGGCCGACGCCCGCCGCGGTAAGGCGTTCACCAAACTGATTCGAGAAATCACGATCGCCGCGCGCGTCGGCGGCGGCGACCCCGACTCCAACCCCCGACTGCGTTCCGCCATCCAGGCCGCGAAGGGCGAAAACATGCCCAACGAGAACATCGAGCGCGCCGTCCAGCGTGGCACCGGGCAGCTGGAGGGTGAGCACTACGAAGAGGTGATGTTCGAGGGCTACGGGCCGGGCGGCGTCGGCATGCTGATCGAAGTGGTGACGACGAACCGCAACCGCGTGGTCAGCGAAATCCGGCACCTGATGGGCAAACACGGCGGCAACATGGCGGAGAGCGGCGCCGTCGGCTGGATGTTCAGCCGCAAGGGCGACATCTACGTGCCCAAGGAGGCGGCTGAGGAAGACAAGCTGCTCTCGATTGCGCTCGAAGCCGGGGCCGAGGACGTGCGCGACGACGATTCCTCCTGGGAAATTCTCACTCCGCCGGAGAGTTTCGAAGCGGTCCGTGACGCTCTGGTCGCCGCGGGCGTTACGCCCGGCTCGGCCGAAGTTGGCTGGGTGGCCCAGAATTACATCAAGCTCACCGGCTCGGCCGCGCAGCAGATGCTGCGGATGGTCGAGGCGCTCGAAGAGCACGACGACGTTCAGCACGTCTACGCCAATTTCGACATCGACGAATCGGAAATCCAAGCCGCCGTCGGCGCCGAATAGCGCAGTTGCCCGAAGAGGCACTGTCGCGCCGGGCGTTTCCGGAGCAGAATGACTGCATGGCTTCCGGCCACGAGCAAAACGGGCGGATTTGCGTGGCGGGAATCGATCCCGCCGCAAGCGGGCCCACCGGTTACGCGGTGCTCGAATTCGACGGCCGCGAGACGCGCACGTTGCGTTTCGGCGCCTTGCGCCATCCTTCACGCGCGCCGTTCGGCGACCGGCTTTGCGAACTCCACAGGATGCTCTCGGAATTGCTGGCCGAATTCTCTCCTCATGTCCTGGCGCTCGAAACCGTTTTCGCCGCGCCCAACCTGCGCACTTCGCTCAAACTGGCCGAGGCGCGCGGGGTGGTGCTGCTGGCGGCGGCGCAGGCCGGCGTTACAGTCCACAGTTACACCCCGCGCGAGGTAAAATTTCAGGTGGCGGGCTATGGAGCCGCGTCGAAGGCGCAAATGCAGACCATGGTGACTTCTCTATTGGAACTCTCCGAGCCGCCCCGCTCTTCCGATGCCGCCGACGCCCTGGCGCTGGCTCTCTGTCACATCTCCACCGAACGCGCACGCCGCCGCGTTGGCTCCGCCGGCGCTCATTTGTATCCTGCGAGGATTGAAGCGTAAACATGGGCTCCCGTCGAATTCTCCTTCTCAGCATGCTGGCTCTGCTCGCCGCCGTACCGGCCGCCGCGCAGGAACCGGCCTCGGGTCAAACGGCCCGGGAGGCAAACGTGGCGGCATCGGCCGCTTCCGAGCCGACCGGCGCCACGATCACTTTCCAGAAAATTTTTAAGCAGAGCACGCCGGAATTCGTCCGGATCAAGGTGAATCGCAACGGCGAGAGCACCTACGACATTCGCCAGCTCGACGACGAGCCGAGCCCCGAATCGTTTGCTATCAGTCCCGCGCTCGCCGGGAAAATCTTCGCCCTCGCCGCCGATCTCCAGGATTTCAACGGCGTCGAGCTCGAAGTGCGGCGGCGCGTGGCGAACCTCGGCGAGAAGACGTTTTCGTACGAAAAGGGCGGCGTGACGAACAAGGTCTCGTTCAATTTCACGACGAACGAATCGGCGAACAAACTGCTCTCGATTTTCGAGGGCCTTTCGCTCGAGGATCAATACGCCGATCAGTTGCGGCGCTCGATGCGCTTCGATCCGCTCGGATTGAACGACGTGCTGATTCGGCTGGAGCGGGATCTGGGTTCCGACATGCTCCCCGATCCCCAGGCTTTGGTCCCGATACTCAATCAGATCGCTTCCAATTCCAAATATCTCGACATCGCCCGCGACCGCGCGCGCGTGATCGTCGCCAGCCTGCACACCGCGCCGTAACGACCTGGACCTCGCGCGGCCAAGCGTCACACGATGTCGAAGGTCCCGGGCGACAAGTGGCGTGTTTTCATGGGAGTCCGATTTTTTAGCCGTCACATTTTGAGAGCAGTGGCCAGTGGCTGGTGGTTAGTGGTTAGGGAAAAGGCGCCGGGGGAAGCGCCAGGAAATTGTGCACGCTTGCCGCGCAGTAGGCTAACGGGAAAGGCGAAACTCCGGCAAGCGGACGGTGTATGTGGAATGCTCCGGCTTCCCAAAACCGAAGGCCTGGCCACCCAAAATTCCAAGTCCGCGCCGGGGCCGGCCACCGCGCTTCGCAAGGACTCGGACACGGACGAACTCACGTGCAGCCGGATCGAGAACTCGATGTTTCGATGGCCGTCGGTCACGCTCAGGCAAACACCGGCGCGCTAGAACAACGGGGCTGGATGCAAGAAAACGGCAATCCCCGTAAGGCGAAGTGTTCTCTCTTGACA
>JAGWOX010000297.1 GCA_028877145.1 Acidobacteriota bacterium | reverse complement strand
GTCATTGAAACAAGCCTGTCATCCTGAGCGAAGCGAAGGACCCCGAAAGCTCCGAGGCATGGTCCTCCACGCAGATCGAAGCATTCCACGCGAGGGTATTGCTTCTTGGCGAGAATTCCCCGACAGGGACCTTCCGCGGCAAGGACGCCGGCCCGCCACGTCCGTCCACCACAACCGTCGCGCGCTTCTTCCCCCGTTCCCCGCCAACGGAAAATTGTCGTCAGAACCGCGCCAAGGTAAATTAATCCTTGCGCTCGGCCTCACTTGTTCTTACAGTGCACTTTTGGGTGAGCGCGAGGCAAGTTAGATGAACAGTTCTCCCACACCACCGATCCTGCTGACGATCGCGGGATTCGATCCGTCCTGCGGCGCCGGCATCGCCGCGGACCTGAAGACCTTCGCCATGCACGACTGCTATGGCGTGGCCGCCATCACCGCCCTCACCATTCAATCGACGCAGGGCGTCAAGTCGGTTCAGCCGACCCCACACGCCACGCTCCGCGCGCAACTCGACGCGCTCGCCGAGGATTTCGAAATCGCCGTCGTCAAGATCGGCATGCTCGCCAATCGTGGCAACGCCGTTGCCGTCGCCGAGTTCCTCGATCAGGCGGGCCTCTCTCGCGTCGTCCTCGATCCGGTCGTCCATCCGTCGAGCGGAGGCCCGGAGCTTCTCGACGCCTCCGGCGTGAAATTCCTGCGCGAGGAGATGATCAAGCGCGTCGCCGTCGTCACCCCGAACCTCTCCGAAACCGAACTGCTCACCGGACTCGAAGTCAAGGACCTGGCGGGAATGAAAGCGGCCGCGCAGAAACTCGTCGAAATGGGTGCGCGGGCCGCGGTCGTCAAGGGCGGCCATCTCGATAAGCCCATCGACGTCCTCTTCGACGGCAACGAAATCGTCACGTTCGGCGGCGAGCAGGTGAAAAGCGGCCACACGCACGGCACCGGCTGCGTCTTTTCCTCCGCCATCGCCGCCCAACTCGCCAGTGGCCGTCCGCTTCCCGAAGCCGTCACCCTGGCCAAGGCTTTCGTCACCAAGGCCATCGAACACGGCCATGCCATCGGCAAAGGCGCAGGCCCCGTGAATCCTTTCTTCCGCTTCCGCCTCGATTCCCCCTTGCGCGCCAGCCGCCCCGACGCCCACGACATGCACCCCGCCCCCGAAACCACCGTCCGCTAGCCTGCGAGTCGCCAGAAGGAAAACGCCGAGAGGCGACTCACGGCCCAGGTGGACGACGTCCGCCCGGTTTTTGTCATCCTGGATGTGACTTTTTAGTTTTTCGGAAACACCAGTATTGAAGACAGGAGCTTGCACGCCCAATAAATCGCCGAAAATCAAATAAGTCATGCTCTGTGAGCGAAAACGGGTGCCCCAGGCGCCGTATGTGCGCCTGGGGGTGTTGCCCTCTCATCCCACATCCGCCCGGCTTGATTGCAATCGTGGCTTCAGTCCGATCCCGACTTGGCCGGCAGCGCCGGCTGCCCCAAATGAAAATCGGTCGATCGTATGATCAGCCGGATCGGAATATCGACGTCGCTCTTCGTCACCACGTCGTCCGACCGAATGTAGGTGGGAAACCAGTATTTGCCTTCCGTATTCTCGCGATACGTCTCAAAGAAGCTGAACGGCAGGGAAGTGTCTGTTTTCGGCAGGCCGGTGAGGAATTGCCCGTAGCTTTTCACAATCGCTAGGTCTTCGTTGTCCACCCAGATAAGGCCCGAGAAGAGCGGCTGCCCCGTCTCGATCGTCTTCGGCTCCACGCGGAAGACGTACGTCATCAACTCGTCCAGTTTTTCCGTTCCCCGATACTCGAACTTGTATTTCGCCACCGCGTCGCCCGCCAGCGGGAAGAGCGGCATCGAGGCCAGCACCTCGAGATCCTGCCCCGAAAGATGCAAATATTGCAGCGTCGAATTCGACCGGCTGAGAATCCGTTCGTAACGCTCGCCATCCGGCTTCAGATAGACCGCCGCCTTCACCGTGTAGTCCCCGCTCGGCGCGCCGCCGGTCCCGCGCTCTTCCACTTCGATCGTCTGCAGGTAGCCGAATTTCGCGAACGCGTCCTTGTAGCTCGCCTCGTTGACGGTGAACCGCTGGATGATCTCCTCGGGTGCCAGCGGCGGAGGCGGCACTTCCGGATGCAGCGGAATCCGTTTGATGGTCGGCGGAGCCGGCGGCTGCATCGGGCCGGGCTGCTGCGCCAAAGCTGCCGGCGCGCCGGCAAGAGCCACAATCGCGATGATCAGTAGCCGTCTCATGATCGCTTAGATGCAATTCTCGCACATCGACGTCCGCCCCGCCCGCGCCAGTCGAGTTTCGGGTCTCCAGCTTCGGTTAAGGCAGAACCATCGTCCAATCTAGGGCAGATGCGGATGCAACAGCCGAGGAAAGAGGGCAAGATAGCGAGGTTGAAATAATGCCATATCCAGGGCGAAGAATCCGGTCGTGAGAGCGAAGCAGACCGGGAACCTGCCTGCATCACTCAGCGGTTTTTTCGCCAGCCGGGAATAGGCCCACAAGCACCCGATGATCACAAGCAAATTGGAAAGCCAGGCGGGCACCGCGATGAACAAATCTGGCCGCGCCAATTGTCCCGTGTGAATCCAACGAGAGATCTGCTCCAGCCCGGCCCAAAGGAAAGTGTTTGCGAATATGGCCGCGTAATTCCACAAGCCGGCGGCGGAAACTCCGATGAAATAGCCCCACCGATTCCCGCGCAAGCCTAGCCCCAGAGTGGCGATGTACATCCAGGCTTGAAAAAAATGGAGCCAGCGGATGTCGGCCTCCCAATAAGCCGAAACGCCCAGCACAAGAATGAAACCGCATCCGCCGACCAGCATGAACCATGCCGGTGCTTTGAAAGCCGGATTTTGGCCTTCCGCCACGACCGACCATACGTACCCGAGCGCGGAAAAGTTCACGCCAGGTATGCCGGCCCGTGGATCCTTCGCCGTTCCGCCGATTCCTTTCGGCTGCAGGTTCCGGCTCTGGTAAAATCCTTCGTTTGCGGATCGCGCGGGGATATTCCCGATGCCCGATGAACATCGCATCGCCCGGATGTATTACGTGAGCGGCTCCGTGCAGGGCGTCGGCTTTCGCCACTTCGCCCGCCGCACCGCCCAGATCCTGGGTGTCGCTGGCTACGCGAAGAATCTGCGCGATGGCCGCGTCCAGGTCTACGGCATTGGTCCGGCTGCGAAGCTCGAGGAGTTCCGCCGGAAGCTCGATCAGGGACCGCCCGCCGCGGCCGTCTGGGAAGTCGTCGAGGAGGCGGCGCAGCTCTTGCCTCGCTACGGCGACGATTTTTCCATCGAGCACGAAGGCTGGTGAGAAAGGGATTCGAATGGACGAGCTGAAAAAATTGATTCGCGAAGTCCCCGATTACCCGAAACCGGGCATCCTCTTCTACGACCTGACCACCCTGTTCCAGGATCGCGACGGTTTCCGCAAGCTGGTCCAGCGCATGCTCGACCATTACCGTTCCGCCCGTCTCGACGCCGTCGCCGGCATCGAGGCCCGCGGCTTCGTTCTCGCGCCCGTCCTCGCCTTCGAACTCGGCGCCGGCTTCATCCCCGTGCGCAAGCCTGGCAAGCTCCCCTGGAAAACCGCCCAGATCCGCTACCAGCTCGAATACGGCACCGACGGCCTGGAAATTCACGAGGACGCCATCAGCCGCGGCCAGCGCGTCCTCATCGTCGACGACCTGCTCGCCACCGGCGGCACCGCCCAGGCCACCATCCGCCTGGCCCGCCAACTCGGCGCCGAAGTCGTAGGCGCCTGCTTCGCCGTCGAACTAACCTTCCTCAACGGTCGCTCAAAACTGGACGGCATAGACGTCTTCTCGCTTCTAACCTACGACAAATAGCCAAGCCAATTCCCGAAAGCCAGCTTCTTCGCGAATGTCCAAATCCCGCGAGCCTTTCCGGGTGCCCCACTCTTCGGCTGCATTCTGCCCGAAGGGTGGGCCCGCGGTAAGAGTCACCGAGAAGCAGCCACAGTGAATGCAGTCTTGTCTCCTGAGCCAAGACTTTCGCGACGAACGAAGTGAGTCC
>JAGWOX010000296.1 GCA_028877145.1 Acidobacteriota bacterium | reverse complement strand
CGCCCGGAAGAGCAACGAAGGAGCCGACCGAGAGAGCCGGAAAGGATGAGAACAGAACGCCGGCCCGCCCGCCCCGCGCCAAAGTCGGCGCAAAACTGGCCGCCCGCCAATTTAGTCACAGCCTCTGAGCGAAGCGAAGGATCCCGAAACTACGTCTACTGAACGCACTCCGTCTCCAGGTTTTCTCGCCTCCTGCCCCGGCGTCTCCGCCAACGCAAAACTCCCGCGAGCACTTCCGGGCCCGCCCGCCGAAGGACTTCGGGCCGAAGGCGGGGCCCCACTCTTCGGGCGCCTTTTGCCCGAAGGGTGGGTCCGGCCCCGATATACCATCGCCGGATCTGCGTGGTCCCTGCTCAAAACAAGACACAGCACCCACGCCACGATTCCAATTCAATCGTGAATGATTTCCTGTCATCCTGAGCGAAGCGAAGGATCCCGAAACTAGGTCTACTGAACGCACTCCGTCTCCAGGTTTTCTCGCCTCCTGCCCCGGCGTCTCCGCCAACGCAAAACTCCCGCGAGCACTTCCGGGCCCGCCCGCCGAAGGACTTCGGGCCGAAGGCGGGTGCCCCACTCTTCGGGCGCCTTTTGCCCGAAGGGTGGGCCAGGCGGAGGAATTGTTGTGCATTGCCATTGCAGTCGGCACTTCCTTGATTCGTGGACCACGTCCATGCCCACGCGCGCCGCCGCAATCAATGGCAAATAGGTTGGAAATACTTCGGAGGAACTCTTTGTCTTATCGCACCAGGCTTTGCAGCACTTCCAGCACCTCCGCCGCATGCCCCTTCGAAGGCGCCGTTTCCCAAAGGTGCCGTATCCGCCCGTCCGGCCCGATGAGCGCGGTCGACCGCACAATGCCCAGCGCCGATTTCCCCATGAAGCGCTTCAGCCGCCGCGCGCCATAAGCTTCGATCGCTTCGAATTCCGGATCGCTCAGCAACCTGAAATTCAGCGAAAACTTGTCGCGAAACTTGGCCTGCGTCTCCACCTTGTCGCCGCTGCACCCGGCAATTGCCGCGTTGAGCCCGTCGAATTGTGGTTTCGCGTCCCGAAACTCGGTCGCTTCCTGAATTCAACCGGGCGTCAGCGCTTTCGGGAAAAAGTACAGCACCAGCCACCGCCCGCGGTAATCGGCGAGCCGGACCTCGCGCCCGTCATCCGCCTTCAGCCGGAAATCCGGCGCCGCATCTCCCACCGTCAGTTTCGCTGCCATCGTTCTCCGCTCGCAAAATCCGCCCGCGCCCTCATCCGGCCAACAGGCGCTTCACCGTGTCATTCACCAGTTGGGGATTGGCTTGGCCGCGCGTCGCGCGCATCACCTGGCCGACGAAAAATTTCAGTACGCCTTCGTTCCCAGCGCGATACTTCGCCACGTTCGCCGGTTCCCGCTCGATGATCTCGCGCACCACGCGCTCGATCTCCGTCGTGTCGCTGATCTGTCCCAGCCCTTCGGCGGCGATGATTTTTTCCGCGCCCTCGCCCGTCTCGAACATCCGCGCGAACACCTGCTTCCCGCTCGCCGCCGTAATCGACCCGCTCTCGACGCGTCCAACGAGCGCGGCGACCTCACCGGGAGCCACGCGCTCGCCAGGTTTCTCGACGCCGGCCTCTTTCAACCGCCGCAGCAATTCGCCTTGAATCCAGTTCGAGGCCGTCTTCGCCGGAGCGCCCGCCTTCACCACCGCCTCGAAATAATCGGCCAACTCGCGCGTCGCGCAGAGCACCCGTGCATCGTAGTGAGTCACGCCGTATTGCTCGGCGAATCGCAAACGCCGCGCCGCCGGCAATTCCGGCATCGCCGCCAGGATTTCTTGCTCCCACGCGCGGCTGATTTCCACCGGCAGCAGGTCCGGCTCCGGAAAATAGCGGTAATCGTGCGCGTGTTCTTTCGACCGCATCGGTTCGGTGCGCCCGGTCGCCAGGTTCCAGAGCCGCGTTTCCTGCGTGATTGTGCCGCCCTGTTCGAGAACGCCGATCTGCCGCTCGATTTCGTATTCGAGCGCCCGCGCCAAATAACGGAACGAATTCAGGTTCTTCACCTCGCTCTTCGTCCCGAATTTCCCGTCGCCCCGCGGTCGCACGCTCACGTTCGCGTCGCACCGCAGCGATCCCTCTTCCATATTGCAATCGCTCACGTCGATGTATTCGAGGATCTGTTTCAACTCCTCGAGATACGCCTGCGCCTCGGCCGGGCTCCGCAGGTCCGGCTCGGAAACGATCTCGACCAGTGGAATCCCGCAGCGGTTGTAATCGACGTAGGTCGCGCGGTCGGAATCAGGAAATCCCTCGTGGAGCGCCTTCGCCGCGTCTTCTTCCATGTGCAGCCGCGTGATCCCGATTCGCTTCGTCTGCCCGTCGAATTCGATCTCCAGATGTCCGCCCGTAGCGAGTGGCAGTTCGTACATCGAAATCTGGTACCCCTTCGGCAGATCGGGATAAAAATAGTTTTTCCGTGCGAAGCGCGACCGCCGCTGCACCTCCGCCCCCAGCGCCAGCGAAGCCCGCACCGCCAGTTCTACCGCCCGCCGGTTGATCACCGGCAGTGTCCCCGGCAGTCCCAGGCATATCGGGCACACGTTCTTGTTCGGCGCGTCCCCAAAACGCGTCGAGCAGGAGCAAAAAATCTTGCTCGCCGTCTTCAGCTGCGCATGCACTTCAAGGCCGATCACCGCCTCGTAGCGCGCCAGCACGTCTGGCGAAATCCCGGATTCAGCAGTTCGACTCATGGCAATTTCAAGATTATAGCATCGAGCCAAAGCACGCCCGTTGTGTTCCCCCCGTGGCGCGGACACTCCTGTCCGCGCGCTCGTCTGTCTTTCATGCCCGGTCGTTACACCTCACCCTCTCTCGTAATAACCGCCCTCTCGCCCGGTTCCAAGGGTTTGTATTCCACGGATTTGGCCCATGCCCGGCCTCTCTTTCTCCAATGCCTGATCCGCCGATGGTTGCGCTGGTTTGTAGGGGCGACCTGCGGTCGCCCCTCTTCCTCTCTGCACTTGGCCTCACCTTCCTCCGCCCCAGCTATACCGGATCCCCGCGCGGAACCCCAGCCGCAACGCCGGATATCCCAGCGCGATCTGGTAGTGCCGGTTGAATACATTATCGACGCGCGCGTACGTGCTCACGCCCGCCCCCATCCGGTAACTCGTCGCCAAATTCACCAGGAAATAGCTCGGCACGCTCGTCATGCCCAGTCCTAGAAAATCGCTGTCCGTGCGCCTTCCCACGTAGCTTGTTTCCACGTTCCAGTTCATCCGCCGCGCCGAAACGCTCGCAACGAAATTTGCCGAATTCAGTGGGCGCAGGAACAGCCGGTTCCCCGGAAGCAGCGAGGGATCGGCCGCGTTCGGAGCGAGGAGCACGCGAGTGTTGTCGTAGGTGTAGTTGGCCACCAGCATCAACCACGATGCCGGCTGCGCCTCCACCCGCCCGCTGGCCCCGTACGCGCGCGAGCGGTCCGTGTTGTAATACGTTCCGCTGCCGTAAGGGCAAGCAGAAGTCACCGGCCCGTACCCGAAACTCACCATGTCGTAAAAGAGATTGTGAAAGCCGTTCACGCTCACCCGCACCCGGTCATTCGCCAGCGCCTGATCGATGCCCCCGTCGATTGTCCGGCTCCGCTCCGGCCGCAGGGCGGGATTCCCCGGAAAACACGGATCGGTCACGAACGACTGGAAAAACGTCGGCTCCTTGATTCCCCATCCGTAGGAGGCGTAAACGCGCGTCGGCCCCCACATCGCGTTCCCGTCGCGCACCGCATAGGAAATTCCGAGCCGCGGCACCACACGCGTTCCGAAACTCCCGTTCGCCTCCGCCCGCGCCCCCACAATCGCCGTCACCCTCCGCGTCGCTTGCAAGCGCGTTTCCACGTACCCGGCCTGGTTGTTCCGCCGCGCGTGAAACCCGCTGAAAAAGCCGTTTTCCACTTCGTACGCGTACCCCGCCGTCACCGCGCCGTCGCCGAATAGGTAACTCGTTTGCTCCTCGAATCCCGCGCGATTGTATTCGTTTCGCGAAACGTAATAGGGAAGGTCGGCGTACGTCTCGCCCAGGTACGATTCGCTCGCGGCCAGATGT
>JAGWOX010000295.1 GCA_028877145.1 Acidobacteriota bacterium | reverse complement strand
TACCGTACGGGCATATTAAACTACCTTGCCAAAGGCTGCTCACGGTGTATTCCCGTACGGTAACACCAGGGCCCGTATCAATCCCTGTGTTTACCCTGGCAGGCGTTGCCCCAGCGCCTACAAGCGCTTGCGTGAAAAGGGTCATCATCTTCAGTACTAGCAGCAGGTTCCACCAGCCACCACCGCATGACCCTCCGCAGGCCTCGAACGCGACTGCATGCCCGCAAGGGCGAAAAAGGGCTCCCTCGTGGTTTACATCGTATCGCAGCGGTATTCTTGACC
Source organism: Acidobacteriota bacterium (assembly GCA_028877145.1). GTDB lineage: Bacteria > Acidobacteriota > Terriglobia > Acidiferrales > UBA7541 > JAKASX01. The sequence goes on along the minus strand of JAGWOX010000295.1, from coordinate 3,806 downwards.
TTCCCGTCAGGCGAAACCTAGGTGGATTCCGGCGCGACGGCGGGTTGTTCGGCTTTTTCGGAAGGGGCGGCGCGATGGGACATGATCGCCCGCAGCTCGTTCAGTTTTTCCCCCTCGAGTTCGCCTTCCCATTTGCCCACGACGATTGTGGCCACGCCATTGCCCACGACGTTGGTGAGCGCGCGGCATTCGCTCATGAAATTGTCGATGCCGATGATGATGGCCAGGGACGCCACCGGGATATCGGGCACGGCGATCATCGTGGCGGCGAGCGTGACGAAGCTCGTTCCGGTGACGCCCGCGCCGCCTTTCGAGGACAGCGCCGCCACCAGGAGCAGCGTGGCGAGTTGCGTGACACTCAGATGCGTGTTCGTGGCCTGGGCCAGGAAGACGATGCACAGCGTGAAGTAGATGTTCGCGCCGTCGGTGTTGAAGCTGTACCCGGTGGGGAAGACGAGGCCGACGGTTTCGCGCGAAAGGCCGAGGCGCTCGAGCTTCAACAGCATGTCGGGCAGCACGGTTTCCGAGGAGCTGGTGCCGAGGACGATCAGCAGTTCGTCCTTGATGTAGGCGATGAAGCGGAAAATCGAGAAGCCGGCGAAATAAGCGATCGGGCCGAGAATCAGTATGACGAACAGGACGGCCGTAAAGTAGAAAGTGCCAATCAGCTTGGCCAGGTTCGAGAGCGAGTTCACGCCGTAGCTGCCGACGGTGAACGCCATGCCGCCCAGGGCGCCGATGGGCGCCGCGAGGATGATGATGTGGATGATGCCGAACATCACCTTGGTCAGCGAGGACATCAGTTTGACCAGCCATTCGCCCGACTTGCCCATGCGCGTGAGCGCGATGCCGAAAAGCACGGCGAGCAGCAGCACCTGCAGCACGCTGCCGCCGGTGAACGCGCCAACGAACGTGCGTGGAACGATGGAGAGAAGGAAGGGAATTGGGCCCACGTGGCCCGTTTGCGAAACGAACTTGCTGATGACGCCGGCGTTGAGAGTGGCGGGATTGATGTTGAACCCGGCGCCGGGGCGCAGCAGCAGGCCCACCACCAGGCCGGTGAGCAGCGCGATCGTCGAAACGATTTCGAAATAGATCAGCGCTTTCGCGCCGATACGGCCCACCTTCTTCAAATCGCCCATCGAGGCGATGCCCTGGACCACCACGCAGAAAACCAGCGGTCCGATCATCATGCGGATCAAGCCGATGAAGACGTCGCCGAGGGGTTTCAGGGCCGTGCCCGTCTTCGGAGACACCACACCGATGATGACGCCGATAATGATCGCAATGAGGACTTGAATGTAGAGGACCTTGTACCAGGGACGGCGTTTGGCCATGCGCTCTCCTGAAGCCCGACTGCCGGATGGCCCCGCGTCGCTTCCGGCGGATCCAGTGCCGCGCCTCAGCGCGGCACATTCCCCCTTTATGGCCCGCGGGTCAGTACACTCGATTTAGCGGCTGCTCCTTCGCTATCAGAACCCGTTCAATATTCTTCCACGCCGATCGCATCAGAAACGCCGCCGATTGCTGCGTGACGCCGGCGATATGCGGCGTGAAGAGAACCCGATGCGCCGCTTCGCCGGTGAGCGCGAAGAGCGGATTATCGGTGGCTGGTGGCTCGGTGCCGTAAACGTCGACGGCGGCGCCACCGAGGTGGCCCGATTGCAGGGATTCGGCGAGCGCGGCTTCGTCGACGATGCCGCCGCGCGAAGCCTGGATCAGCATCGCGCCCGGCTTCATCGAAGCCAGTTCGCGGGCGCCGATCAGCCCGCGCGTCGCGGGCAGCAGTGGCAGGTGCAGGCTGACCACGTCGGCAGTCTTCAGCAATTCCTCGAGCGAGACGGCCTGGGCGTCGAGTGCCTTGGCAGCTTCGGGATTCGCGGGCATGGGATCGTAGAAGCAGATGCGCGCGTTGCGACCGCGGAACGCCTCCGCGACGGCGCGGCCAATCACCCCGAAGCCGACGATGCCGACCAGCAGCCCGTCGATGCCGCGCAGATTATCCTTCATCATCCGCGCGCGAAAATCGACGTAATTGCCCTTGCGGATTTCGGCGTCCGACCACGCGAAGCGGCGCAGCAGAACCGACGCGGTCGTGATCGAATATTCCGCCAGGGCGCTGTTGCTGCCGCCCGGAACGTTGGCGACGGCGATGCCTTGGCGCTTGAGCGTTTCCGCATCTAGGCGATCGAGCCCCGCGCCGGTCACCTGCACGAAACGCACGGCGCAGCCGTTCTCGAAAAGCGCCGGCGCCAGTTTCGGGCCCACGGCGGGAATCACCATCGCGCGCGCCTGCTTCATCAAGTCCGCAACGTCGGGATCGGCCGGACCGCGATAAGCGATCTGGAGCGCCGCCGGCGGCGTGGCTCCCGCGCGTTCGAAATCGGCCAGCGGACGGAGACAGAGAACATCGATCGTCATGATTTTGAAGGGGTCCTTGGGGATGGGGTTTCTTCCTTCATGCCCGCGCGGATATCGGGGGAAGGGAAGAAGCAGAGGAGGACGAGCGGTTCGTCTCCGGTGTTGCGCGTAACGTGCTTTTCGCCGACGGGCATCAGCACGGTGTCACCCGGCTCGAGCGGGAATTCGCCAGTTTCGGCGTAGGTCGTGCCGCGTCCGGAAAGGACGTGAATGCACTCCTCGACGTCGGTGTGGTAGTGCGGTCCGCGAATGGCGTCGCCGGGCCGCTCGGGCGCGATTTCGACAAGCCGGAGCGTGGCCGAGCGCGCGCCGGTTGCGCCCGAAAGGATTTCGCGGGCGCTCCGGCCGGGAAGGCCCAGCGGCTTTGCGTCGGCTTTTCGAAAAACGCGCGCCATTGCGGCTCCCGTTTCCCTACGCTACTTAAGTTCGGCGGTTCTCGCCATCGGGGTCAGCACCCGGTCGAGCTCGTGGAAGATCTCGGTGGATTCTTTGGCGATGGCATCCGCCAGTTCGTTGAGCATGCGCGTGGCCCTCTCGACGGTCGCCGGCTGCGGATTGCCGTACCAACCGGTGGGCGCCATCATGCGGACGTCGGTGAGAATCGGCTGGTAGCTGAGCGTGCGCCGCAGCTTGTCCATTTTACGCGCATGCTGCTGCTCGGAAGAATTGCCGACGCGGTCCAGGTGCACCAGTTTCGGATCGAACGCCATCACGGCGAGCGCTTCGATCTCGCCGCCGTGCGTCAGGCCGCCGCAATCGGGACCGAACATGTCCTGCGCGACGTAACACGCCTGTACGGTGAGGACGGTCAGCCCGTGTTCGCGGTGCAGCGCATCGGCGGCCACGGCGAGCGCGGGAATGTTCAGCTCGTGCCAGTTCAAAAGCAGAATGTATTTCGCGCCGTGCTTCGCCGCCGAAGCGCCCGTCTCCACCAGGATGCGCTGAAACGTTTCCGGCGAAAGCGTGATGGTGGATTCGAAGTGCATGTGGAACGGCGTGACGCCGAGCGGCGTGTCGGGCAGCACGAGCGCGTCCATGCGCTCTGCGACCGCATGCGCGATCACGCGCGCGGCGAAAGCGTCCGTGCCCGAGGGCAAATGCGGGCCGTGCTGCTCCACGCTGCCGGTGGGCAGGATGACGACGGGATTTTTCCGCAACTGCTCGGCGATCTCCGGCTGCGTGAGGTCCAGAAAATAGCGGCTAGGCAACATGGCTTCCCACCTTGGCGACGCGCGCCTGCGCTTCGGCCATCACGTCGGCGATGCGCACGTATTGCCCGTTCCGTTCGAGCGAAGCGAGCGCGGCAAAAACGATAGCCACGGCCGCGCAGCCGTTCTCGGCGGTCAATTCGCCCGGCTTGCCGGTGCGGCAGCTCTCGGCGAACA
>JAGWOX010000031.1 GCA_028877145.1 Acidobacteriota bacterium | reverse complement strand
ATGGGATCCGGCCAAGGCCCGGGCCCACCTCGCAAAACACGGGATCCACTTCGCAGATGCCGTCATCGCACTCGAAGACGATTCGGCTCTTACGATTCGCGATCCCTACTCCGAAGACGAAGAGCGATGGATCACACTGGGCATGGACGCGCTCGGCAGACTTCTGGTGGTTGTGTATACCTGGCGCGGCGAGAAGGTGCGGATCATTTCGACGCGGCCAGCGACCTTGCGCGAGCGGTCGCAGTATGAGGAGAGCCATGAAGTGTGAATACGATTTCCGCAGAGCAAAACGCGGACCCGCCATCTCGGTTCCAAAGGGCAAGACCAGGATAACGATTCGGCTGGATGACGACATTCTCGACTGGTTTCGCCAGCAAGTGGATCAGGCTGGTGGCGGCAACTATCAGACGCTGATCAATGACGCGCTCCGGCAGCATATCCGGCGGGCTCCGGAGCCGCTTGAGGCGACGCTGCGCCGGGTGATCCGGGAAGAACTCAGCCACGCTGGCTGACATCAACCGAAGCGATATCCGTCTCGTATGCCCTCACGCTCCGTAACCTGCTGAGCCGGCAGGGCTAGCGATTATTCTCGCTTGTTTGCCAAAGTGCCCGACCGGCTCTAACGTCCTCTCCGCGATGAGAGCCGCACTTCAATGCGGGACTGCGCTTCCGCCCGATGTGTGCCAGAGGCTGGTCCTGGGAACGAATCCCAGCGGTCCAAAGACAGAGTGCATTCTTGTCGATGGCACGTCCATCCTGGTCTCGAATTTCTTGGCGTCCTTCATTCGTCCGGGAGACGAACTTCGTTTCCCTCTCGCCCTCGAAGCGGCCGACGCTGGCACGGAAATCTACATCCGCAACCCGAATCCAAGAACGAGAAGGCGCGATCTCTTTCAGGCACCGATCGGGTATGCCACGCAGCCCCACAAGGACAAGCGCAACAATGTCTTCGTCTCGGCACAGGTAGCCGGAGGACGGCTGGGGATCTCGGCGATCCATCTCCGTTGCGAGACACTCCGGGATTATTTCTACGTTGGCAATCGCCGACGAGTCTGGGACCGACAGCCCTCTTTCTACGAGCTTTTGCGTGTCGATTCCAAAGCTTCGCCGGCCGACTTGCGTCTCGCCTTCAAACTCCGCAGCCTGGAACTCCGCGCGTCGCGAGCGCCCGCCAGCGACCTCGCCACACTGGAGCGCGCCTTCAACATTCTCGCCCGCCCCGAACTGCGCTCTTGCTACGACTCTCTCTTGGCCTACCCTGAGGCTCCCGCTCGTTTCCCATACAGCGGCTTCGGCTCCCTGCTCGTGGCCGGAGATCTCTCACGCGACGGATCGACCTTCTATGCCTCCCGTATCCTGGCGTTCTTGCCAGAACAGCGAAAGATGCGTTTTCGAGCGCCATTGCGGAAATTCATGTTTTACGCTGAGCATGGGGTCCACCGAGACACCCGTCGCAAGCTGGAAATTTTGCTTGACCATTCAGCGCTGCCGTTACTGTGGGATTCGACCTGGAACCGGTGGAAACACTTGCTGGCGGCCAAGATCGGTATCAATGGGACGTTCATTCAAAGCGGGAAGTATTACCACCGGGCCGGAGAATGGCATCTTGCGAAATGGGAGACGGCGCTCCCCAGCCGCATCGAAGTCCAGCTTCCCGCAAACATTAACGAGCAGATCGCCGAAGCCCAGAAGACCCACCACCGATTCGGTCAGTACGTCGAAGCCCTCGATCAAATTCGCCTGCGTATTGAATCTGCGCCGATGGAACGAGCCGATCTGCAAAAACTCTGCGTTGGCTTAGGCCTTCCGGGCGATTTCGATGTCGGCCTGATCACCTGGCGGCCGGACTACGATGCCTTCTGCTACCGTCAGCTCTCGAAGCGCGCCCGCCACCTGTACCTGTTTCGGTCCGAGTATATTTTTGATCTTGAGACGGCAGTGATCGTGGAGACCCCTCAACTCGGCCACGCGACGTACGTCTTCTCGAAGCCGACCAACATGACCGAGTTCCTGGCCCTCTACAGTCGCGTCACAAGGGACGAAATCCGCCACAACCACAGCAACGTGGCGGAGAAGCTCGGCTTCCAGGGCCGCCTCATCCACGGCACCAGTTCCCGGGTATGGATGAAAGAGTTGAAGGCTCGCCTCGGGGAATCCACCGAATACGTTGAGTTCCCGGATTGATTGGCGGCGGCATTGAGTAGCCCACACTCAGAACGGAACCTCATCATCCGCAGCATGCTGAGTGCTGCTCGCCGGGGTGCGCTGCCCGCCGCCGTTGGGGCTCCCATTCGCCGCCCGACCAAGAACGCGCAGAGATGTCACAACGACCTCAGTGACGGTCCTTGTCGTGCCCTGACGGTCCTCGAACTGCCGCGTTTGCAGGCGCCCTTCAACGAACACCTGCTTCCCTTTAGTGATCATTTTCCCGGCGATTTCGGCTTGCTTGTTCCAGGCAACACAATGCACCCACTCGACCTTTTGGCGATCTCCGTTGCCTTCCCGGAAGGGCCTGTTAATGGCGAGCGAGAAATTTGCCACCGTTTTGCCGGACGACGTCGCTCTCACCTCTGCATCCTGCCCGGCGTTCCCGATGAGGATTACTTTGTTCACTCCGACATTCGACATCTGACTTTCCTCCATCTACCGATTGATTTCCTGCCGAGGATGACCAACGCACACGCACTCCTGCCTCCTGCCTACACAGGACACTTGCGCCAAGCGAACGGTCAGGCACAGGTAGCCTGCGGTGCGGACGGGCATTAGCAGCCATCAAGCCTGCGATCAGCCAAAGAATTCTGAAACAGCCCAAGAACCCACCTTGCCCCTTTTGCTCTAGGCGTTTTGACGCATGGAACCCGATTCCCAAAAACTTGAAAGTCTGCGGGGGAGGGCTAAGATTCGGCTGCCAATCAGGGGCGCAGGTGGCCAATATCAGATCTAGAAGTGGAGAACGTGGACAAGCGGATTGCGAGTGATGTCACAAAGCCGGCAGGACCCTAGGAGTTTTGCACGGCCGCTCCTGAGGCGGTGCTGATGCGCAGCGAAGCCAAAGTCGAGAACGGTTCAGTACCGGCTACAGAGGCGCGGCTCCTCACTGTGCAAGAGGCCGCCCGTTATATGGCGGTCTCCGTTTCCACTCTGTATGGGTGGGTCTGGCAGCGCCGGATTCCTTTCGTGAAGATGGGCCGGGCGCTCCGCTTCGATCTTGACGACCTTAAGAAGTTCATCGAGACGAGCCGGGTCAAGTCCAATTCGGCTGGATTCTCAGCCAAATAGGGGGCGCTCCGAGTAAATTATGGGCGCGGCTGGCAAAGGGAGGAAAGGAAGCCGCAAGTGGGTATCTACCAAAGAGGTCAAGTCTGGTGGATTGATTTCTGCGATCGAAATCGAAGACGGGTCCAGGAGTCTTCGCATAGTTCCAACAGGCGAGATGCCGAAGCTCTTCTCACATTGAGGAAAGCCGAGATTTTGCGGGGCGTCTACAAGAGGCCCGTAAAAATCACTTTGGAGGAATTCGGTAAGCGCTACATGGAACATGCGAAGGCCAACAAGCGGTCCTGGTTGCGAGACGAGCAAATGCTTGAGCATCTCAAGGAATTCTTTGGGAGCGAGCGAGAGCTCGGGGAAATCACGCCTGCCGAAATTGAGGTGTACAAGCTCCATCGGCATTCGTCGGTTTCGGGCTCGACCGTGAATCGGGAGCTGGCCTTGCTCAAGCGGATGTTCAATCTCGCGATCACTTGGGATCTCTATTTGGACTCAAATCCCGTTCGCAAGGTGAGATTCTTTCGGGAATTCAACACCGGCGTGCGGGTCTTGAGCCCGGAAGAGGAAGAGAGACTGCTTCAGAACGCAGCCCCATACATTCAGGATTTGGTTCGGTTTGACCTGAATACGGGCCTGCGAATTGGGGAAGTCTTCTCGCTACGTTGGTCTCAGGTAGATTGGGAAAATCGTGTTTTGAATGTCTTCGCTTACAAGACCGGCAAAACCCGAGACGTTCCGATCAATGCGCAGGCTCTCGAGGTTTTGCAGGCTTGGCATCTGGCGAAGAAAAACGAGTTCGTTTTCTACAACTCTGAGACCGGAAAACCGTTTGTCGATCTCAAAGCTGGATTCGCCCTGGCCTGCAAGAAGGCAGGAATCTCCGGCGTGACGTGGCACACGCTGCGCCACACCTTCGCTTCTCGCTTGCTGGACCGGGGTGCGGACATCGTGACCGTGAAAGAGCTACTCGGGCACTCGACTGTTACAGTGACAATGCGTTACACGCACACGAACCTCGCATCCAAGCAGGCTGCCGTCGACAAACTGAACGGGGCTTGTGACAATTTTGTGACAGTCGGCCCCAGGATGCACCATTCGCGGGGCAGACTGTCACAAAGACGGGTAGTAAGTTACACTGGCTCAAGCAGTTAATTTCGGAGGAGTGGGTGAGTGGTTGAAACCGGCGGTCTTGAAAACCGTTAGGCCCGTGAGGGTCTCGGGGGTTCGAATCCCTCCTCCTCCGCCAGAGCTCCAGAACTTATTTCAAAGCCATGGTTTCGGGGGTCAGGGCTTCAGCCCTGACATTGAGCCGCGCAAAACTGGGGGCTTCAGCCCCTGAAATCAGGCCAGCTGAGGTTTGGTACAAGCTTAGTCTCTAGTAGCCACGGTCAACGTCTCGCCTGACCGTGGGCTCGGGCGTGCCGCAGCGGTGAGTTGTCCTGGCCGCACGCCGCCCGCAGAATGAACCGGAAGTACCAAAGCTGTTTCTCCCTTCCAGTCATACAATTTTTCCATCTGCAATGCGCGGGGAACGCTCGCCGACCAAGACAATCTGGATGGCCTGCCTGTTTCTGGGCGGTTACGCGGCCGTGTCGCTTTGGCTGGGGCCGGGGCGGCGACTCTACATTTTTGCCGTGGTGGTTCTGTGTCTCGTACCGCTCAGTGCGAATCTGGGGCTGCTGGCAAATTCCGGTTCGCGGTACCGGCGGCAGAACATTTTCTGGACGTTGTGGGCGATCGGGTGCCTGCTGTGGTCGACGGGCGAACTGATGTGGGCGATCGGTCTGCTGAGCCGGAACCGCACAAATCCGCCGGGCCTCGCGGACATTGTTTTCTACCTGAGTGTGGTGCCGATGCTGGGCGCGCTCGCGGTGCGACCGCATCGGCGCGGGCTTGGGAAAGCGCTGCGCTACGGTTACACGGACTTGAGTCTTCTGGCGGCGTGGTGCCTGTATCTCTACGGGTATTTCGTGCTGGTGCCGGGCGCGGCCACGATCGCCTCGCCGCTCTTCGAGCGGCACTATATCGAGTTGACCGCGGCCACGGGCTTGCTGCTCGTGGCGCTGCTCGGTGTCTTGTGGCACGCGACGCAAGGGACTTGGCGCCGCCTCTACACGCACCTGCTCGGCGCATCGTCGTTGCATGCTGCGGGTTGGTTGCTCATTCGCTGGGCCATTGCAATAGGCGACTACCATCCTGGCTCTCTGTGGGATCTTCCGCTTCTGGCTTCGTTCCTCTGGCTCGGGATCGCGGGCCTGGAATCCCATCGACTGGCGCCGGCACCGGTGGAAATTCCGGGGTTGGCGATGGACCATCGCTGGGCGTTGCGGCTGGCCGTCGCGGGAGTCATATCGCTCCCGCTGCTGGGCGCGTGGTCGGTGCTGGCTCCGTCCGATCAGGTAGTGCGCAATTACCGCATCGACTTGACGCTGGGGACGATCCTCATTGGTGTGCTGCTGCTTTTGTTGCGGCAGCGGCGTGTCGACGCGCATCGGCGCTCGCTGATGCGCGACACGCAGCGCTCGCTCGACCAGACCAACCGCTTGCAGACGTATATGGTGCTCAACGAGAAGCTGGCGTCTCTGGGCGATCTGGCCGCGGGCGCGGCGCGCGAGATGAGCGACCCGCTGACGGCGGTTTTTGGCTATACCGAACTGCTGCTCGCCGAGCCTGGGGCGAGCGAGCGTGTGCGGTCGGCGGCGCACAAGATTCAAACACAGGCGCAGCGCACGCGCGCGCTGGTGGATAACCTGCTGCGCTTTGCGCGTCAGGTGCCCGCCGAGCGGACCCTGCTCGATTTGAATGCGCTGCTTTCGAGCGTCGTGCAGCTGCATCGATTTCACCTCTCCGATTGCAACGTCATCGCAAAACTCGAGCGCGAACCGAATCTGCCCGCCGTGCGCGGCGATCCGAAATTGCTGCTGCAGGTGTTTTACGAAATCATCGACAACGCCGCCGACGCGATGCGTCCTTCCGGCGGCGGACAGCTGAGCATTCGCACGCAGCTGGAGGGAACGAACGTCGCGGTGGAATTCGCGGACACGGGGCCGGGGCTCGAGCGCCCGGAACTGGTCTTCGATCCGTTTTACACCACCAAGGAAATCGGCAAGGGCACCGGGCTCGGCTTGAGCATGTGTTACGGAATCATTCAAGAGCACAGCGGGCAGATCGCTTGCCAGAACCGCGAGGAAGGCGGAGCGCTGTTCCGGATCGAGTTGCCGGCTGTCGTGCTGCCGTTGCCGCTCAAGGCGCTTTTTGAACCAGCAACGCCGCCTGCCTGAAGTTCGCATCCGCACAATCGGGTATCCTGCCTGGCCGCGCGGCGACACCAGCGCCAGCGCCGCACGCCAGAGAGGCCGCAGCCAGCAGTGGCTGTGCTACTCCGGACTGCTTCGTTCCCCGGGCGGGAATCCATGGCATGTGATAGATTCGCTCGTTTGAGGCATGGGTTTCGCCAGAAAGCGTCGGAGGGAACAAATGAAGCAGCGCATGTGGCAGGGGTTTCTGGCCGTTACGCTGGCGGCGGTCGTTGCAGGGCCACTGTGGGGGCAAACGCTCAATCAGGATTTGCAGAAGCTGGTACAGACGCCGGCAGTGACGGGGTACGAATGGCATTTGTCCAGCGTTCTGCGCCAGGACATGGCGAAGTGGAAGCCGCAGGAAGACGAGTTGGGCGACGTCATCGTCGCGATCGGCAGCGGCGCGCCGCGGCGTCTGCTGGTGACGCCGATCGACGAGCCCGGCTACGTGGTCAGCGACATCACTCCGGACGGTTACCTGCGCGTGCAGCGCCTGCCGCAGTTCGGCGCGAGCCCCGTGTTTGATGAGTTGTCCTCGGCCGAGCCAGTGACCATCTTCACCGCATCCGGCCGCGCCGTTACGGGCGTGATCGCCGGTCCTTCGATTCACCTCGAAGAGGGCGGTGTACCCGTTCATCACGTCCTCACGCCCGAGCAGGTGTATGTGGATATCGGTGCGCATTCGGCGGCGGAAGCGCGGAGTACGGGCGTCGATCTGCTCGATCCGATTGCCCTCGATCGTCACCTCTACGAACTGGGCACGGGGAAAATGACCGCGATGGCCGTCGGCGACCGATTTGGCGCCGCGGCGCTGCTCGAAATGCTGCGGCACATCGATCCCTCGAAAATTCACGGCACGCTGATCGTGGCATTCGTCACACAAGAATGGTCTGGCGGGCATGGGCTCGAGCGCGTGATGGACCGCTTTCATCCGGACCAGATGATTTACGTTGGGCCGGCACTGCCGGGACGCGGCCCGTCGGCCGCGGGCGAGGCGCCGACGAAGCAACCGGGCGCGGGCGTGCTGGTTGTCGGAACAAGTCCGCAAGCGCCGCTCACGGGACTTGGCGCGGAACTCCAGCAACTGGCATCGGCGCATGGAATCCCGCTCGCGACAGATCATTCCGCGTCGCCACAGCCGCCGGGCTATCTGCCGAAACCGGCGCTGCCTGCGAGCTTCGCGCATCTGGCGATTGCGACGGCTTGGCCCTCGACTCCCGCCGCGCTGATCGATTCCGGCGATCTGGCTCATCTCGCCGAACTGCTCGAATTGTATTTGCAGGGTTCGTTCACCGCGCCGGTGATGCAGGCGCTTGCGCCGCCACGGATTGAGCTTCCCGCGCGGCCGAAGACGGCTCCGCCGGTACCGACGATCCTGAAGGACCTGGTGGAAAGCTACGGAATCAGCAGCCGCGAAGGGCCTGTGCGCGACGCGATCAAGCAACTGCTGCCTCCCTGGGCCAAGACGGAAACCGACAGCGCGGGAAACCTGATCCTGCGCTGGACGCCGGCGCCGGGCGAGAAAGGGCCGAGCATGGTTTTTGACGCGCATATGGACGAAATCGGCTTCCAGGTGAAATCGATAGACGACAACGGCCGTTTGGAAGTGCAATGGGAAGGCGGCGGTTTCCTGGAGTATTACCTCGGCCATCCGCTGCTCGTGCTCACTTCGCAGGGGCCGCGGCAGGGAATTCTCGAATTGCCGAATGGCTGGCAGAAGAACGGGCTATCTTTGCGGTTCGAGCGCGGGGCGACCTACCGCGTGGACGTTGGCGCGCGGACAGCCGACGAGGCCCGGCAGATGGGCGTCAAAGTCGGCGACATGATGACGATTCCCAAGACATACCGGAAGCTTCTCGGGACAATCGCCACTTGCCGCAGCTTCGACGACCGCGTTGGCGACACGGCTTTGATTGCCGCGGCCTGGGCGCTAGGGCCGAACTTCCACGGCAACGTCACTTTCGTATTCACCACGGAGGAGGAACTGGGCCTCGACGGCGCGGCGGCATTCGCGGGGGAACTGGCCAAGGAAGACCGCGTGCCGCAGTACGTTTTCGCCATCGATACGTTCGTCAGCGCAGACTCGCCGCTCGAATCGAAGAGATTCGGCGATGCCTTGGTGGGACACGGGTTCGTGGTGCGCGCGGTGGACAATTCCAATATCGTGCCCACGCGGGACGTCCAGGAAATGGTGCATCTGGCGGAAGCGAACAAGATTCCGATTCAATACGGCGTCACCGGCGGCGGCAACGACGGCGCGGCCTATCTGCGATACGGCTCGGTCGACGTCGCACTCGGTTGGCCCCTGCGCTATTCGCATTCGCCTGGCGAAATCAGCGACACACGCGATGTGGAGGGGCTCGCGAAAATTGTGGTTGCGGCGGCGCATTCGTGGAAGTAGGACTTGCGGCGTGGTGGGCGAGTGCCTGTAGTGGCGGCACCGGCACGTCTCCTTCGCGGACTTGAACCGCGTCGGCCGTTGGTCGCCTCCTAGGCTGCTAGTACAAAGAGTAAATCCCCGCACGCGCGATCTTGCCTTGACGTCGCAGTTGGGGGGGTATGCTGCCGCTACCTTTGGTTGGCTTTTGACAAAAGGGGGCGTCATGAGCAAATGGGTTCTCCATCCCCTTTGGCTGGTCTTCCTTCTTTTCTCTCTGCTTCCCTCGGCCGCGAGCGCCTGCGCCGAGCCGGGCATCTACCCTCCGGTTACTTGGACGACGCACATAGCCAGCATCTCGCCGCAGGCCGGCATCGCCGGCGTAACGAAGATCTATGTCCGTGGCTACTGCTTCGGCACTACATATGGCGACACATCCGGGCTCGGCTTCGTGTCCGTCGGAGGCGCTAGGGTCCCCGCCGCTAACGTGTCAATGTGGACCGACGCCGAGATTGTATTCACTTTGCCTTTCACATCTGTGTCCGGCGACTTCGTGGTCACAGCTTCCACTTCCACCGGCTATGGCTCTGACGACTCGGCCAGTGAGACTGGTTGCCCGCGCAGCAACGGCTGGCCGGAGAACAAGGGCTACTCCTGAGGCAACGATGTCATCAACGCAAGCTTTACGGTGATATCTCCTAGCAATCCGCCCTTTTATCTCCCTGCCGGCAGCGCGGGTTGCCCTGGTTCGCAACCCTGCGTCCTGGTGCTCGGATCGCCCTCGATTCCGCAGTATGTGGGAGGTACCTGGTTTTATTCCGACGGTGGTTTCACGGACGAACTCGTCCTCAGCCAGTCAAAGAATTCCGACGGCACCTGGACGATAAGTGGCACCGAGTATCCGAGTGATCGCCCTTCCGGCCCAGTCACCGGAACACTCGATCAATCCGGCGACCTGACGTTAGCCATAAACGCTGGGGGCACGTGTTTGGAATACTACATCCTTGGGTCTGGCGATGCGACCTCGCAGGGCTACATCAATAACTCGAGCGGAGCACAGTATTGCGTACCGCTGCCGGGTGGATTCCTGAACGATTACACCACCTGGGAGGCGTCGTATTGGTATTTCGCTGCTCCTCCCCTACTTAAGAGTCAAACGGATTTGCCAGCCAGCGAAACCCCCTCGGCGCAGGGTTGGGCCGCACCATACCCCTCCCAGAATGCGACGGTTGGACTCTGGGAACGCACATTGGTCCCCTCCCCTGCTAGCGTGAACGCGTTCGCGGGGAGGTTCGTGTTTGAGCAGTCCGGAGGGACGGCAGGTGATACTTGTTACGTGGCGCTGAGCCCCACCCCGAAGGCGACGGGTGTGACGGGCGGGGGCTGGTACGTGACACAGACAGGCAACTGGGGCTGGGACTATGTCGGCATGTGGAGCCAAGGGGTGGACTGGTACCAGCAGAATGTAAGCCTTCCTTGCGACATCACCCTGCCCCAACAGATGAACGTAGATGGCCTGTCAGGACCGCAGCCTTACACGACCAATCAGTTGATGTACGAGATCACCGCCACAAAAGTCTATTCGGAGGTGCAACCGCAAGGTGGCAGTGTCACCTTCGAGTGTGAGTATTATTCCAACTCAACCGTGGGGAACAGACCGTGCAAGAATTGAGGAGGGTTCCGATGTGGCCTGGCAAAATGACACTGGCAGTGGTCGGCGCGCTGGCCTTCCATGCACTCTGCGTACGCCCCGCTGTTGCGCAGACGTTGCAGGGGCCCAGCACGGCGGAAACAATCAAGGTTACTGATGCGAGGCCCGTGGCGGCGGCCATGGACGTTATCGAGAAAAAGTATGGCGTGCTGATTGACTATGTGGACGCCGAGTATGCTGCTCCCCAGGATACCGAGGGGATCAGCTATCGCCCCGGCCATATTACGGTAGGGCCGAAGATCAGTACGGTCTCAGTTCAGTACACGGAAGTAGCCGGAAAGCCGGAAGGGGTGCCTTACCTTCGCTGCAATGCTGCCACCATTGGCTGCACGCCGGTGACTTCAAGACCGGAGGGCGGCGTCACGGCGTTGATCGAGCAGGTGCTCAACCAGTTCGCGACTCAGGGCGGACAAGTATTCACCGTTCGGAAGATCGAAATGCCTTACGGTCCGCGGTGGGAAGTGTATCCGGAGCAAGTACGGGACGAGTCGGGAACCTTCAGGTACCAGCCGGACGTTCTCGGCGCCGGCATCTACATTCCTAAAAAGGATCGGACGCTCGCAGAGATGCTAGGAGAGATCTGCAATCAGCTCTCGCTGAAGTGGGGCCGCCAGTTCGGCGTGGCTTCAGCTCCCAACAACGTGTTCTTCCGCTATCATGGAGAACTGAGCGCCGATAACGTGACCGCGAGGAGAGCGTTAGCTGGACTGATGGGGGAAACACTGGTCCTGAGGCTTTTCTATGCTCCGGACGACGGTAAATATTACGTCAATATCGTCAATCTGCCCTATCGGCCGCCGCCGCGACCTTCGCCGCCTCCAGCCCCCAAGCCTGCAGTGCAGCGGCCCATCTCGCTCTCGCCAGCCGACTGGCTGGATATGGCTGGCACGGGCAAGGGCGTCGAGCAACTCCAGGCTGGTTTGGCCAAGTCGGGCTATCTTCACACGGCCCCCACCACGCGATGGGATGCCGACGCCTCCGACGCCATCCGCCGTTTCCAGACTGCGAACAGCCTTCTCGCCACCGGCAAGATAGATGGACTGACAATCCAGCGCCTTGAACCTTACCTGCCGAAGTTTCAGCCCGCGCAGCCGCCGCAGCCGAACCCCTTGGGTCCCCACCTTTTGTATTGGCTGCAGAGCACGCGACGCGGCTGGACCGAAGTTCAGACCGCACTGGCCGAGGAGGGCTTCTATAAAGGCCCTGCTACAGGCACGTTCGACCTGAGGACGCGGAATGCCCTCAAGGCGTACCAGACTGCGAATGGACTTGCCGCAACCGGCCTATTCGATGACCCGACGTCCAGGAAGCTCGCTCCCCTTTTGCTGCATATGAGGGATTAGTTCAGCCTCTTCATCTCACAGTGGGGAGAAGTTGCCCGGCACGACCGGTACCGGGAAAAGGTCCAGCGCCAGCGCTATTCTTCAAGCCCGAGTTCACTCCCCTCTCCCGCCGCCACGCTGTGGCCGATTAAGTTACACTCTCTCGTCGAGGAATGAGCCACCAAGTATGGATCGGGCGAACATCGTCATTGTAGGTGGCGGGGTGGTCGGCGCGGCGATTGCGCTCGAAGCGAGCACCGTGTGGGACGACGTGTTCCTGCTCGAAGCGATGCCGAAGCTCGGAATGGGCGCGAGTTCGCGGAACAGCGGCGTGATCCACTCCGGCATTTACTACACGCCCGGCTCGCTGAAGGCACAGATGTGCATGGCCGGCAACCGGCTGCTCTACGATTTCGCCGCCGCGCACAATATTCCGCATCGCCATAGCGGCAAATTGGTGGTCGCGACTTCGGAAGCCGAGATCGGAGACCTCGAATCCCTCGCGGCCAACGGACGGAAAAACGGCGTGGAGGGTTTGCGAATCGTCGACCGCGTGCGGATTCGCGAACTTGAGCCGCATGTCGAAGCAGTGGCCGCCATCGAGGTGCCATCAACGGGCATGATCATAGCGGAAGACCTGTTGAAGACTTACGCGCGAATTGCCACCGAGCGCGGCGCGCATCTATTGACGAACGCTCGCGTCGAACGCATCGAGCCGGTGGCGGGCGGTATGAAGGTCACTAGCGCGGCAGGCGAGATCGAGACGCGGTGCCTGGTAAACAGCGCCGGACTTTTTTCCGACGAGGTTGCCGCCATGGTTGGCAACACGCGGTATCGCATCTATCCGGTGCGAGGCGAATACGGGGAGCTGGTGCGCGCGAAATCGCATCTGCTCAACGGGCTCGTCTATCCCGTGCCGCGGCATGACGGACTGGGCCTCGGCATCCATCTGACCCGAACGCTTTGGGGTAGCGTACTAATCGGTCCCACGGCGCGCTACATTGAGGACAAGAACGATTACGAGCGTGGCCGCGAGCCGGTCGAGAACTTCGCCGGCTACGCTCATCATTTGCTGCCCGAAGTTGGGCTCGAGGATGCCGTTCTTTCCTACAGCGGGATTCGCGCCAAGCTCCTGCCCCCGGGCGAACACGGCCAGCGCGATTACATCATCGAGCACGATCCGCAGTTTCCCTCCATGATTCACCTTGTCGGCATCGAATCGCCGGGCCTCACGTCTTCGCTCGCGATTGCCAAGCATGTCGTTCCGATGATTCGAGAAGCTCTGGCCTCGTAGTCACAGGGATGGATGCGGCTTCTTGTCAGATGTTGACACGCCGCATGGCTTGTTCGGGGTAGCGGGCGCCGCTGGTGACGCCGCGGGGGAAGATGGCTTCGAGGCGCTGCAACTCGTCGGATGAGAGGGTAACCGCGGCGGCAGCAAGATTTTCCTCGAGATGCTCGCGCGTTCTGGCGCCAGGGATGGCCACGATGTTTTCGCCCTGCCCGAGTACCCAGGCGAGGGCGATCTGCGCGGATGTCGCGCCCTTTTCGCTGGCCAGTTCTTCCACGCCTTTTACCAGTTCGAGATTTTCATAGAAATTCTCGCCCTGAAAGCGCGGAGAGTTGCGGCGGTAATCGTCGGCGGGGATGTCCTCCGGGCGCTGGAAGCGGCCAGTCAAGAAGCCGCGGCCGAGTGGACTGTAGGCGACGAGCGCAATGCCGAGTTCCTGGATGGTTGGAAGGATTTCGCATTCGATATCGCGCGTCCAGAGAGAATATTCGGTTTGCACAGCGGCGATTGGATGCGTCTTGTGTGCGCGGCGTATCGTGGCTGCGGAGGCTTCCGAAAGGCCGAGCATTTTTACTTTGCCTTCCTTGACGAGACCGGCCATGGCACCAACGGTTTCCTCGATCGGGACGTCGGGATCTACGCGGTGCTGATAGTAGAGATCGATCGTGTCGATGCCGAGGCGGCGAAGGCTGGCTTCGCAGCACGCGCGGACGTATTCAGGGCGGCCGTTGACACCAACCCAACGGCCATCAGCATCGCGGACATTGCCGAATTTGGTGGCGAGGATGACCTCGTGGCGGCGGTCACGAATCGCCCGACCAACGATCTGTTCGTTATGCCCGCGGCCATAGACGTCGGCCGTATCGAGAAAATTCACGCCGAGTTCGATGGCGCGATGAATCGTGGCGAGAGATTCGACTTCATCGGCTTGGCCATAAAATTCCGACATGCCCATGCAGCCCAATCCGAGCAGGGAGACGGACGCGCCGGAGCGTCCCAGATTTCGGTTTGGCATCATCGTTGTTTTTTCTCCCATTCCACAGGGATGCATTCGACGAGCAAAGGTTGCGTGCGGGGGCGTGTCCGCGGATTTCGAGAGCACAGATCCACGGCAGGAAGAGCGCCGACCGTGGCTACCACACACCGAAAAAAAACGTCGGCGAGACGCCGGCGCTACACGAAGACGAATCTGACGAACGGGCTCTCTTGAGCAAGCCGAGCTGAGAGTTCACGGGAATGCGGGCGCTGGCGTCTTGCGCCGGTGCAGCCTCTCAGTCACTCACAGTCTGAGCGGCGCCGGTGGTTGTGTTGCCTGCGGCAGAGCCGGATTGGAGAACTTCGATCGCCTTTTTGACGATCGGGTCCGTCGCAGCAGGCAGTTGGCCGGGCGTCGGGTCGGGCGCGACGTCCTGGCTATCGAGCAGCGCCTGCTGCGAGTTCGGCGGAGGCACCTGCACGGTCGGCTTGACGCCGTTGTTGAGAATCGCCTTGTCGTCGGGCGTGTAGTAGATGCCGACAGTCAGGAGCAAAGCCGAGCCGTCCTGCAAGGGGATCAGTTTCTGTTCTGACGCCAGGCCCTGCGTGTTCTGGCCGACGGTGTCGCCGCGATGATTGCCGGCAATCGCCCCGGCGAGAATCTCGGCCGGTCCGGCAGTGCTGCCCGAAGTGAGAACGGTGACCGGAGCGGTCCAGACTTGCTTCGAGGGGTCGGCGGAAAAAGTCTGAGTTTCGATGGTCTGTCCGCGCAGGGAGGCGATCGTTCCGGATTTCAGGAAGAACTGGGCGGTTTGAATAGCCTCGGAGGATTCTCCGGAGGCACAGCCGCGAAGATCGACGATCAGCGTGTGGGCGCCCTGGCGCTCGAACTGAAGGAGCTGAGAACGGATCTGTTTGGCGGCGCCATGATCGAAGGCGGCAATGCGCAGATAAGCGACATCGCCCTCGAAGCGGGTGGTCAAAAGGCCCGGCGGCGGAATGTTTGCGCGCGTCAGCTCGACATCCTGCGGCTTAGGATTGCCGCCGCGGATGACGGAAACCTTGACGGTGCTTCCCGGAGGGCCTTCGAGCAGAAGATGCGCCTGTTGGATTGACATGTCCTGCGTCGTGAAACCGGCAATGGCTTCGAGGATGTCACCTTCGCGCACGTTGGCCTTGAGCGCCGGGCTGTTCGGCAAGGACGAGATGACGAAGATATAGCCGCGGCGCGAGAGCGCAACACCGACGCCGCCTTTGGAATGGTCAGTCTCTTCCTTCTTCCATTCGACGTATTCCTGGGGGCTCAGGTAGCTCGACTCTGGATCGAGCGCCTCGAGCAGGCCGTGCAGAGCGCCTACGGTGACCAGGTGCAGATCGGGTTGGTCGACGTAATCCTGCTGGATGTGGTCGAGGACCTCGCCATAGACCGTTAGCGACTGGTAGGGCTTGTCCTGTTTCGTCTGGCCGAAGACGTATCCGAAAGATACGTAGCCCAGGACGAGTACCGACAAGGAGAAGACGGCGATGCGAAACGTGCGTCCCATGGTTTTACCTTTAAATTCTCAGATTATATCATCCCTCGCGGCCTTGCCCCGTTACCGCGACTCGACGGGTTTCCCGGCTTTCGGATGGGCGGCCGACGCACCATAGCCACGCGACGAGCCGGCATGCGGCCAAGCCGTTCGGGCGGCTTTTTGCAAGCGTGCTCGGTGGGTGGGTCGTTTACCCAGCTTCTGATTAAGGAAGCCCCGTTTCACCCCTCCAGTCTAGCAGGCCGGCGAAGAAAAAGGCAGCCGGGAGGGGTGGTGTTGCCGGACCGAAAACGGCAGAGGGCGGCGTTCAGCGGGGCGCTTCGGCGGGACTGTGTTCGGCAATGGGAGGGAGGGCCGTAAGGTACGTTTGCGAGGCCCGGTCCTGCCAGCAGAGTCGGTCTTCGTCCCAGAGCGCCCACAGAAAGCCCAGCATGACAGCGCCGCCGGCCACCAGGTAGCCGAGGCTGCGCCAGAGGAGTTGCTTGGGCGTTGGCGGATTGCCGTCGAAGCTCACGACGCGCAGGCGGGCGACCCGCATCCCAGGGGTTGTGCCTCCGAAGGTTGTGAACAGGCCGAAATACTGCGCGTAGAGCAAGAAAAGGATCGCCATGTAGATACCCAGCGCCAGCCGATTCGTGGCAATCCCGACGCCGAGGCCGGCCAGCAGCCCCAGGAACATTCCCCAGCAGGCGATCAGAAACCCAATATCAATGCACCAGGCCAGGGCGCGCCGAGGGAGCGGCGCCACCGGCACGAGAGCGTGATTCGGCGACGGGATGGTACCAGCAGGGAAGTCGAGGCCCTGCTGATCGACGAAAATCTGCAGCCGCTCCGACCCTTGTCGCTCAACGGGCCGGGGTTTCGGCGGACGGACCGGAGCGGGTTTGAACTCCGGAGCAACAGCCGGTTCCGGGAAGGGCAGCCGGGATTGCGGCGGCTTCGGGAGGGCGGTACCGTGCCGTTCGCGGTAGGCTTCAACCTTGCGATTGAGTTCGAGCCGCCACTGAGGTTCCGAGGAAGGGGCCGATTGGGCAGGTTCAACGGCCTCGACGACCGAGACGGCTTGGCGAGCTTGGGGCGCGGCGGCCTGCCGGCTGGAACGCGAAACGGGCTCAGCAGCGGTTTCGGCGCGCAGGGGGGCGCGACAAAAAACGCACCAGAAGCTGGCCGGTCGATTGGCAGCGCCGCAATGTGGACAAACGTATGCCACTTTCCTTCCTGTTGCGCTGCAGGTCGCGGGAACATCATCCTATCCGGTTGCAGCGGCGAAGGGAATCGAAGAGCGAGAGAGCGTGTCGCCAATCAAGCAACGTTCGTTGAGATTACGGGTTGCCGAGTGAGCGTTGCCGGTGTTTTCCAGGCCGTGCTAGGCTAACCTTCCTCTCGAGTGAGCCATGGCGTGAAGGGTCGTGGACAGCGGATCAATCTGGGATTGCCCCTTTTCGTTCTCTTGCTTGGCGTGGCGCTCCCGGCGGTACGGGCGGGGGCGCAAACAAAACGGAAAGCGGGACAGGCGGCGATCGAACTCGGAGCCGACCAGCAGCGCTGGGTCGGCCCGATGTACTACGCCGACGGAAACGTCGTAGCGCGCTACGGCGCGGTAACGCTGCATGCCGACCACGTCGAATACAATTCCAAGACCCAGCAGATCAACCTCCGGGGCCACGTGCGCTTCGATTACCAGAACCAGACGATTCAAGGGACGGAAGGCGCCTACAACCTCTCGACCGGCCTCGGTTCGTTCGAAAAGGTGTACGGCACGATTCGGGCGATCCGGCCGCCCAATCCATCCCTGCTCGTCAGTCCGAATCCGCTTACCTTCTCGGCGCGCCGGATCGAACGGATCAACGATGACACCTACGTGATCCATCAGGCATGGCTTACCGTGTGCGATCAGCGAAAGCCGAGCTGGAAGTTTTATACGGGACGCGCGGTGGTTCACATCAACCGGTCGGTGAAGCTGTACGGGGCGAACTTCCGGATGTTCTCGATTCCGCTCCTTTACCTGCCCTACGCCACGCTGCCGGCCGGCAAGAATTTGCGGCAGTCGGGTTTCCTGATCCCCGATATCGGCGAGTCCTCGATCAAGGGCTTCGTTGCAGGAGAATCGTATTACTGGGCGCCGACGGATTGGTTCGACATGACTTTGGGCGGCCAGTATTACAGCAAGATCGGCTGGAGCCAGATCGGGAACCTGCGCGGCAGACCGGCCAGGAATATCAACTTCAGCGCCGATTATTTTGGCGTGATCGACCGCAACGCTCCCAACCAGGGCGGTTACAACGCTGACGAGACGTTTGACGCGCTGTTTGGCAGCGGCTGGCGAATGGCCGCCAGCTTGAATCAATTGAGTTCGATGACGTTCCGGCAGGCCTTCGCGGGAACGTATTACCAGGCGGTGAATCCGGAGGTGCGCAGCTCGGCTTTCGTCACGAACAATTTCAATGGGTACAGCCTGGATTTTGCGGCGCTGAACTACAAGAACTTCCTGACGCTCTCGCCTGAGGAGTTCGTCGTCTCGCGCCAGGCGCCGGAGGCGCGTTTCAGCTCGACCGATCGCGCGCTCTTGCAGAAATTGCCGCTGTACTTCAGCTTCGACATGTTCGCGGACGCGGCGCATCGCAACGAGAGCAACTCCCCGCAAAGCGACACGGGTCCGGCGGTACAGCGGACGGAAGTGGCTCCGTCGCTGACGATGCCGTTGCGCTGGGGTCCGTGGCTCGGCATCACACCGACGTTCGTGGTGCGGGAGACGCATTACGGGGCGCAGCAGACGCCCACCGGCGCCATTTTGAACACCGGACTGAACCGGACCACGGAGGAGGTGACCGTCGATCTCCGGCCGCCAGCCTTTGCGCGGGAATGGGGCGGCCAGAGCTCGCGCTGGGAACACGCGATCGAACCCCAGATCGTCTATCGCGATGTGAACGGCGTGGACAATTTTCCGAAATTCATTCCCTTCGACCAGGACGAGACGCTGACCGATACGAACGAGATCGAGTATTCGATTACCCAGAGATTGTTCCATCGTTCCGGGAAGGGGAGCGACGATGCCGACTCTCAACTCTTGAGCTGGCAACTGGCGCAGAAATACTATTTCGATCCGACGTTCGGAGGGGCGCTGTTTCCGGGGCAGCGGAACATGTTTCAGGCGATCGATTCGCTTACGCCGTTCGCTTATGCCGATCGGGCGCGGCAGTTCTCGCCGGTGATCAGCGACCTGCGCATCACTCCGGGCGGGCCCTGGGACGTGCAGTTTCGGCAGGACATCGATCCGGTTCTCGGAAAAGTGACGGCGTCGGGAGCGTTGGTCAAGATAAGGCCTTGGCGCGAGATGTTCCTCACGCTCGCACATTTTGATATCAATACCGACCCCGTGCTCCAACAGCCCTCCAATCAGATCCAGGTGCTCGCGGGCTACGGGGACCTGAATCGGCAGGGATGGAACGCTTCGTTCGGTCTGAGTTATAACGCGCAACAGAACCTCTTCCAGAACCAGGTGGCCGAGATCAGCTACAACGGCTCCTGCTGCGGCCTTGCGTTTGAATACCGGCGGCTGGCGCTTGGGCCGCTGCGTACCGAGAATCAGTTCCGCATCGCGCTGCTGATCGCGAATATCGGCACGTTCGGCAACATCGCCCGAAGGGAGAAAATATTCTGATGCCCGCCGCCTCACGCTCGATGGACGAGAACGAGCTCGCCCATTTGCCCGTCGAACGGCTGGCGCCGCTTGTGGCGCGGGGAAAGATCTCTCCAGTCGAGCTGGTCGAAACGGCGGCGTGGCGGATCGAGCGGCTGAATCCGGTGGTGAACGCTTTTATCACGCTGACGATCGACCAGGCGCTCGACGAGGCGCGCCGCTCGGAGCGGGAAATTCGTCGCGGGAAGCGGCGCGGACCGCTGCACGGCATTCCGATTTCGCTCAAGGACAACATCTGGACGCGCGGAGTCCGGACGACCGCTGGGTCGAAGATTCTGGCCGATTTCGTTCCCGACGAGGATGCGACGGTGGTGCGGCGGTTGCGGCGCGCGGGGGCAATCGTCATCGGGAAAACGAACCTGCACGAGTTCGCCTACGGGGTGACGACCGAAAATCCGCATTACGGGCCCGCGCGCAATCCCTGGGACACGCGGCGAATGACCGGCGGTTCGAGCGGCGGGTCGGCCGCGGCGCTGGCGGCAGGGATCGGTTGGGGCTCGATCGGTTCGGATACGGGTGGATCGGCGCGGATACCCCCATCGCTCTGCGGGGTGGTGGGATTGAAACCGACTTTCGGGCGCGTGAGCTGTTTTGGCGTTGTGCCATTGTCGGTGAGTCTCGATCATGTGGGACCGCTGGCGACGAGCGTCACCGGAGCGGCCTGGCTGCTTGGGGCGATCGCGCGACGCGATCCTCGCGACGCGTTTACGCGCAATGCGCCGGCTCCGGCGGCTGATTACGTTCGCTTGTTCGGCAGGCGGCTGGGGCGGGTGCGAATCGGGTTGCCGCGCGATTATTTTTTCGGCGGGATCGATGGCGAAGTTGCGGCGGCGGTCGAAGGAGCGGCGCGGCAGACGGAGAGGCTGGGCGCGAAGATCGGCGAGATCGCGCTCCAGGATGTTGCGCATTCGGTGGACGTGGCGGCGGAGATTGCCTTTGCCGAAGCCCGGCATTACCACGAGAGCGCGGGCTACTTTCCGGAGCGCGCGGCAGAGTACGGCGAAGATGTGCGGCGGCTGCTCGAACGCGGCGGTGAAATTCGCGCTTCGTCTTATCTGGCGCACGTCGAATGGATGCGAGAAGAGCGCTTGCGATGGAACCGGGCGATCGAGGGATTCGACGCGCTGCTCGCGCCGGCTACGCCTGTTACCGCGCCTGAGATCGGGCAGAAGATGGTGGAGATCGACGGACGCGAGGAGACGGTGCGCTCGGCTCTGCTGCGCCTGTGCCGGCCGGCGAATTTCACCGGGGCACCGGCGCTCGTTCTGCCCTGCGGTTTCACGCGCGCGGGGCTGCCCATCGGATTGCAACTCATCGGGCCCCTTTGGGCCGAAGAGCGGTTGCTGAGGATCGGGTACGCCTACGAGCAGGCGGCCGATTGGCACACACGTCACCCGTCGGGTTTTTGAGAGCGGCCTCCTTGGTACAATAACCTTGCACTGAAGGCCATAGCGCAATTTTGGAAGCCGCCGAATTCTCTTCTTTTGAAGCGAAAGTTTCGGTGAAAGCATCCAACGGCTGAGGTTTCATGGCAGAACACGTCACCATACTGACTGCATTCATCGCCGGGATCGTTTCATTCCTTTCGCCATGCGTTCTGCCGTTGGTTCCGGGCTACATTTCGATGCTCTCGGGCATGGGCGTCGAGCAATTGCAAAAGGGTGAAAAGCCGCAGGGGCAACTGTTGGCGTCGGCGGGATCGTTCATTCTGGGTTTTTCAATCGTTTTCATTTCATTCGGGGCGTCGGCCAGCGCGATCGGCCAGTTCCTCGTGCAGAACAAGGCGTTGATGGCTCCGGTGGCCGGGGCGGTGATACTGCTCTTTGGGCTGCACCTCATCGGATGGCTGGTGAAGATTCCGGTGAAGGTTGGACTGGCGGTGGGGGCGCTTCTGGTTGCGGGGGCCGTTGCCGTGGGCCTGCGGCCGACGCTCGCGGGCGGGCATCTGGAGCCGGTGCATTTCGCTTCCCTATCCCTGATTTTCCTTTGCGGGCCGTTTCTTTCGCGCTGGCTGAACCGCGACGTGCATTTCCGCAACGTGGGCGGGAAACCGGGCGTTGTGAGCGGGTTCCTGATGGGTTTCGCGTTTGCATTCGGCTGGACGCCGTGCATCGGGCCGATCCTGGCCGCTGTGCTGGCGCTGGCGGCGACCGAGCAGACTGTGATGCGCGGTGTGGGACTGCTGGCGGTCTACTCGGCGGGACTGGCAATGCCGTTTTTTCTGACGGCGCTTGGCATCAGCCGCTTCCTGAGTTTTTACCGGCGGTTCCGGCGCCACCTGTACGCGGTTGAGGTGTTCAGCGGCGTGCTTCTGCTTTTCGTTGGCGGGCTGATCTACCTGAACCGGCTGACGTGGCTTTCGGGAAAGCTTTCTTTTCTGAATACATTTTCTCGGTAGGAGAATCGGGGATTTGACGAAAAACAGGAAGAACAAGTTGTTGAAGGTGGCGCTGGCGATCGGGCTGCTCTCGATCGCGGTAGGATGCGACCGCACTACCAGCGACCCGACGGGAGGGACTCCCGCGCCCGCAGTGAGTTTTCAGAACCTGGATGGACAGTCGGTGACGCTGGCGCAGTATCGGGGCAAGGTGGTGTTGGTGAATTTCTGGGCGACATGGTGCGAACCTTGCCGGTCGGAGATTCCCGAGTTGATCCAGTTCCAGAAGGAGTATGGGAACAAGGGATTCACAGTGCTGGGCGTGGCGATGGACCAGGAGGGGAAATCGGTGGTCGCGCCGTTCGTCGCGAAGCCGCAGTTCGACGTCGGCGGCCAGAAAGTGGCGATGAACTATCCGATCGTGCTTGGCAACGACAGCGTCGCCACAAAATTCGGCGGGATCATCGGATTGCCGACGAGTTACGTGATTTCGAAGGACGGCAAAGTGGTCAAGCACGTGATTGGCGTGATTGACGATCAGGGAATCAACGACCTGATTCAGAAGCTGCTCTGAGGCGGAAGAATGGACGACCACGAATTTCACGTACGCGCGGAGGCTGCGCTCGAAGCCCTCGAACAACGGCTGATCGATCTGGCCGACGAGTACGGGTTTGACGTCGAGGGTGGAGCGGAAAAGCTCGAGGTGCTGTTTGAGGAGCCGGAAGAGACGCGGTTCGTCATCAGCCCGAATTCGCCCGTACAGCAAATCTGGATTTCGGCGTTGGCCACCAGTTTCAAGCTCGGCTGGTCGGACGATGCCGATGTTTTC
>JAGWOX010000294.1 GCA_028877145.1 Acidobacteriota bacterium | reverse complement strand
ACCCAGCCCATCTGCCCCCGCTCCGGCTTCCGCAACCGCACTGCACCCCTCGCTTCGCCCACTGCCACTTCCTCTGGTTGGCTCATGAACCTCTTATACCGATAAACCAAACCGAACGCACGAAAAAGTCACAGCCTCTCAGGATGACATAGGGTGATGCACTCGCGCGAAGAGCGGCGGCGGGACTAAAATCGGAGTCGGTGTTGGTAACGCACAAGTCGATCCTTGGCTGTTTTGTGGCTTTCCTGTTTACTCCCTGTGGAATGGCCGCGCCGGTCAAAGGTCTGCCGCCAGCAAACGCTGCCTCCATCGCAACCAGCCAGGCTCAAGCTCAAATCCCCGCCGCTCCGGCGGGCGAAGCAGTGCTTGAGGCGATCACCGCAACCGGATCAAAGAAGTTCACACCCGCGCAAATCGCCGAAGCCAGCGGCCTGAAGGTGGGCGAGCAAGTGAATCGCGAAGCGCTGCAACTGGCCGCCAACAAGCTGGCCAAAACGGGGCTTTTCTCCGACGTGCGTTACCGCTTCTCCAGCCAGGGAACGAACGTCTCGCTGGAATTCCAAGTGACCGACGCCAAAACCTTGCCGGTCGCCTTCGACAATTTTCCCTGGTTCACCGACGAAGAGTTGTACAAGGCGATTCGGCAAAGCGTGGGGCTGTTTGACGGCAGCGCGCCGGAAGACGGCAGTTACGTCGACGCCATCGGAGCAGTGATCGGGAAACAACTGAAAGCGCTCGGCGTCCCCGGCCGCGTGGAGCACCGGGTGCTCGAGCGGCCGATCGGCCCCGGCCTGGAAGTGCAGTATCGCCTGGTCGGGCCGACGCTCACCGTCGGATCGGTCCAGTTCACCGACCCGCTCGCGGAGCACGACGAACGAGTCTCCGAGCGCCTGCACGATCTCATTGGAAAGCCGTTCTCGCGCTACTACGTCAACGTTTTCGCGACCGAGCAGGTGCAGCCCATTTATCTATCGCAAGGTTTTCTGAAAGTGCAATTCGGCGCGCCGGAAGCGCGATTTTCCGGGGATCCGAACCATCCAGATCTGGGCCACGTGGTTGTGATCGTGCCGGTGACGCCCGGCCCGCGGTTCACCTGGAGCGGCGTGAACTGGAGCGGAAACACAGTCTATGATGCCGCGACTTTGGATCGGATGATGGGGTTGAGCCAAGGCCAGACGGCCGACGGACTGGCGATCGAGGCCGGATGGGAGAAAATCCGCGAGGAGTATGGAAAAAAAGGTTATCTGGACGTTTCGCTGGACGCCGAACCCACCTACGATAACGGCAAGGCGACCGTCAGCTACAACGTGAAGCTGACCGAAGGCCAGCCCTACCGCATGGGCAAGCTCGTGATCACCAACCTTTCCCTGGAAGGCGAGAAACTCATCCGCAAGAACTGGCTGCTCCGCTCCGGCCAGACGTTCGACCTGGAATATTTCAACATCTTCCTGAGTGAGGTTGTGACAGAGGCTCTCGCCGGCCTTCCCGTGAACTACCAGCATATCGGCCGCTTCCTGCAGCGGGACGAGAAAACGCACACCGTCAACGTCCTGCTCGATTTCGAATGAAGCCGTTTGGGATATACTCTGGGAAATGAGCAAAACGATCCCCACGATCGGCGCATCCGTAGAGCAGGCGCTCGAAAAGCAGCAACACCTGCTGATCGATCTCGCGCATCTCGATTCGGTTCTGGTGGCGTTTTCCGGCGGCGCCGATTCCGCCTATCTGGCCTGGGCGGCGCATTCGGCGCTGGGTACTCGCGCGCTGGCCGTCACCGCCGTTTCGCCGAGCTTCTCCGCGCACGACCGCGAACAGGCGGCCGCTTTCGTTCGGCAGATTGGCCTGCGGCATGAATTCGTCGATACGCGCGAATTCGAGAACCCTCTCTACGTGGCCAACCAAGCCGACCGCTGCTATCACTGCAAGGACGAACTGTTCACTCGGATGGAAGGGCTCGCCGGCGAACGGGGTTTCTCCGCGCTCGCTTACGGCATCAATGCCGATGACACGCGTGATTTTCGCCCCGGGCATCGCGCCGCCGCCGAGCATCGCGTGCTGGCTCCGCTCCTGGATGCCGGGATGACCAAGGCCGATGTGCGCCTGCTCTCCCAGCGCGCCGGCCTGCCGACCTGGGACCGGCCCGCTTCCGCCTGCCTTTCCTCACGCGTGGCCTACGGAATGCCGGTAACGCCGGAAACGCTCTCCCGCATCGAGCGTGGCGAAGAAGCGCTGCGCAGGCTCGGCTTTCGCCAATTCCGCGTTCGCGACCACGGCCGCCTCGCCCGGATTGAAATCGCACCCGAGGAAATGGAACGCGCCCTGGCGCCGGAAATGGCGCGCCGGTTTGTCGAACTGTTCAAGCCGCTCGGATACGATTTCGTCACGCTGGATCTCGAAGGCTACCGCCAAGGTTCCTTGAACTCCGCGCTCCGCAAGCACCCAGCCGGCTGAGGGAGTTTCGCCGGGAACCTGGCGTCCGCTCTCTGCGTATCATTGTGTGTTGAGTCGGAGGCGAGGCGCTCCTCCGGCTGGAGCGAAGCAGAAGACACCTTTTACGGGGAGTCGAGATCGTTCCGATGAAATTCGACAAGAGAATACTTCTGGGCACCGTGGTCCTGCTTGCCGGTGTTTCCGTCGGCTGCATCGGACCGGTTGTTCGCGGCAACTTCGATCGCACCCTGACCGTCACCGGGCCCGCGAGTCTCTACTTATCTAACGGCTCGGGTTCAACACGAATCCATGCTGGTGCGCCGGGACAGATACACATCCACGGCGAATTCCGGGTACGCGGCTGGCTGTGGGGCAATCCCCACCGCAGCGCCACAGAACTTTCGCAAAATCCCCCAATCCGGCAGGAAGGCAGCCTGGTCCACATCGGCTCCCCGCAGTTCGGCGGAGGCAATGTGAGCATCGATTACACGATTGAAGTCCCTGCCAACACGGAAGTTCGCGTCGCGACCGGCTCGGGCGACCTGAACGTCGGCGGAATCGCCGGACCGGTGACGGCGACGACCGGTTCGGGCGACGTGCAGATGAGCGAGATTCAAGGAGATGTGCACGCCACGGCAGGTTCCGGCGACATGCGAATTGAAGAGATTCAGGGCTCTGCGGAGGTTACTGCCGGCTCGGGCGATGTTGAAATGAAGTCTGTGGGTGGCCGCGTGCGTGTGAAGACGGGCTCGGGCGATATCACCGTAAGTTCGCCCGGGAACGCCATCAATCTCAGCAACGGCTCGGGGGATATCCGCGTCACCGGAGCATCATCGGACCTGAGAATCCGTACCGGCTCCGGCACCCTCACCATCTCCGGCTCGCCCTCCGCCGGCTCCTACTGGGAACTTCACGCGGGTTCCGGCGACGTCACCCTTAACGTTCCACCGACGGCCGCGTTCCGCTTTCACGCGCACACCCGCATGGGCGAGATACAGTCCCACCTCGCCATGACGATCGTCGAGCAGAGCCGCCGGGAGTTGCGCTCGGTGATTGGGCAAGGATCCGCGCGTGTCGAAGTCGAGACGGCAACGGGTGACATTCGCCTCAACTCTTCGCAGCCTTGACGTGCTGAACGAGCAAGCCTCCGGGGCATTTCAATGAGGGCGCAACGCTGGAAAGGTCTGCTCGTTTAGTGGCGAGAATGAAGAAAGGCGAACATTCGCAGCCCGCACGACCCCACCCGGCAGCCCCGCATCAGGACACTTGACCGGCTGAAGCCTGGGCCGCAACTTCGCGCGCTTCGACAATCGTATTCACGTGGATGCGGACCGTGTCCTCTACCCGCCGCGCATAGCCGCCTGCCAGTGTGACCGCGACCGGAATTCCGCGCCCACGCGACATTTCGAAAACCAGGCGGTCCCGGCGCCGCAGGCCGTCGAGTGTTAGAGCAAGTCCGCCGAGCTGGTCTTCCTGGTAGGGATCGGCCCCGGCCAGATAGAAGAGCAGGTCCGGATGGAATTCGTCGAATGCGCGGATGAGGTGCGATTCGAGCCGGGCCAGATAATCTTCGTCTCCGGTCTGATCCGGCAATTCGATATCGATATTCGACGGCGGCTTCGGATAGGGATAGTTGTTTGCCTGGTGGATGGAAAATGTGAAGAC
>JAGWOX010000293.1 GCA_028877145.1 Acidobacteriota bacterium | reverse complement strand
CTCCGCCCGAGAGCGCACTCGATCCGATCCTCGCGAACGGTCCGAACAACCGATCCGCTCGCGTCCGTTGAGCTCCCACGACTGTCGCAGCCTCAGGCGGCGCGAAAGACATGCCCGTCACATCAAAATTCCGCACCGGCGGCGCCGGATAGATTGGCGTCGGAGATTTCACCACCTGAATCGGCCCATTACCCAGCCCCAGATACCGCCACCAGGCTGGCTCCCCCCCAATCGCCGAATTGGCCGCCCCGTTGTAAGCCGGAGCGGATAGATACGTCCCTGGATCGTTGAATCCGATTCCAGCCAGCGGTCCGAACAGCGCTGCCATTTTCCGTCCCTCCCTCACCGGCCGCGGCGAGCGCCGCGATTCGTTACCACCAACTCGCTGATTCCCTGATAACTTGTCGCCACCGAATCGCGAATTTCCCGCAGGAGTTGAATCTGCGTCTCGATCAGCGGCTTCAGCGTCGTCGTCAGCCCTTCATTAACCGCCGCGCGCAGTTCCATCCTCCAGAAATCTACCGATTTGCTTCCCGCTCCATTCCGCGTCTTCTCGCGCAAGAACGCGAAAACTTCCCGCAGAATGAGCATCGCCAGCGCGCCCCCCGCGCCGATCTGCCAAAGCAGTAAGCTGTCCATGTTCATTTCCCCTGGGCCCCTCTCTCCTCCTGAGCGAAGCGGTGCGCGCGGCCCCCTTCCGCTCAATCACGCAGTCTCTAACCCGTGTACTTCCCCTTCCGCGCCAGCACCTGCCCCGGATAAGCCGGATTCGTTCCGCCATTCCAGAGCAACAGCGCGCGTTCCACGTCGCCTCGCGCCTTGGTCAGTTTTCCCGCAAGCACCCGGCAACCAACCTCGATCCCGGTCTCGGGATCGCAAATCCCGGCCAGATGCCCGCTATACCCTGTCTCCCGCGCCGTCTGTCCCATCACCTGCATCAATCCCCAACTGAACGCTCGAGCCCGCGCTTCCGTCTCGTCGCTCAGCTTTTCTCCGTCGACCATCGGTAGAACGTACCGTTCGTAGAACCCCGGTTCGTACCGTATCGCCCACGGATCCCAGCCTGACTCCTGCTCGCAAACCGCGCACACGAGTGCCCCATCAAGCCCGTGCCGCGCCGCAACTCCCAGCGCCAGTTGAATCATCTGCTGCTGTTCCACACGTTGCCCCAGGGCCACAGATCACGACACACTCATCACGGCCCGGCGTCATTCACTGGTCACTAGCAACCAGCCACTGCCTTCTTCAGTTGCTCCCAAACGGCGCCCAGGGATCCGGCTTCAAATAAACCTCCACCCGTTGCGCCAAACTGAACCAATCGCCCGGATTCCCGTTCACAGCGACACCAAACCGCAGCGACAACGAATCCCCGCTCAGGTTCAAGGGAAGCTCCAGATTCCCGGCCGCCGATGCCGGACTCAAAAGCCCCACCGCGCCCAGCACCGGAACCACAGTTCCTTCGCTCGAGCTTCCGTCGCTTCCCACATTGGCGTATGTGAATTGCGTCTTGCTCGGTGTGCTGAAAACGGTCGCCGGCCCGTTATAACTGCCGTCGGCCACGCCCCGCATCTCCACCATCTGCCCCTTGTACAATCCGTGCGGCGTCGTTGTGGTCACCGTTATCAGATTCCCTGTCCGGCCGATCGCCGCGATTTCCAGCGACCGATTGGCCACGGGAAATCCGCCCACGACAAGGTTCCCCTGTCCCTGTACGTTCATCCGCAGATACCCGAACAATTTCCTCTGCACCGGCGGCAGCCCCAGATCCGATCCGTTCACGAAATAGGTCGCGTAGTACGAAGGGATCAGTTTCCCGTCGTCGCTGTAGGTCCCCTCCGCCAGCTCGAAGATCTTCCCGCTCCCGTTATTCGAGCCGATGAAGATCGGAAAGCTCCCGTCAGGCCGTGCAATCGCCGCCGCGCAATTTCCCGCGATCGTCCACGGCGTCCATCCGCGCGCCAGCGGAGCGTCGCGGAACAATCGAAACCGCGTGACATCCACCAGGCTCTCGGCCCCGTAAGCGAACTGCATCGCCAGAGTTGAGCTCGGTGCCGTTGCCGCTCCCGTCGGTACTCCCACCAGCAGCCGTTTCCTGTCCGTCTGCAAAACCGTCCAGAGTGTTTCTCCAGCGCCCCAGTTCACCTCGTCCCACACCGGCCCCGCGCCAGTCTCCAGGTTCCTCTCGTCCGACTGAATCTCCTGGCTCAGCTTCTGCGGCGGCGATCCGTCGAAAACGTAAACGCCGTCCTGCCCCGCAATCACCGCCGCCTGGTCTCCCATCGCCACGCCGTGAATCGACGGCGTGCCCACGCGATTCGACACTTCCTGAATCGCCCACAGCGCCGGCTCGTTCACTCCGTCATCGGCCGTCACGTATAGCGACCGCTCCTTCACGATGTACAGGTTGTTCCGCAGCACGAACGCATTCGTGATTCGCTGCCCGTCGTTCGGCGCCACGATCATGAGACCCTGCACGCCGTCGTAACTTTCCGGATCGTTCACCCGGCTCGCACGCAGCACCGATCCGGCCAATTCGCCGAGCGCCGTCTGGTAAATTTCCACGTTGTCGACCAGGAAGTAGCCGGCGTTCGTCGGCGTCCCATCGGCATAAATCTGCAGCACCAGATCGTCGGGAATTGCCGCCATCGGCGGCGTCAATTGCGCCACGAACTCCGCGTATCCCCCGCTCGGCGCCTCGTCATAAGCCACCGCCAGCCCCTGTGTCACCATATTCTGCGAAGCCGATGCCAGGTTCACGTGCAGCGTTCCTGTCGACAGCCCGATGCCCATCACCCGCGCTCGCACCGAGTATTCGACGTTGGGCGAAATCAACGCCACGCCGTTGGAATCCACAACCGCCGGCTGCGTGATTTTCCCTCGCGTCGCCTTCGTCCCGTCACCCGTGATCCTGTACGCGTCGCCCCACGCCACCGTGGTTGATTCCTTGCTGCCCCCCGCCCCGAATGTCGCATCCGCCGCCCAACCCAGCGGCGCGTTGCCGTTCCATCCTCCGTCGAACGTCGGGTTCAGCCACACGCCGTTCCCGCCGCTCCAAATCCCCGTCCGCTCGCCCCACCAGAACAGCCGGTCGCTGTATGCGCATACGCCGGCCTGCTCGGGCAGTTCCACCAGATCGAAGAGATACCCCCCCAGGTTCGCGGCCAGCAATTCCGTGTCGGAGAAATCGAATGCCGCGGAGGTGGTTGTGTTGTCCTGGATCAACATCGCCGTCGGCGAACTCGCCGGCGTATCCGATGGCGCGATGTGGTAGAAACTTGGCGCCCCCGATTGCCCCGCAGGCGTGAACATGATCAACCGCCCTACCACGTTTGCTGGCCCTGTCGGAATACTTTGCAAGTACGCCTTCGCCCCACCCACTGCCGTCCACGTCACCGGCGGCGACGGCCTTGTCCAGTAACCCTGCCGCGTGATGAAGCTCACCGCCACTTGGTGCGTTCCCGCCGCCACGTTCCCCGGCGGCAGAACAATGCCGCCGGTTCCCGACTCATCAGCTCCCGTCATGTCGTAGGTGAATTCGCCCGGTGATGGAACCGAAGCGACAATGTAGGTCCCGTTGAGATCCCCACCGGGATTTCCGGTCACTCCCGAGATCGTCACCTGATCGCCCACCTGCAACGTGTGGTCCCCCTGCGTGATCACCGTGACCACATTGCTTTGCCGCACGATGCTCTGTACCCCGACAGAAAAATCGCTCACCGTCGGCCCCGCGCCCGGCCCCACCTGGCTCACTCGGCCGAAAAACGTGTCGTCGAACTGCCGCGGCAGATCGATTCCCACTTTCCCGTCGCTGAACCCCATGTATTCGCGCCCGAACTGCGTTGCCGAGCGGCACTGCGCTCCCTCCGCTAGCTCCGAAACCACCAGTTCGAGAGTTCCCGTCGGATTCTCCTTGTACAGGTTCCCCAGTGAATCAAGCGCCAGAAGCCGGTTCGTTCCGCCCAGCGTCGGAAACGTCTTCAGATAGTTCACCGACACCCCGCCCGCGAGGGCAGGGAACTGCGAAACGAGCCCCGGTCGCGTACGAACCCCTCCGGCCACTAGCTCAACGTCCTGGCAGTCCCACGACATCCCATTCGGA
>JAGWOX010000292.1 GCA_028877145.1 Acidobacteriota bacterium | reverse complement strand
CAGGTCTTTCGTCTGCCACAACTCGATCGGCTGAATCCGCCGCGGATCGCTCGACAGCACCACAATATCAGCCAGCATTCCCGGCTTCAGCTCCCCCTTGATCTTCTCGTCGAATTCCGCGTAAGCGGACCCGGCCGTGTACCCGCGCAGGCATTGGTCCATCGAAATCTTTTCCTGCGGCTCCCACCCGCCTTTTGGCCATCCCTGCGGTGTCTCGCGCGTCACGCAAGCCCACAGGTTCCCCATCGGATTGATCGGCTCGACCGGATAATCCGTGCCGACGGCGAAGTGCACGTGATCGCGCAGCATCGTCGCCCACGCATAAGCGTCTTTCGACCGCTCCGGCCCGAGCCGCTTGCTGGCCCAACGCACATCGTCGTTCAAATGGCAGGGCTGCATCGATGCGATAACGCCCAGCTTTTCAAACCGAATGAAATCGCCGGGCAGAACGATCTGCGCATGCTCGATCCGCTGCCGCCGGTCACGCGGCCCGTTGGCCTTTTCTGCCGCCGCATACGCGTCGAGCGCGATGTGCGCGGCGCGGTCTCCAATCGCGTGCACCGCCATCTGAAATCCCGCGCGGTCCCGCGCAATCGCCATCCGCGTGAATTTATCCGGATCGATCCGCAGAATCCCGCGGTCGCCGGGATTGTCGGAATACGGCTGATACATCGCCCCGGTTTCCGAGCCGAACGTCCCGTCGAGCAGAAATTCCCCGAGTCCGCCGACCTTCAGCATCGGATCGGTCGTTCCACCTTCGCGCCGCATCGCTTCGAGATGCTTCACGGGCAGCATGAAATCGATCCATTCCGAAATTCGCAGCGTGAGCTTCCCTTCTTCTTCAAGCTGCTTGTAGACAAGGAAATCCTGCCAGCTCGAGGAATCCTGCACGCTCGTCACGCCGTGCGAATTCGCGTCGGCAATTCCCAGCAGAATCGCGCGTCTCCGCTCGGAAGCCGAAGGCGGTGGAATGTGCGTACGAACCAAGTTCGTGGCGGATTCTTCGAGCATCCCTGTCGGCTGCCCCTTCGCGTCCTTGACGATATGCCCGCCATGCGGATCGGGTGTCTTGGCTGTCACGCCGGCAAGCTTCAACGCGAGAGAATTGGCCACGGCGCCGTGCCCATCCATGCGGACAAGGAAAATCGGGTGCGTGCTCGTGACCGCGTCCAATTCCTGGCGCGTCGGATACTTTTCTTTTCCCGGCCACAGCGTCTGATCCCATCCGCCTCCGAGTATCCATTCGCCCGGCTTGTAATTCGGCAATGCGCGGCGGATACGCTCCTGAAGCTCCGCAATCGACCGTGCTCCGCGGAGATCGACCTCGAGCTTGACCGCTCCACCCGAAGCCAGATGCGTGTGCGCGTCGTTGAAGCCGGGCATGGCGAAGCGCCCGCCGAGATCTACAACCCGCGTTTTTGGCCCTACATATTTCTTGATCTCTGCGCTCGAACCCACGGCCAGAATCTTCCCCCCCGCCACAGCGACCGCCTGCGCTTCCGGTTGCGATGGATCGACCGTGTAAACATCGCCATCCGTCAGAACGAGATCTGCCGTGGCGCTCACTGCGGCTCGGGGATTAGCGCCACGCTCACCGCCAAACCCGGCCAATGCGGCCATGGCAGTTCCCAAGAGGACAGCGACAACAGCCAGAGATTTCCACGAGAACCTTGTCTTCACTGGACCCTACCTCGATCGAGATGTCACCGGTATTGTGGCCGGTTGACACGCCTTGGTAGGGGCGGCGTCTCCCCGCCCCGTCTGCCCATTCGGAAAATCACGCGGCCAGCCCGGCGACCAGAAGCAGCGCCAGCAAGATACGCTCGAGCCCGGTCATTCGGCTCGCGGCATCGTACCACTCCTCGTTCGTGTGCGCACCCCCGCCCGTCCCTCCTCCCCCGAGTGCGACGGCCGGAATGCCCAGCGAAAGCGGAATGTTGGCGTCGGTCGAAGCAGCCTGCAGTCGCGAATCCAGGCCGAGGAAGCGGTCGACTTCGCGGATGGCTTTGAGCAAGGGCGATTGCGAAGAGAGTCTTCCCGCCGGCCGCGAACCGAGCGGACAGAACTCGACCGCGAGCGGCGGCGAACCGTTCCGCGCCTCCTCGCGCTCGGCCACGGCGCCCAGTTCCACCGCGCGACGAAATTCACTTTCCAAAGTATCGAACGCCGGTTCCGATTCCGAGCGCAAATCGATTTTCATCGCCGCGCGAGACGGAATCGCGTTGACCGCGCCGCCGCCTTCGATCGCTCCGATGTTCAGCGAGGACCGTGGATTTTTCGGCAGCGGAATGGCGACGATCCGGGCGATCGCCCGGCCCAGCGCATGAATCGGATTCGGTGCGCCCGCGCTCGCCCAACTATGGCCTCCTGGCCCGTTGATCGCGACTTCGAAGCGCCGCGAAGCGATGCCCGCCGTGGTGATGTGCGTGATCGAAGCCCCGTCAATGGCAATCGCGGCTTCGAGACGTCGGCCGTAGTGCGCGACGAGGGCGCGCATCCCCCGCAAATTCCCTTCCCCTTCCTCGCCGACGTTCGCCGCGAAAACGATCCCCAGCCGCGTCGTGATTTCCGCCGCGCGAGACGCCGCCGCCACTGCCACCAGCGCCGCAATCCCCGCCCCGTTGTCGGAGATGCCCGGCGCCCAGAGACGTGTCCCATCGCGCCTCACTCGCACTGGTGCCTCCGGCGCGAGCGCCGTGTCCAAATGCGCGGAAACCAGCACCACGCGCCCGTCGCCGCCTCCCGATTCCGCGACAACACTGCCCGTCTCGTCGATTGCCGCTTGGCAACCGCATTCAGCAAGTAGATCGGCAACCGCCCGCGCCCGCCGCTCCTCGCCAAATGGCGGCGCGGGAATTTCCGTCAGTCGAATCTGCTGTTCGGTAATCCAGGATTCGTGGGAATGTAACCAGGCCAATGCTCGCGCCACGCGAGGCTCGTGCACCAGGCGTTCGGGACGCACAGGAATTTGTGCCGGAACCGCCAATCAGCCTGGCTCTCCTTTCCGGAGGCCGGAGTCTCATCCTGTCATGCTGAGCGAAGCGAAGCATCCCCCTGCTACAGGCACATACCCTCGCTCACCGCGAAAGGGCTCCTTCGATTCGCTCCGGGTGACAACCTGAGGGCACCCAATACTGGCCTCTAGCCTCTCCGTGCCCTCCGTTCGTTCTCCGCGCCCTCTGTGTGCAACTCTTTCGACTCCTCCCGCCTCAATCCCCCGGCACGGCCGCATGCCCCATCGCCGCGCGAATCTCCTCTTCCGTCAGCACGCGCGAAGCCTGCTTCGCCGCGTTGAAAATACGATCCACCACTTCTTCCCGCGGCTCGATACCATGCCGCTCGAGCCAGTAGACGACATTCGACCGTCCGCTGAGCGGCCCGATCTCGATGGCCTGCTCGAGCCCGAACACGTGCGATGGCACGCCGCTATACACCGAGTTCGCCAGCATCACGTTGCCCTTGCGATACGCCTTGATAATCGCCGCGGCGTGCACGCCCGTCGAAGTCCGAAACGCGTCGCGCCCCACCACCGGATAGTTCACCGGTATCGGCGTTCGCGTCGCGCGCGAAACCTTCTCGGCGAATTCCTTCAGCCGGCTCAAGTCACGATCGATGATGCCGAGCAGCCGCAGGTTCACCAGCATCAGTTCCATCGGCGTGTTGCCCACGCGCTCGCCAAGCGAAATCGCCGCCGCATGCACTTGGTTCGCCCCCGCGGCAATGGCGGCCATGGAATTGGCGATCGAAAGCCCGCGATCGTTGTGCCCGTGCCAATCGACGCGAATCATCGCCCCCGAGGGCGTCACCACCTCGTCGATCACGAATTTCACCAGGTTGTAAGCCCCGCGCGGCGTCGCATGACCCACCGTGTCACAAAGCACCACCGTCTCCGCCCCGTTGTCGATCGCCGTCTTGTACAGCCGCTTCACCGTCGTCGGATCGGTTCGCATCGTGTCTTCGGTCACGTACATCGCCCGGAGGCCCAGCGACCGCGCGAATTTCACGGCGTGCTCGGTGGTGCGCTGCAAGTGATCCACCGTCCAGTCCTCCACCAGCCGCCGAATCGGCGAGGAGCCGAGAAACGTCGCCGCTTCGATCGCGATCCCGGCTTTTTGCG
>JAGWOX010000030.1 GCA_028877145.1 Acidobacteriota bacterium | reverse complement strand
ATCCTCGTATTCGGGCGTGGCGTTGAGCAGGCGGCCGCTCGCGCGGGCGAGCTTGATGCGGACCGGTCCGAGCGAGGTTTCGACCGTGGTCCATTCGCGTTCGAGGCAACGCCGGCTCGCTTCGCTCACGCGAACGCCGATGGTCGTCGTCTCCTCGAAGAGCAAGGCGATGAGGCGGTCGGCACTTTCCGGGCGCGCGAGCACCGTGACGAGCTGGCCCGGCCGATTCTTTTTCATCTGGACGGGAGTGGAAAAGACGTCCAGCGCGCCGGCTTCAAGCGCCCGCTCAGCGAAGTAGCCATAGAGTTGCGGATTCATGTCGTCGAGATTCGCTTCGATTACGGTGACGGTTTCCTCCGGGTCCGGCGCGGTTCCGGCGCGCTCGCCGGCGAAGAGCCGGAGCACGTTCGGCTGGCCGGGAAGTTCGGCCGAGCCGGCGCCGATTCCGACCGCATTGACCGTCATCATGGGCATGGGGCCGGAAGACGACACGAGCGTCGAGACGATCGCCGCGCCAGTGGGAGTCACGAGCTCGCGCTCGATTCCGTTCGAGTAGCAGGCGAGGCCGCGCACGAGTTCCGCCGTGGCGGGCGCGGGCACGGGCAGTGTGCCATGCGCCGTCTCGACACGCCCGCCGCCCAGATTGAGCGGCGAGGTGAAAAATTCCTCAAGACCGAGCAGATCAAAACCGATCGAGGCACCAACGATATCGATGATGGCGTCGACGGCTCCGACTTCGTGGAAGTGAACTTTTTCGATCGGG
This sequence comes from Acidobacteriota bacterium, assembly GCA_028877145.1. Lineage (GTDB taxonomy): Bacteria > Acidobacteriota > Terriglobia > Acidiferrales > UBA7541 > JAKASX01. The sequence continues at coordinate 22,223 of JAGWOX010000030.1, read as the reverse complement.
ACGCCGTGGACTTTTGCTTCCGCTTGGCCGAGTTTCTCGAAGATCTTTTTTGCGCGCGCGGCAATGCGTGGCTCAAGTCCGGCCGAATCGATCAGCTTGAGAATCGTCGAGAGCGAGCGGTGATGATGCTGCTCGCCGGTTTCGACGTTCACTTTGGTCGCCTCGACGGCTCCGCGGCGGACTTTTTCGGCTGAAAGCTTCCAGCCTGTCAGGGGCAGGCGGCGCAATTCCTCTTCGAGGCGTCCGGGTTCAACGCCGGCGTCGACGAGAGCCCCGAGCACCATGTCGCCACTGATGCCGGAAAAACAGTCGAAATAGGCTGTTTTCATATGATTCCAGATCTGCCGACACGGCACCGGTCGGGCCGCCGAAAGGCAGGGAAAATGAAAATGGTAGTCTGGGCGCGTGGAGGAGTCAAATTACGGCACGTTTCGTGCGACGGGCTTCGAGCGAGGAGAAATTCACGGCCGAGGATTCTGATTTGGGCCGGATTGATCGGGCGTGGGCGCCGAGGGCGTGACGTCGACGGGCTGCTGTAGCTTGAAATTGAGCAGCGCTTCCGAGGGGATTTGCACCTGCTGGCCCTTGGTGGCTTCGGAATAGACCGCGCCGCCGCCACCGCCCGCCGCCGCGCCGATCGCGGCACCCTTGCCGCCGCCGGCGATGGCGCCGATGGCCGCTCCAACTGCAGCTCCGCCGATAATCGCGAGTGCGCTGCGCTTGGCGCGCTTGGCCCCTTTGACAACGTAATCGTTGCTGACGACCGGATAGGATTTCCCCCGTAACTCGATGCGGTAGAGCTCCACGCGCAGTTCGCTCTGCCCGCTGAGGTGTCCGGCGGAGCGAGCCTCGACCAGGCGCAGGTAGACGTTGGTGTTCCTCGGGACGACCACCTGATGATTCACCAAGATCGGATTGGCGAGTTCGGCGTGGAAAATGTCGCCGGTATGGTTCTGCGAGGAATCGATGGAGTCGATCATCCGCACGGTGACCTGCGTTCCGTCGGGGACCGTTACCGGCTGGACCGAAGGCGGAGGCGGAAGTTCAGGCGCAGGCGCTGGCGAAGCGTTATCTGGCGGGACGGGGGCGTTTTGTGTGGGTGGTTGAGAAGGGGCATTCTCGTCGGGCGCGGGCGCAGGCTCGACCGGGGCCGGGCGAGTGTGGCGGGAGACGTGGCGCGGCTTCGGTTCGGGAGCGGGCTCGGGCGGAGGGGTATTTGCCGCTGCCTGGGTGCCCATCGGCGGCAACTCGATGGTCATGTCGTCGTTGACCCGTTTTACGCCGGTGGTTTCGGTGGCGAGCTTGAAAGCTTCGTAACGCTCGGAGACGGAACGGACCTGGCCGGAGAGGGTGGCGACGCCGCTTTTCACGACCACGCTGAGAGAAGTGCCCTTGAGCTGGGCGTCGGAAAGCATGCGCGCCTTGACGTTGGTGGCGATCTGGTCGTCGCTGAGCGAGTGCGCGCAGCCTGCGGCCGTCAGGGCAAGCGCCACCAACAACGCCGCCCACGCCGTATTCCTGCGCATTCTATGCCTCCCGCTAACTTGCCTGCCCTCCGCCCTGCCGGGATAGGATGCGCCGCACGCCGGAAACGCTGTCTTCATTGGCGCCCCTTCCGGGGGTCGATAACTCTCCCCTGGGCCGAAGCTTAATTGTAACGGCTTATTCGGCGGGCACATGGGCGATTTACCAATTCGTGCCGGACGGGCCACGAGCAGCGGCACGCGCAACTTTCCCGCCCTGGCCGGGTTTTTCCCCTCGGCAGGCGGGGAGAGAGAGAATCGCCCCGGCCAATTCGGCAGTCGAGGGAGAACCATGCGCAAGAGAGGAATTTTGCTGGCGGTGGCGGCGTTGGCGGCGGCCGGAGTCATGAGTGCGTGCAGCGGAACGAGCGCCACCGCGAACACGTCTTTGTCGAACGGGACCGTCGTCGTTCTCGGTTCCGACTATCCGACACTGGCGAACGTCGTCTCGTTTCAGGTGCCGATCAGCGGCATTACCGTCTCGGGCAACGGGAAGACTGACGTGCCGGTGGTGGACACGCCGGCGACGATCGATTTCTCGCGGCTCGTGGGCCTGCAGGCGCTGATCGACGTGAAGCCGATCGCGCCCGGGACGTATACTTCGGCCACGATCACTTTCGGGGGAAACCCGACCCTGGCCGTGCTGAACACGACCGTCACTCCGCCGGCGGTCACGACGCTCAGCGCCCAGTTCAGCTCGATGACCACGACGGTCACCTTCGCGCAGCCGCTCAACGTGGGCGAGTCGCAGGTGATGGGATTGCTGCTGGATTTCCGGATCGGCAAATCGATTCCGGTCGACTCGACGGGCAACATCGTGAGCACGAACGGCGTGGTGACCGTGACGCCGTACATTCGGTTCCGGTTCATCGATCCTCAGCAGGCGAAGATGGAAGTGGACGACCTGCGCGGCGGGGTGATGAGCATCGGCTCGAACGGCACATTCGTGATGCAGGGACCGGGCGGACGGCAGTTCACGGTGGAAACCGACAGCTCGACCCAGTGGGAACCCTCGACACAGAATTTCTCGACGCTGGCGACGAGCGATATCGTGAATGTGGAAGAGGCGGTGATCGATCCGGCGACACTCCAGGTGAAGGCGAAAGAGATCGACGTCATTCCCGACAAGTTCCTGCTCACTGGCCTCGTGACCTACGTGAATCCGCTGGCGACTTCCACGCAAAGCACGTGCGCGCCGACGGTGGATGTGCTGGTTCGCTCGGCCATTCCCGGCACGACGGGCTCGACATTCGCCCAGGGCCAGATCGCGAGTATCGCGCTCACCGGCAGCGAGACGTATTGGGTGGGCCACGGCAACTGGATCGGCTCGGTTTTCAATACGAACTTCGGATCGTGCACGCTCGTGCCTGGCCAGGCAATCGCCATCGCCGGCTCGCTTGATTCGACGGGAACTGTGCTGACGCCGAAGCACGTTGTGCTTGGGCTGCAGGGCTTCGCGGGGACGGCGGCTTCCACGGTGGGCACCGACGGCACGTTCACTTTTAATCCATTGGGACTTGCGGGCACGCTGCTTCCGAATCCGGTGACGGTGCAGACGATCTCGACTTCGATCTTCACGACCGAACTCGAAAATCTCACCGGGCTCAGCAGCATCAATTCGGGTACCACACTTCACATCGCCGGGCTCGTGCTCTACAACACATCGACCAACACGACCGAAATCGTCGCTGGGCGCATCGTTACGCCGGAGAACTGAACGCTTCGCCTGGGGCGTGCCGCGCGGGTTTCGTGCCTCCCACAACGCGCGGCGCGCTCTTGCGATGGGCACGGGACGACTTGTCAATAGTTGTTGCCTGGGGCCAAAGCAATCTGCTGAATCGTCGACCGTACTTCCGTCTTCCCCTCAGCGGGCCGCTGCTCTTTCAGCGAGCGGTAAAAGCTCGCTCGGCTCACCCGGGCCAGATCACACCTGCGCTCGATGCTTAGATTGTCTTGCAACGGCCATCATCTCTCGGATTTCGTCGTAGATGCCGTTTCGCCAGAAGCGCCGCCCTTCTGGCGTCGAGTCTCGATTTTTTGCAAGGCACTTGGGCTGGTCGTCGTGCCCTTCGGCTACTCTTGAGTCCGCCTGGTGGAAATTGGAGCAGGCCGCTGTGGCTAGTGCGCTCCACTTCGGCTTCCGTGATAGACTGAGCGTGGACCTGGTAGCGGCCCATGAAACTCGAGGACTACAAGACGGTCTTGTATCGCCAGGAAGACGGCTCCTGGGTGGCCGAAATTCCGGCCATCTCCGGCTGCTACGCGCTGATGCCCACGCGCGAAGCGGCACTTGAGGAACTGACCAGCGTTTTCAAGATGATCGCTGAAGAATACGCGGAAAAGGGAGTGCCGCTCCCGGCCGACACCACTGAAATCGTTCATGCCTAGCGCGACGGCTCGCGAATTACAGGCCGTCGCTCGCCGACTCGGTTTCACCAAGACAAGACAGACCGGGAGTCACGAACGCTGGAGCCATGCGGACGGGCGCGCTGTGACCATACCCCTTCACGGCGGGCGAGAAATTGGACCGCCGCTGTTTTTCAAGACCCTTCGTCAACTCGGCATCAGCGTGGAGGAGTTTCAGAGATCGAAATGAGCCGGGGATCGGCGCGGATCTACGCCGATACGGCAACTGTGGTCGAAGAAAGCTGGAGCCGAGGGGCGGGATCGAACCGACGACGGGACGAGCGGCGAACTTCTAAAAGCTTCCACACAGAGGACAGGGAGAAAAGCCTGGAGGACACGGAGGCTTGGCAGCCAGCATTGCGTTCGGCGCCTTGATAGAAGTTCGGGTTTCCAGGGGTTTGGGTGTGCGGGGAACTTCAGGCGGTTTTGCCGCAGCACTTCTTGTATTTTTTGCCCGAACCGCAGGGGCATAGGTCGTTCCGGCCGATTTTCAGGCCGGTGCGGACGGGACGGGGAGCTTCTTCCTGAGCGGCGCCGGCGGAATATTGCAATTGCTGCTGCGCCTTGCGCTGTTTCCGCTCGATGCGTTCGGCTTGCTGCTCGGGCTTGGCCGGCTGCATGAGGAACAGGAACCGGACGGTTTCGGTATCGATCCGGTTCATCATGTCCTCGAAGAGGATGAAGGCTTCTTTCTTGAACTCGACGAGCGGATCCTTCTGGCCATAGCCGCGCAGGCCGATGCCTTCCTTGAGGTGATCGAGCGTCAGCAGGTGGTCTTTCCACTGGCCGTCGACGATGTCGAGGATGATGTGGCGCTCGAGCCAGCGCATCATCTCGGAGCCGAAGAGTTTCTCCTTCTCCTCATACTTCACCTTGAGCCCCTCGATCGCCGACTCGACCATTTCGTCGTGGCCGGCTTCGTCGAGATGGGGCACGAGGGTCTTCAGATCGACTCCGTACTGATTCAGGATTTCGTTCGTCATCTGGGGAACATCCCATTTCGAGGGATGTTCGTTGCGCGGGCAGTGGGTATCGGCCAATTCGCGGGCGATATCCTCGGCGACGGAGAGAACGTAATCCTTCTGGTCCTTGCCTTCGAGGATGGAGCGGCGGATGTCGTAGATCGTTTCCCGCTGCTTGTTCATCACGTCGTCGTATTCGAGCAGGTGCTTGCGGGCCTCGAAGTTCTGCGCTTCGACGGCTTTCTGCGCGTTCTCAATCCGCTTGCTAATCAGCTTCGACTCGATCGGGATGCCATCCTTCATTCCCAGCCGCCACATGAGCGCCTTGATGCGCTCGCCGCCGAAAATGCGGAGCAGATCGTCTTCGAGAGAAAGGAAGAATCGCGAGGAGCCGGGGTCGCCCTGGCGGCCCGCGCGTCCGCGGAGCTGGTTGTCGATGCGGCGCGCCTCGTGCCGCTCGGTGCCGAGCACGTGGAGCCCGCCCATCCCGACAACTTCATCGTGTTCGGCACGGCATTCGGCGTTGTGCTGGTCGTAGATTGGCTTCCACTGATCGAGCGGGACCTGGTAGATGCGCCCCTCATGCTGAAAGATAACGGTTCCGGTGGATTCCCCCTCGGAGCCGATGAGCGGCCCGGCGGCGGCGTAGGGAGACGCGAGTTTGTTCCTGAGGCAGTCTTCGCGCGTGAGGAATTCGGGGTTGCCGCCGAGCAGAATGTCGGTTCCGCGGCCGGCCATGTTCGTGGAAACGGTGACGGCGTGCTTGCGGCCGGCTTGTGCGATGACCTTGGCTTCGCGCTCATGCGCCTTCGCGTTCAACACCTGGTGCGGGATCCCCCCGCGCTTGAGCAGTTCGGAGATTTTCTCCGACTTCTCGATCGAGATGCTGCCCACCAGCACCGGCTGGCCGCTCTCCCAGAGCTGGCGGATGCCGAACAGGCGCGTGCCGTCTTCCTGGACGATGCCGTTCACCGCCGCTTCCCATTTTTCCTTGTCGGTCCGATAGACGACGTCAGGGGCCTCGTGGCGGACGAGCGGCTTGTTGGTCGGGATGACGTTGACTTCGAGGCCATAAATCTTGCGGAACTCAGTCGCTTCCGTATCCGCGGTGCCGGTCATGCCGGAGAGTTTCTTGTACATACGGAAGTAATTCTGGAAGGTGATCGTCGCGAGGGTCTGGTTTTCGCGCTCGATCTTCACGGCTTCCTTGGCCTCGATGGCCTGATGCAGGCCATCGGACCAGCGGCGGCCGGGCATTTCGCGGCCGGTGAATTCGTCGATGATGACGACCTCGTCGTTCTTGACGACGTAATCGACGTCGCGCTTGAACAGCGCGTGCGCGCGGAGGGCCTGGTAGACGTGGTGGATCGTCTCGATGTTTTCCGGGTCGTAAAGGTTCTGGAAGCCGAGCAGGCGCTCGCACTTGGAAACGCCCTCCTCGGTGAGGGCGACGGCTTTGTGTTTTTCGTCGACCGTATAGTCGATTTCCCGGATCAATTTCGGGATGATCTTGTCGATCCGGTAATACTTCTCCGTGGATTCCTCGGCTGGGCCGGAAATGATCAGCGGGGTGCGGGCTTCGTCGATGAGGATCGAGTCGACTTCGTCGACGATGCCGAAATGATGGCCTCGCTGGACGCAATCCTTCAGGTCGTACTTCATGTTGTCGCGGAGGTAGTCGAAGCCGAATTCGTTGTTCGTGCCGTAAGTGATGTCGGCGCCGTAGGCGATCTTGCGCTCGGCGTCGTCGAGATCGTGGACGATCACGCCGACGCTGAGGCCCAGCGTGTGGTAAATGGGCGACATCCACTCGGCGTCGCGGCGGGCCAGGTAGTCGTTGACGGTGACGATGTGCACGCCGCGGCCCGCGAGCGCGTTGAGATAGGCAGGGAGGGTGGCGACGAGCGTTTTTCCTTCGCCGGTTTTCATTTCGGCGATTTTGCCGTTGTGCAACACCATGCCGCCGACCAACTGGACGTCGAAATGACGCATGTTGAGCTTGCGGCGGCCGACCTCGCGCACGACGGCGAAGGCGGGTTCGAGCACCTCGTCCAGCGCGTCCTGCAACTGGTGGATATATTCCCGGGTGTCGGTAGGAACGCCGTTCATGCGGTCGGCGACCAGCGCGCGGAATTCGTCGGTCTTTGCCCTCAGCTCTTCGTCGGAAAGGCGCTGCATCTCGGCCTCGAACGCATTAATGCGCGCGACCCGAGGCCGCAGTTTTTTGACTTCCCGCTCGTGTTTATCGCCGACGAAAAACGCGCCTATGCGCTCGCCAACCTGTTCAAATTCCATAGTTCCTACAGTTTTCCCTGTGACCGGCCGCAAAAAACAGGTCTTCGAAGCGGCAGGACATTCCCCGGAAGGATGAATACCACAACTAAATTTTACTCTGCCGCGACACCCCGCGCAAAGCCGGGCGCCGGAGCGGTTTCCGCGGACTCGCTTTCGGAAGGGACCGGGTCGCGGTCGCGGGCCGCTTTGGCCGCCGCGGCCAGAAGATTGCGCTTCTGGCGCGCCTTGGCGATGCGCGAGCTGACGGCGGCGACAACCTCGGCGAAGAGGTCGCGGCCGCGCTTGGCGCCGGACTCGACGCGGGTCTTGAAGCGGAAGAGGTCGGAAGAACGGGTGCTTTCCATCTCTTCGTCGATCTCGCTGAGGCGGCCGCGGACCAGAGCGATCTTGCGGATCACGCGGACCAGTTCGAGCGGGGTTCCCTCGCCACGAATGACTTCCGGGGCGAATTCGTATTCGGAGACGATGGCGCGCAGGCGGCGTTCGTCGCAGCGCTGGTAGGCGCGGTTGGCGTGGGCCATCAGGCGGGCGCGCAGGTCGCGATCAGAGGGATCTTCGCCAAAGTCGGGATGCACGCGGCGCGCTACCGCACGGTAGAGTCGCTTCAGCGCCACCGGCGGCCTGGCCGCGTTGCCGGACAACTTGCGCCGCAGCGCCTCGCGCGATTCCTCCGCACGCTCCCGCGCGCGACGGGCCCATTCCTGCGCCGCCGAATCTTCGCGATGGAGCCGCGCCTCGATTTCGGCGATTTCCGCTTCGAGCTGGTCGAGCTTGGCACAGCGCAGGCCGATTCGGCGGTAATAACGCTCCTCGAACGGAAGCATATCGGCGCGCAGGTTCGCCAAGCGGAGTTCCCGGCGCGCCAACTCGCCTTCGAAGACGGCGAGCTGAGCGCATTTCCGCCTGAGTTCTTTCTGCTCGGGAGGCAGGGGAGCGGCGGGCGGATGGCTCGCCGGCTTCGGGCGCCCTGGCGATTCCATTGGCTCGGCGGCTGGCTGGCCGGCCCAAGGCAGAATTGCCGATTCCGTGCGGACGTTTGTCTCTGGCTGCACTTCGACACGCCCGGGTCCAAGCAGCCTCTTGAGAAAGGCTTCCTGAGGTCCCGCCTTCAACCGGCGAGGCTTATGAGGCCGCGCAGAACGGCCCCTCTTTGCACGCGAAGAGCGCCCGGTGGACACTCACTCCTCCCCCTGCACGCAGGGCTAATTGGGCCTGGATGTCCCCGACAAACGAGCGGTGTGCGTGAATTCCGCAGGAATCGACACGCGTAAGATTTCCGCTGCAACCGAATTGTAGGCCAGCCGGCACGGCGGAACTACGGCGTTTCGGTTTTGTGTTTTCTGGATTGCACGTCACCGATAGGCGACGCGATGCCGGTTGGCAGATGCGCGTGCCTTTTTGGCGGCGGCGTTCCGTGCAGGCAGGAACTTTCTGTCAGCTTGCGGCGGGCATTCTGACGATCTCGACCGAACAGGGCGCGTGCCGCGCGACGGCTTCCGATACGCTGCCGAGCAGGAACCGGCTGAGCCCCTTGCGCCCGTGGGAGCCGAGGACGATCAGATCCGATTTCCAGGCGGTCGCCGCGTCCACGATCGCGCTTCTGGCATCGCCCTTTTCGACGGCGCTGCTCACTCGGAAGCCCGCCCCCTGGAGCTTCTTCGCCACCCGGTCGACGAGGGTCTGAGCCTCTTTTATCTGTTCCCGCAATTCGGGGTAATACTGCGGGTCCATCTGCGGAGGCGCGGAGATGGTGATGGGCTCGACCACGTTGATGACGCGGACTTCGGTTTTCGCGGGATCGAATTGGGCGATGAGAGTTTGAATGGAGGCCTCTGTGAAGGGGGAATCGTCGATGGCAAGCAGGATTTTCATGTGTCACTCCACTCTGGCGTTCGAAAGGCGGGCGGCACAGCGGGTCGCCCCTATGGGGTTTGCCTAACAAAGCAGGGCCTCGCCGCAGGCGCCATGAATTTCGCAGCACGGCGCGTGCCGCGAGGAGCAGCTTATAGCCCATTGTTAATGAATGACTTAGGGCGATCGATTGGTTGAAGGCATTGATTATGGATGGGAATTCACACAGTTTCAGCGAAAAATTGCGACTGTCGCGAGGCTGCGAGGCAGGCCCTCGGTTAGGAGAAACGCCAACCGTGGCCACCAATGCAGGCTCCGATCGCTCGCGGACGGCTGATTCTTGAGGTTGAGTTGCCCATGTGTCTGCCGCGGTCTATGATGGATTTTTACGCTCTTGCAAAGCGCGGCGACCACTTTCCTGATTGAAAGGATTCCCTCGAAATGCCCGAACCGACGCGCGAAGCCGTCATCGAAGCCCTGCGCGGGGTGATCGACCCGGAGTTGCACAAGGACATCGTGTCGCTCGGGATGGTGAAGCTGGCGAGCTTGAACGGCAACAGCGTCTCGCTGGTCGTCACGCTCACGACGCCCGCGTGCCCCTTGCGCGAAACGATCGAGCGCGACATTCGCCAGGCGCTTGCGCCGCTCGGGCTCAGCGACGTCAAGCTGCATTTCGATTCGAAGGTGACTGCGGGGCGCGCCGTCGCCGACAAAGCCGCGCTTCCGGGCATCAAGAACCTGGTCGCCGTCGCGAGCGGCAAGGGCGGCGTGGGGAAGACGACCGTTGCCGTAAATCTGGCGATTGCGCTTTCGCGCATGGGCGCTGCAGTAGGCTTGCTCGACGCGGACGTCTACGGGCCGAACGTGCCGGTCATGTTGGGCACGACGGCGGAGCCGAAAGCGCTCGACGAGCGAACGATCCTGCCGGTCGAAGCCTACGGCGTGAAGATGATTTCGATGGGGCTGCTCAATCCCGGAGACCGGCCACTGATCTGGCGAGGGCCGATGCTGCATAGCGTCTTGCAGCAGTTCCTGCGGAGCGTGCGCTGGGGCGAACTGGATTACTTGGTGATCGACCTGCCGCCGGGGACCGGCGATGTCGCCTTGTCGCTGGTGCAATCGGTGCCTCTATCGGGCGCGGTGATCGTGACGACGCCCTCGGCTGTGGCGCTGGCCGACGTGCGGAAATCGGTGGAGATGTTCCGTCAGGTGAATGTGGAAATTCTGGGCGTCGTCGAAAATATGAGCTACCTGATGTGTCCGCACTGCTCGAAGCGAATCGACGTCTTTGGCTATGGCGAAGGGCGGCGAATGGCCGAACGGTTTGGCGTTCCCTTCCTCGCCGAGATCGAAATTGAGCCGCAAATTCGCGTCGGCGGCGATACGGGCAAGCCGGCCGTGGCTTTCGGTGAGGACTTTCCGGGCGCGAAGAGCCTGTTCGCCATGGCGCGACAGGTGGCGGCGCGGCTGTCGGTAGTGAACCTGGCGGGGCAGCCGCCCACGGTTCAGATCCTCTAAAGACGTCCAGCCCGAAATCCTTACTCCGTGGCCGATCTGGTGCCGCTCTCCCGACGCGTTGGGATAAATTCCGAGCGGCGCCGCACAAGACTCGACGGCTACTTTGTGGGTAGCAAGTCCAGCTTATTGACCGCCGCTTTTTCGACCGCTTGCCGTGTGTAGGCTAGCGGGAAATATTTGCCGTCGCGCCAGAGCGGCAACAGATCGGTGTAATGAGGACTCGCGGGCTGGCCGCTTTGGCCGGGGACATTCACCGCTTCGGAATCATTCCAATTGCTCAAATCGAAAATCTCCCGATAGCTCGCTCCGGCAACCTGCACGAAATTGCCCGTGCGGAAAGCCGTGGCGTCGACCGTGGTACCGTCGCCGGGCCGCGACACCGAAGGCGCGTCGAGAAAGGCGGCGAGGCCCCCGAGTTGGTCGAGCGAATGGTGGAATTCGACTGTATGCAACCGGCCCCACGACCAGCGGGAGGGATTGGAACCTTCGAGTTGCTGCATCTGGCCGTAGGCCGCCGCCAGCGTCTCGCGCAGGATCTTTCTTTGTCTCACGGCGGGTTCGGGACCGAAAAGATCGGCGCTGGGGTGCGCCAGGAGCCGGACAACCGCACCACCGTAGAGCGGCAGCGTGGCATGAGGGTGATCCGGGAGCAGCAACCGCGTGACTGCGGCCTGCAATTTTTCGATCCAGACTTCGTACAGGGCCGCGGCGGCGGAATCCTCCGTCAGCGCTCCATTCCATTCCGAGATCATCCTGGCCGCCGCGCCTTCGAGTTTCGCGGTGCGGGTCAGGCGAACGAGTTCCTGTGCGGGGAGCGAAACGACGTCGTTTTGCAGCTTCGCCATGTCCGCGACGCCGAGCGGTTGCTTGCTCGCCCGCGCGCCATTGAGGACCTGCTCGATGCGCGCGATGCGGTCGCGGCTCCAGGAGAAGCCGACGGCGTAGGGATAGTGCGTGGAAATCGTCTTGTTGTTGGCTGTGGCGATGAATCCCCGAGCGGGATTGTACTGACGAGGCAATTGCGCGAGGGGAATGAAACCTGACCAGCCGTAGCCGCCCCAGCCCGGCGCCGGCAGCAGCCCATTTCCCTTCTTGCGAATCGGCACGAGGCCGGCTGATTGCACGCCGATATTGCCCTGGCGATCGGCGTAGACAAGATTTTCGGGCGGCGTCTTCCAGCGGGCCATGGCGCCGAGATATTCCTGCCAGTTGTGTGCGCGGTCAACGGAAAGGCCCGCGAGATATGGTGCGGTGCCGGGTTCGGCTCCCACCCAGCGCAGGGCCAGCGCGCGCTTGCCGTCTTCCCAGAGAACGGGGCCGTTACGGGTGAACTTGAGCGGAAGGGTGAGCGTCTTCGCTCCCCTGACGTGAAAGACAGCCTGCTCGACGCGCATCTTTGCCCAGCCGGTTTCGGTCCGGTATTCGAGCGGGTCTTTCGGATTCAACTGCTCGTAGAACAGGTCTTCCTGATCGATCGGAAAGACGGTAAGGCCCCAGGCGATGTCCTGATTGTGGCCGATGCTGACGCCGGGGATGGCGATTTCGCTCGAGCCGATGACGTCCCATCCGGGCGCGACCAGATGCACGATATATCGTAACGAAGGCTGGGCAATCGTCCGGTGCGGATCGTTGGCGAGCAGCGGTTTGCCGCTCCGGGTGAGCCTGCCGGAAATCGTCCAATTGTTGCTGCCTTGAATATCGGGCGGAAAAGCGATGTGCGTATCCGTTCCGACGAATCCGCTGATGAGATCGGGTGCGAGGCCGGAGAGATCGACGCCGGGCGCGGGGCTCAGTTCCGTTGACGGATCGAAATCGGCGAGTTCGGTGGCCTTTTTTGCGCCCAGCAGATCGACCAGATGGGCATAGGCCAACTCGGCGTCGGCGTTGCCGGTGACGCTGAGCGTCGCCATTCTGGTGATGCAATCTTCGGGATTCCACGGCTCCGGCGCGAAGCCGGCGAGCTTGAATTCGATGGGCAGGCCGGGTCCGCCGGGCGCGGTATGGCGCCGGATGTAGGCATTGATGCCGTCGGTGTAGGCTTCGAGGATCTGGCGCGTGTCGGGCGCATAGCTTGCGTATTCGGCCTCCATCGAGCCACGGTAACGCAGGAGGCGCGCGGCGACGTCGCGCGGCAGGGCCGATTTACCGGCGATTTCCGCCAGGCGTCCCTGGCCGGCGCGCTTCCATAACTCCATCTGGAACAGGCGGTCCTGCGCGGTGACATATCCTTGCGCGAAAAAGAGGTCGTGCTGGTTTCGCGCGTAAATGTGCGCAACGCCCCACGGGTCGCGCAACACTTGCACGGGTTCTTGGAGCCCGGCCAGATGGAGTGTGCCGCTCGTTTGCGACAGCGCGACGCGGGCCTCCTGTTCGAGGTGTTGGATGGAGCTTTTTCCCTGCCGCGCGGCAACAGCCAGGCACCCGAGGGAAGCCGCCGCTAGCGAGGCCACGAAGAGGCGGAAGGTTCGTTTGTCGATTCGCATGCGCGGGAGTATACAACCGTTCGCGGGCCGCGGAGACCCCCGTCAGCCTCGACTTGGCTTGGCCGCTCCGCTAGGCTTTGGCGATGGACCTGGAATGGCTCCGCCGCGTCTGCCTTTCGCTTCCGCATACCACCGAACAAGTGCAGTGGGAAGATGTGCTGGTATTCAAGGTCGGCGGAAGGATGTACGCCGTCGCGCAGCTGGAGCCCGGCGACGTCTGGCTCTCTTTCAAGTGCGGTGAGGAGGAATTCCCGGAGTTGATCGAGCGGCCCGGCGTTCTTCCCGCGCCGTACCTTGCCCGCGCGCATTGGGTGGCGCTCGCCTCACCGGAAGCGTTGCCTAGTGTTGAAATCGAAGAATTGCTTCGCCGGGCATATGAACTGGTTTTTGCCAAGCTCCCACGCAAAACGCAGGCATCGCTCACGGCTGGCAAGTCCCGTCGCTCGAAATCGCGTCTCCGGCCCGCGCTCAATTCCCTTCGACGCTAAATCGCCTCTTTGCCTGTAGGCGCAGTTTGCGCGCGCCTGCGGCGGCGGAGGCCGAAAACGTAGATTGCATAGCCGAGAAGCGCGACACCCATGATGTCGAAAGCCACACGCTGCTCGAGCGTGACGGCAAACGCCACCATCGCCACGGCAAAGGCCCACAAGAACGATTCGCCCGCAAAGGCTTGCTTCCAACGCGGTTTCATCCCTCCCGAGGCAAGGCGCGGCGCGAGCGACGGCCAGAAACGCGGCACGCGGGCGCAATAGGCCGTATAGGGCTCGCCCTGTGTTCTGCGTAATTCGGCTTCTTCGCGGGCGATCAAACGCGCCGAGAAAATGTAGATCAAGATGACAAGTACGAACCAGCCAAGTCGGCTGGCCATGAAACCGATGCCCGCACCCAACAGAACCGTGCCGAGATACAAGGGATTACGGACCCAGCGATAGGGGCCGTCCGCGACGAGTGCTTCATTGTGCAGATCGAGATCGTGCACCACCTCGCTCTTCAAATACGCCGCGCCCCAGGTGCGAATGGCGGCCGCGGCGATGGCTAGCGCCGCGCCAAAAGCGAAGACCGAACGAAGAACGAACAAGAACTGAGGCGAATGAGGATCGACTTGGGCGCCAACGAGCCAACGCGTGATCGACACGCCCGCGTTCACATGGTCGAACGAGTAACACGCAAAGCCGGCCCAGAAGATCAGCCCGATCACCCAAAACCGGTACCGGAATTCAAATTCGGTTGCGCGCATTTGAGCTCTCCCAAGGTTGATACGCAAGAGATCGTCGTTTGGTTCTACCCATCCGGCTCTCTTGGCCTTCGTTGGGGTATCCTTTCGTCCGTCAGGTCCGATAGGAGGAGCGATGATTCGCAGCCATCATGGGAAAACGCCGCAGATCGCGGCCAGCGCTTACGTCGATCCGGCGGCGACGATTATTGGCGACGTGATTCTCGACGAAGACGCCAGCGTGTGGCCGGGCGCGGTGCTGCGGGGCGACGTGCACTCGATTCGGCTCGGCAAGCGAACGAATATTCAGGACAACTCCGTGCTGCATGGGATGAAGGACTTGTACCCGGTCGTCCTGGGCGACGACATTACGGTGGGGCACGGGGTGTTGCTGCACGGCTGCACGATTGAATCGCGCTGCCTGATCGGCATGGGCGCGATCATCCTCAACAATGCCCGCATTGGAACGGGATCGATCATTGCCGCCGGCACGCTGATTCCCGAAGGCACGGTGATCCCGCCCGGCAGCCTTGTGATGGGCAGTCCAGGCAAGGTGCGGCGGGCGCTCTCGCCAGACGAGTTGACGGGGATTGATGCCTATTGGAAGCGGTACGTGGGGTACAAGAATGCTTACTTGGCTGAGAGCAAGAACACGTGACCGTGGCCTGGACCTCTTCCCAGCCCGGCGCACAACCTGAAGAGTCCCTGCAGCAACTCCGCTTGCGCCGTGCCAAGCCTGTCATCCTGAGCGAAGCGAAGGATCCCGATACTACATCTCGCTTCAGGCTTTACCTCTCCTCGCCGTTTTCGGGATGCTTCGCTTCGCTCAGCATGACAGACTGCGGAGGCGGTTGTAGTTGCAACAGACACTTTGAAAGCTGTGCTACCAAAACAGGCCGCTGGCTTCGCGCTTCTCTCTCCTTTAGACTCGTAGGTTTAGGGACTTGGTTCAATCGATGACTGAAAAGAGAAAATTTCACGCTGTACGCGGTGTGCGTGACATTTTGCCGCCGGACACCTCTCTCTGGAACTGGTTCGAGGCGACTGCTCGCGACGTGCTCGAGATTTTCAATTTCCGCGAGATTCGCGTGCCTGTACTCGAGGAAACGGAGCTTTTCGCGCGGTCGGTGGGGGCTGAAACCGACATCGTCTCGAAAGAGATGTACAGCTTCGAGACTCACGATCTGCCTGACCTAGCCATTGCGCGCTCCGACATCCTGCTGAGGGATCCGTCCGTGGAACACCCCTCCTCGATATCGGACTACCAAGACCGACTGAGGGTACTCTACGCTGCGCTGCAACACTCATTCCTCACCGGGGCCGCGCCGCGGACGCCACAGAACCAACATGCGATCAATCATTTGGGTGCTCTCGAAAGGGCGGTAAAGGAGCTAACTCTGAGGCTTAGCGTAGAATCACGCCTCGTTCCCGGTTCGCAGGTGCCACCCGAGCCAAACGCCAGCCGCCTGCGCAATGAACTAAAAGGACTGGTCCACGATGTCCACTACGCGCTCTCGCAGATAAGGCTGGGGGACGTTATCACTTTGCGGCCCGAAGCGACCGCCTCCGTCGTGCGCGCCTACATCGAGCACGGAATGCAAATGCTGCCGGGGCTGGTGAAGCTCTACTATGCGGGGCCGATGTTCCGCCGCGAGCGGCCGCAGAAGGGGCGGTACCGGCAGTTTTATCAGATTGGCGCGGAAGTTCTGGGGCAGACCGACCATCCGGCGATTGACGCCGAACTGATCGAAATGCTCACGGTGCTTCTCGAGCGGTGCAAGCTCGAAAACTGGACGCTGCTGGTGAATTCGATTGGCGACACGAATTGCCGGCCGGCGTATGTCGCGTTGCTCCGGGAAGAGCTGCAGAAAGTAAAGGACCAGCTCGGCCCTGACAGCCAGCGGCGAATCGAGACGAATCCGCTGCGCGTGCTTGATTCAAAGCTCCCGGAAGAGCAACCGATCATCGCGAAGCTGCCGATGATCTCCGATCACCTTTGCGAGCCTTGCCGCGAGCATTTTGCCGAATTGCGGAGACAACTCGATCTGCGCTCGATTCCCTACAAAGTCGAGCCGCGCCTCGTGCGCGGGCTCGACTATTACATGCGAACGACGTTCGAGATTACGAGCCCGCACCTTGGCGCACAGAACGCGCTGGCGGGCGGCGGGCGGTACGACGGGCTTTCGGAAATGCTCGGCGGACCGCCGGCAAAGGGCATCGGTTTTGCACTCGGCCAGGACCGCTTCATCGAGGTGATTCAGACGGCGGGGCGCATCGACGCCACGCGGGCGCTCGACGCATTCATCGTGTGGATGGGCGCGGCGGCCTATCCGGCGGCGGTGCGGCTGGCGCGACGCCTGCGGCAGGAGGGCCTGTGTGTCGAGGTGCCAGCCGAAGAGCCGAAGCTGAGAAAGGCGCTGGGCCTGGCCGAAAGGCTCGGCGCGCGATTCGCGGTGATCATCGGAGAGAATGAAGTGCAGTCCGGTGAATTCACCGTGAAACGATTTGCCGACGGTGAGCAGCGGAAGCTGGCGGAAGCTGAAGTGGCCGCGTTCGTAAAGGCGCCAGCGCAGGCAGCGCGAGAATCAGAGTCGAAATCGGAGCCTGCGGATTAGTAGCACAGGCATTCTTGCCTGTGCCTGGCAAGACAGAAGAGCGAAAGACGCACAGGCACGAATGCCTGCGCTACCAAGGAAAATCGAAAATGCTCGATGTACTGGGTGACTGGAGACGGACGAATTTTTGCGGTGAGTTGCGCGCGGCCGACGCCGATCGCGAAGTTGTGCTGATGGGCTGGGTGCACCGGCGGCGCGATCATGGTCAGCTCATCTTCATCGATCTGCGCGACCGCAGCGGCATTTCGCAGGTGGTTTTCCACGGCGACCGCGCGCCCGAGGCGCACAAGAAGGCCGAGGGCCTGCGCGGAGAATACGTCGTCGCGGTACGCGGGCGCGTGGTGCCGCGCGAGAAGCCGAATCCGCAGATTCCGACCGGCGAAGTGGAAGTGCTGGCAACCGAGCTGCGGTTGCTGAATACGGCGCAGCCGGTGCCGTTCCAGGTGGAAGACGAAGTCACCGCGAGCGAGGAGACACGGCTGCGCTTCCGCTACATCGATCTGCGCCGGCCGAAATTGCAGCGCAACCTAGCGCTGCGGCACAAAGTTGTCTTCGAGATGCGGCGCGCCCTCGACGAGATGGGCTTCTACGAAATCGAGACGCCGGTGCTGGCTCGGCCGACGCCCGAAGGCGCGCGCGATTTTCTGGTGCCGAGCCGCGTGCATCATGGGCAGTTTTACGCACTGCCGCAATCGCCGCAAATCTTCAAGCAGATCCTGATGATTTCCGGCCTGGAGCGCTATTTCCAGATCGCGCGCTGCTTCCGCGACGAGGACTTGCGCGCCGACCGGCAACTGGAATTCACGCAGCTCGATCTGGAAATGTCCTTTCCGGTGCAAGACCTGATTTTCGAAACGATCGAGCGGGTTCTGGAGCGCGTATGGAAGGCGCTCGGCCTCCCGATTTCGGTGCCGTTCCGGCGGATGGAGTATCGCGACGCGCTCGAACGCTACGGCAGCGACAAGCCGGACCTGCGCTTCGGAATGGAATTGCAGAATGCGACGCCGTTTTTCGAGACGGCGCGAGAGACACTGAAGCTGCAGGGCAGCGTGCGTGCGGTGGTGGCGCCGGGAGCGGCGTCGTTTTCGCGCAAGCAGATTGACGAGATCGTCGAACTCGCGAAATCGCATGGCGCCGCCGGCGTATACACGGTGAAGGTGACGGCTGAAGGCGCGAGTTCTTCGATCGAAAAGACGATTGGAGCCGAGGGCTTGGGAGCGATGGTGAAATCGCTTGGCGCGAAGGCCGGCGATTTGATCGTTGCCGTTTCCGCCCGCGAGGAGCGCAAGGACTACGATCCCGCGCTGCTCATCGCCGGTCAGTTGCGCCTGGCGCTTGCCGACCGGCTGAAGCTCATTCCGCAAGGACGCTGGGAGTTCACATGGCTGACCGGCTTCCCGCTTTTCGAATGGAGCGAGACGGAAAAGCGGTGGGTGAGCGCGCAGCATCCGTTCACGGGGATCATCGAAGAGGATCTCGGCAAGCTCGAATCGGAGCCGTGGGCGGTGCGGTCGAAGGGATACGACTTGGTGCTGAACGGCGTGGAACTTGGCTCGGGCAGTATTCGAATTCACCAGCAGGAGGTGCAGGCGCGGCTGTTCCGTATGCTGGGCCTCTCGGATGAGCAGGCGCGGCACCGGTTCGGCTTCTTTCTCGACGCGCTCACCTACGGCACGCCGCCGCATGGCGGGATCGCGCTGGGGCTCGACCGGATGGTGGCGCTCCTGGCTGGAGAGAAATCGATTCGCGAAGTGATCGCGTTCCCGAAAACCACTGCGGCGCAGGACTTGATGGCCGATGCGCCGTCGACGGTGGATCCGGAACAGATTGATGATTTGGGGCTAAGAATCAAGGAGAGTTGAGGGAGAGGCTGCAGAGTTTTCAGGGCGGCTCCTTCCCCCCTGTCATGCTGAGCGAAGCGAAGCATCCCGAAAGCGCTGAGGAGGAGTAAGAACAAGGCGAGATGTAGTATCGGGATCCTTCGCTTCGCTCAGGATGACAAACCGCGGGTGCGGCGTGCATTCACCCCAAGGGCTGAAGCCTGTGCTGATCGAAGCGTTGGTGGCGTGATGCGATGAGGCGATGAGCAAAGTACGAATATTGCCGGAGACGGTGGCTAACAAGATTGCCGCGGGCGAGGTTGTCGAGCGGCCGGCTTCGATCGTGAAGGAGCTGGTGGAAAACGCGCTGGACGCGGGGGCGCGGTCGGTACAGGTGGAAGCGGTTGGCGGCGGGAAGCGGCTGATTGCGGTCGCCGACGACGGCTGCGGCATGACGCGCGACGACGCGCTGCTGGCTTTCGAGCGGCACGCCACCAGCAAGCTGCGCTCGGCCGACGATCTGCTTTCCATCGCGACGCTCGGTTTTCGCGGCGAGGCGCTGCCAACGATCGCTGCGGTTTCGCGGCTGGTGCTCGAAACGCGCGTGCCCGAAGAAGACGAAGGAACAAAGATCGAGTGGGCGGCCGGGAAAATGATTTCGGTGAAGCCGGCGGGCATGCCCGCAGGAACGAAAGTCTCGGCGGGCGACCTTTTCTATTCGCTCCCCGGCCGGCGCAAATTTCTGAAGTCCGACACGGTCGAACTCGGACACATTGCTTCGCTCGTCACACATTACGCGCTGGCCTTCCCCGACAAGCATTTTCAGCTCAAGACGCCGAGCCAGGAGATCGTCAACGCGGCGCCGGTCGAGCGGCTGGCCGACCGCGTGTACCAGCTTTTCGGGCGGCAAATGCTTGAAGACCTGATCGAAATTCCGGAACATTCGACGGCGATGCGCGGTTCGATCACCGACGTCGAGGCCGATCCCGAGGAGCCCACCGAGCAGATTACCGTGCGCGGGTTCGCTTCGCGGCCGCAGGTCGAGCGCGCGAATCGCAACAACATCTACATCTTCGTGAACCGGCGGCTGATTCGCGACCGGTTGATCCTTCACGCGATCCACGAAGCGTATCGGAACCTCACGCCGCATGGCGTTTTCCCGGTGGTGCTACTGTTCCTGGAAATGCCTTTCACCGCCGTCGACGTCAACGTGCATCCTTCGAAAATCGAGGTGCGCTTCCGCCATTCCTCCTTCGTGCACGATTTCGTGCGCGACTCGATTCGCATGGCCCTCTCGCACAACCGCGCCTTGGCTACATTTCCAGCCGCCCAGCCTGCGGCGGCTGCGCCGGGGCCTGCCTCGGCCTTCGTTCCTCCCGCGGCGTCCTCGTTCGCTGCTCCGGCCACGTCCGGGCCTCCAGTCACGGGCGGGGTGCCGCGCGACGGTGCCGTCGCTATCGGAGAAGGTTTCGAGCTGACCGAAGCTCCGCTGCGTCCGCAGGCGGAACGGTTTGGGTTCGATCCGGGCCAGGGAATCGAGATCGGGACCGGCACGGAAAATTTCGCCGAGCAGTTCCGCCAGGCATCACAAACGCGGCAGGAGCCCGAAGCAGGGCCGGAATCGATCGCCACGCTCAAGCCGCTGGGACAGGTGAACAACAGTTTCATCGTCGCGGTGAACGGCGAGGGCTTGTGGATCGTCGACCAGCACGTGGCGCACGAGCGGGTGCTTTTCGAGCAGCACCTCGAGGCACGGCGCTCGGGCCAGTTGGCGGGCCAGCGCCTGCTCGTGCCTCTGGTAATTGAATTGAGCCCGCGCCAGTTCGCCATTTTCGATCAGATCGCCGAGGAACTGGCGGCGAACGGCTTCGAAGTCTCGCCAATGGGGCCGCGCACGGTGGCGATTCAATCCGCGCCGGCTGGCGTCGCCGGAAGCGACGCGGAAAAGCTGCTGCAGGAAATTCTGGACGGCATCGAAAGCGAGAATCAGGCGGTGTCGCTCGAAACCGTGCAGCGGAAGATCGCCGCTTCCACGGCGTGCCGCGCCGCGATCAAGGCGTACATGCCGCTCGATCAGCCGAAGATGGAATGGCTGCTGGCAGAGCTCTCCCGCGCGGAATATCCGATGAGCTGCCCGCACGGACGGCCGGTGCTGCTGCGGTATTCGGTGAAGGAAATCGAGAAGGCGTTCAAGAGAGTCTAGTGGCAAGTGGCTAGTGATTAGTGGCTAGCGGGGAAGCAGAATCCTCGCTTCGCCGGATTGATGGGCTGGGCCTTACTTCAACGGACAGATATAGTGACGGTGGCGAGGCATGGACACGAGCCCACGGTCGAAAAGGCTTCGACCGTGGCTACCAAGGCCTGCGCATAGAACCGGGATGGAGATCGTGGCAGAGTTTCAGAAACTGACGATTGCGATTGATGGGCCCGCGGGGTCGGGCAAGAGCACGGCGGCGAAGCGTGTAGCGGAGCTGCTGGGGTACGACTACATCGATACCGGGGCGATGTACCGAACTGTTGGGCTGGCGGCGCTAAGCGCGGGCGCACGGCTTGACGATGCTTCGCGTGTTGAGCAGATTGCTCGCCAGGCGCAAATTGAATTGCG
The DNA here is from genome assembly GCA_028877145.1 of Acidobacteriota bacterium. Lineage (GTDB taxonomy): Bacteria > Acidobacteriota > Terriglobia > Acidiferrales > UBA7541 > JAKASX01. The sequence continues at coordinate 932 of JAGWOX010000030.1, read as the reverse complement.
CTGGAGCGATGGGCGGACACGGGTGTGGCTAGACGGGCGCGAGGTGAGCGAAGAGATTCGGCGGGCAGAAGCGGCGCAGGCGGCTTCTGTCGTCTCGACGGTTCCGGGAGTGCGCACGATTTTGGTGCGGCGGCAGAAGGAGTTTGCCGCCCGCGGCGGCGTGGTGATGGAAGGGCGGGACATCGGGACCGTCGTGCTGCCACAGGCCGATTTGAAGATTTTCCTGACGGCCTCGCCGGAGGTGCGCGCGCGGCGTCGCGCCGACGAGATGGCCGGGCGCGGCGAGGCAGTGGATTACGAACAGATGAAGGAAGAGGTGGTCGAACGGGACCGGCGCGACACCGAACGCGCGGCTTCGCCGCTTGCCGCCGCGGAACATGCGGTTATCGTCGACAGCACCGCGATGGATGCGGAGGAAGTGGCGCGGCTGATTGTGCTGCTGGCCAGGGAAAAGGAGAGGCGAATTGGCAAAGAGAAGCCCACTTTTTCCGCTTGAGTGTTCCTCGTAGCTCTGGTGTGTTCAACTCGCGAGTGTCGCCCTGAAGGGTGGCGCTACACTTGCAACCGGCATCGATTCCGGCTCGAAGCTCGTAAGACTTCGCAGCTACGTGAACCTGCGCCGTGACACGACCTCAAGATGGGCTTTGCATTGAAGCCAGGAATTCCGCGTTGGACTTGGTCTTGGACAGGCGGCTGAGCAGCAGCTCCATCGCCTCCACCGGCGACAGCGGACTCAGCACCTTCCGCAAAATCCACACCCGGTTCAACTCCTCCGGCGGCAACAGCAATTCGTCTTTCCGCGTTCCCGACCGGTTGATGTCGATCGACGGGAAAATCCGCTTGTCCACCAGGCGCCGGTCCAGGTTGATCTCCATGTTGCCCGTGCCCTTGAACTCCTCGAAAATCACGTCGTCCATCCGGCTCCCCGTATC
>JAGWOX010000291.1 GCA_028877145.1 Acidobacteriota bacterium | reverse complement strand
AGCAGGTCCCTCCGATCGCCCTACGGGCTCCCTCCGGGACCTGCTCGGCCCCAAACCCAGACCCGGAAGGGCACAAGCAGGTGTAAAGGATGTCCTGGCAACCGGTGTAAAGGATGTCTTGGCAACGAACACTGAAGGGCGGCGCTACAACGGCTCGATGGGCGTTTGTGAGAAATTGCTGCTAGGCGAAGGATTCTTCGGCGTGCAGGGCGGCCTCTTTTTTCTCCTCGGGCTTTTCGGTTAGCGTGGCTTCAGCGAGCAGGAGGACGCTGGCTACCGAGACGGCGTTTTCCAGGGCCACGCGCACCACTTTTGTGGGATCGATGATGCCGGCTTCGGCCAGGTCGACGTATTCGCAGCGGGCGGCGTCGAAGCCGAAATTGCCGGTGCCCTGGCGCATGCGGTCGACCACCACGCCGCCATCCACCGCGGAATTTTCGGCGATCTGGCGCGTGGGCGCTTCGAGCGCGCGGCGCAGGATGCCGAGGCCGGTGCGCTCGTCGCCCGCGCAACTCGCTTCCTCGGCGGCGACGGAATCGATGAGGCGCAGGAGCGCCAGGCCGCCGCCGGGCACGACCCCCTCGGCGACGGCGGCTTTCGTCGAGCTGATCGCGTCCTCGATCGCTTCCTTGCGGTTTTTCATTTCGGCTTCCGACGGCGCGCCGACGCGGATCACCGCGACGCCGCCGGAAAGTTTCGCGAGCCGCTCCTCGAGTTTCTCCTTGTCGTAATCGGAAGTCGTCTTCTCGATCTGGCGGCGGAGCTCGGCGCAGCGGCCCCCGATCGCATCCTTCGATCCGGCGCCCTCGACGATCGTCGTCTTGTCCTTGTCGATCACCACGCGTTTGGCGCGGCCCAATTGCTCGAGCGTTACATTTTCGACTTTCAGACCCAGTTCCTCGGCGATGACCTGGCCGCCGGTGAGAATGGCGATGTCGTGGAGGATCTCCTTGCGGCGATCGCCGAAACCGGGCGCTTTCACGGCGGCGGAGAGCAGCGTTCCGCGCACTTTATTGACGACGAGCGTGGCCAGCACCTCGCCCTCGACATCCTCGGCGACGACGATGAGGGGCCGGCCGGCTTTCGCCACCTGCTCGAGCAGGGGCAGGATATCGTGCATTCCGGCGAGCCGTTTGTCGTGAAGCAGGATCAGCGGGTCATCGAGCACGACTTCCATCTTTTCGGGATTGGTGATGAAATACGGGGAAATATAGCCGCGATCGAATTGCATGCCTTCGACCACTTCGAGCGCCGATTCGGTGGTTTTCGATTCCTCGACGGTGATCACGCCTTCGGTCCCCACGCGCTCGAAGGCGTCGGCGACCAGTTCGCCGATCGCGGGATCGTTGTGCGCGGAAATGGTGGCGACTTGCGCGCGCTCGCGGCGGCTTTCGACGGTGCGCGAGAGGCTCTTGAGTTTCGCGACGGCGGCGCGGAGGCCGCGATCCAGGCCGCGTTTCAGGTCGACGGCGCTCGCGCCGGCGGCGACGTTGTGCACGCCTTCGGAGAAAATCGCATGGGCGAGAATGGCGGCGCTGCTCGTGCCGTCGCCGACGGCTTCGCCGGTGCGCTCGGAGGCTTCGCGAATCATCTGCGCGCCGAGATTCGCCTCGGGATCGTCGAGTTCGATTTCCTTGGCGATGGTGATGCCGTCGTTGCAGACGATCGGCCGGCCCCATTTTTTCTGGATGAGCACGCATTTCGATTTCGGACCTAGCGTGATGCGGATGGCATCGACGAGCGCGGTGGCCCCGGAGAGAACTTTTTCACGCGCCGCGGAGCGGAAGTACAAACGTTTGGCTGCCATGGTTCCTCCTCGTGCGCGGCGCCGGAGTGTTCAGCGCCTGAATGGGAATACGGCCCTCAGCGGCTAAAGCCGCTTCTGCGTCGCTGGCTTGCGGCACGGCTAAAGCCGTGCCCTTACGTTGCTGGCGGCGGAGAAGATCCCCAGACTTAAAATCGAAACCCGGCCGGTCCACAGCCAACGCAACCAGGGCCCGGGCGCGCGACGCGCGTTCACTGCCCCGCGCACGCCCGAGAACGGCCGTTCGGGCCGTCTATTTCCGCAGTGGCCTCCCCGCCTTTTCCTCGACCGAGCGAACCATTGCGGCAAGCCGATCGGTGCGCTCACCGTAGTCGTCGATTTTGATCGTGGTCACCACGCGGCGCGCTTTCTTGCGCATCTCCTTGTGGCAGCGCCGCGCCACGTCCAGCAGTTCATCCCAGCTTCCTTCTACGGCTGTTCCGGTCGCGGTGAGCCGGTAATCGAGACCGCTTTCATCGATGATTTTGAGAACGTCGGCCAGATCGGCGCTGAAGGATTCGCCATGGCCCAGCGGAACGATGTTCAATTCCATCAACATCTCAACCTCCCATTCCGCCCGCGCACGCTGACGCCTCCGGGGCTAAGACCCTTTGACCTGTCGCGGCTCCCGACTCTGTCGGGACGCGTTCCGCCGCGACCCACACTGCGCAGACTCTTGTCTTGGGCCCGCGGCGTCAGCGGTGCACCGTCATATTCTCATTTCGCTTCTGCGACGTCGGCGCGAAATGCTCGGAGAGCCATTCGGCCGCCAGCCGCGCCACTTCCTCGAGCGTTCCCGGTTCCTCGAACAGGTGCGTGGCACCGGGAACGATGATCAGCTTGCTTTCGCGGCAGCCGATGCGCTCGAGCGCGTCCCGATTCATCTCGATCACCGGTATGTCGTTTCCCCCAACGATCAGCAACGTTGGAGCGCGCACGACGGCGAGCGATTCACCCGCCAGATCGGGCCTGCCGCCGCGGCTGACGACGGCCGCGACCGCCTCCGGCATCTCCGCCGCGGCTACGAGCGCGGCAGCGGCGCCGGTGCTCGCGCCGAAATAGCCGATGGGCAGGCCGTGGGTATCGGCAAAGTGCTGAACCCAACGCGTCGCGCCTACCAGGCGATTGGCGAGCAACCGGATATCGAAGCGCTGCGCGCGGGTAATTTCGTCGACGGCGCCTTCCTCTGCCGTGAGCAGATCGAAGAGCAGCGTGGCCAGATGATTTTCGACGAGCACACCGGCGACGTAACGATTGCGCGGGCTGAAGCGGCTGCTGCCGCTGCCGTGAGCGAAGAGCACGATTCCGTTGGCGTGCTCGGGGATGCGCAGGATGCCGGCGAGAGTGACCGGGCCCGCTTCCACACGCACTTCGCGTCCGCCGTCCGCTTGCTTTTGCTTTCTTACGGCCTTCATGGCTTTACTCCTTTGCGCCGAGTCCGGCCGCCCCGCTCAGCGCTTCCCGCCGACGTTCTCGGGTGCCAGTCCGGCAGCCCGGGCCAGCAACTCGGTTACTTCCCGGTCGCCGACGGGCGAAAAATCAAGATAAAACTGGCCGATGGCGTAGAAGGATTCGGGCATGTCGACGCAGACCATCTGGTCCGCTTCCGCGCGCAGGCGCTCGCAGGTGGAGGGCGGCGCGACGGGAACGGCGAGCACGATGCGCGCCGGCCGCATCTGGCGCAGCGCGGCAATGGCGGCGCGCATGCTGGAACCGGTGGCGATGCCGTCGTCGACCAGGATCACCGTGCGGCCGCGGACATCGAGCGGCGGGCGATCGCCGCGATACGCCTTTTCGCGGCGTTCCAGCTCCACCCGTTCTTTCGCCGTTACGTTTTCGACTTCCGCGGGCGTCAGGTTCAGCATCTCCATGATTCTGGTGTCGAGAACGCGCACGCCACCCTGGGCAATGGCTCCGAAGGCGAGCTCTTCCTGCCACGGCACGCCCAGCTTGCGCAGCACCAGGATGTCGAGCGGCGCCTTGAGCGCCATGGCCACTTCGAATGCGACTGGCACTCCGCCCCGGGGCACGCCAAGGACGAGCACGTCTTCGCGGCCGGCGTAGGTTTTCAACTTCTCCGCCAGCTTTCTTCCAGCTTCGATTCGGTCGGTGAACATTTCAGTTTCCGATGAAGCTCCGGGGGCTTCTTCGACGTGGTTGACGCAGAGGCCTTCCTGTTTGGACTCCAGCGGGTGCGAAGGTTTGGAGTGTGTGGGATGTGAAGGCAACACCCCCAGGCGCTAGACCGGCGCCTGGGGCACCCGGCAAAACACCCAGGCGCAAATTCGGCGCCTGGGACACCCGAAACCCAGAACCCGGTAGCCTCAGATTTCTGAAAGGGTGGGAA
>JAGWOX010000029.1 GCA_028877145.1 Acidobacteriota bacterium | reverse complement strand
CTCGACGGCCGGCCCACCGATCTTGCCGCGTTGCATGGCAAGATCGTCGTGCTGAATTTCTGGGCCACGTGGTGCCCGCCATGCGTCGATGAAACTCCCTCGCTCGAGCATATGTACACGAAGCTCAAGCCGCTCGGCGTCACCGTGCTCGGCGTCAGCGTGGATGACGACGCGTCGGCCTATCAGAAATTCCTCGTCGATCACGGCATCACCTTCCCCACCTATCGCGACTCCAGCAAGAAAATCCCGATCGCCTACGGCACGGCGATGTATCCCGAAACCTACATCATCGGCCGCAACGGCAAGATCGAGCGCAAACTTATCGGTGAGCAGGACTGGAGCAACCCGCAAATGGTCGCCTACCTCACCGCCCTGGCCAAAGGGCAGACTCCCACAACCTTTTAGTCTTCTTTCCCTTGCCGACGCGCTAATGCCCAAGTGGCGCGGAGAGTAGTTGTATTCCCGCGCTGTCGGCGGTATGGTTTCAGTCGCTTAGAAGTGGGGGGATCACAAGGCGTGAGGGTTCCTGAAGGCGAAGTCTATCCCGAATGAGCCATTTCGAAGTGAGAAGTGTGCTCAATCGGAATAAAAGGCTTCGGCCAACCTCTCGCCATACCGTGTGATGACGCTTACGGCAGGAACAAGACTCGGCCCGTATGAGATCGTCGGCGCGCTAGGCGCAGGCGGCATGGGCGAGGTGTATCGCGCGCGCGACACCAAGCTCGGCCGCGAAGTCGCGCTGAAAGTACTGCCCCAAGAATTCGCCGCCGACGCCGAGCGCATGGCCCGCTTCGAGCGCGAAGCCAAGGTCCTCGCCTCGCTGAACCATCCGAACATCGCTTCCATTTATGGCTTCGAGGATTCCAGTGGCGAGGGCACTCCTGCCCGCGCGCTCGTCATGGAGTTGGTGGAAGGCCAAACGCTGGCGGAACTGATCGCGAGCGAGGCGAAAGGCGCGCGGGCAGGAATGTCCGAGCCACGCGGGGCAATTCCCATCGACGAAGCGTTGCCCATCGCCAAGCAAATTGCCGAAGGCCTCGAATACGCGCACGAGCGCGGCATCGTCCATCGCGATCTGAAACCCGCCAACGTGAAGATCACGCCCGACGGCGTGGTGAAGATTCTGGATTTCGGGCTGGCAAAAGCGCTCGAAGGCGACACGGCAGTGAAGGATCCTTCCAGCTCGCCAACGATGAGCCGGCTGGCCACGCAAGCTGGCATCATTCTCGGCACGGCAGCCTACATGTCACCGGAGCAGGCGAAAGGCAAGACGGTCGACCGCCGCACGGATATTTGGGCGTTTGGCTGCGTGCTGTACGAAATGCTTACGGGCAAGCCGGCGTTTGGCGGGGAAACCGGCACCGACATTCTCGCCGCGGTGGTGAGAGACGAGCCGGACTGGGGGAAACTCCCGAAGGACACGCCGACGCATGTTCGCGTCCTTTTGCAACGGTGCATGCAAAGAGATCCCAAGCAGCGCCTGCGCGACATCGGCGACGCCCGCATCGCCCTTGATGAGGTTCTTTCTGGCGCTGCGAAGGAAATCGCAGCATCAACCGGCGTCGCAACGCCCATTTGGCGACGCGTCTTGCCGTGGGCGCTTGCCGGCCTGCTGGCGACGGCGCTCGTTGCCGTTGGAGTGAAGTGGGAATTCGCTGCACCTGCGCCACAGGCTAGGATGCATTTCCGCGCAGTGACCAATTTTGCGGGAGTGCAGGCCGACCCGGCGCTCTCGCCCGATGGCCGCTCGGTCGCCTTCGTTTCCGAACGCGACGGCCATTACAACATCTATGTCGGCCTGTTGGGTGGCGGGAATCTGGTCCAAATCACCAACGATCCCAACCTGAAATCGCGGCCGAGCTGGTCGCCGGATGGGACCACGCTTGCCTACGGCCGACTCGATCATTCCGGCATCTGGGACGTCTGGGAAGCCCCCGCGCTGGGCGGGACGCCGCGGCGAGTCATACTGAATGCGAAAGATCCCGCTTGGTCTCCCGATGGCCACTCGCTCGCCTACGAAAACGGGGCGAATCATGCGATTTGGCTCTCCGGCATCTCCGGTGAGGGCGCGCACCAGATAGCGGGAACAGCAGGACCGCTTTGGCACGACACGGACCCACGTTTTTCTCCGGATGGGCGTCAGCTCGCCTTCATCGACGAGTCGACCGGGCCTTACGGCGAGTTGGAAGTGCTGGATGTTGCTTCGCAGAAGGTGCGTCAGTTGACCCACGACGATGCGCTGGCGCTTTCGCCTGCGTGGTCGCCGGATGGGCGGTTCGTTTACTTTGCTTCGAGCCGCGGCGGCACGATGAACATCTGGAAAATTGCTGCGGGCGGCGGCGAGCCGGAACAAATCACTTCCGGCCAGGGCGATGACGCCCAACTGGACGTCTCCTCGGATGGAAAGCGGATCGTTTTCTCCACCTGGCGCACGAACGTCAATATCGCCCAAGCAGACCTCACGGCAAAAAGTGAACAACAGAGCGCAAGGCTGCTCACCACGGATCCCGTCCGCAATCAAATGGCTCCTGCCTACTCGCCGGACGGAAAGCACATCACTTACTTCTCGAATCTGAAAGGTGCAGAGAACGAAAGCATCTGGATTGCGAATGCCGACGGCTCAAATCCTGTGCAACTGGTTCGCGATAGCCAGGTCAACGTTTTTCCACTCTGGACTCCAGACAGCCAGCACGTCGTCTATCGAGCCGAACCCGCAGGGGGTTCGACGGCAGATGAATACCGCATCATATCGGCTTCCGGAGGGGTGCCGGAAACGATGCTCAAGAATGCGACCGGTGACTACTTCGACATTGAGTCCGATGGGCGTCTGCTTTTCACGAACTTCAAGGACGAGGTCGAAACGTTTGACCCGCGAGATAACCAGACCCGGATTCTCGGACAGCTTCACGGCAATCGCCTGTGGGCATCGTCTTTGCGGCTTTCGCCCGACGGACGCTTCATAGCCTACGTAGTCCCCGCAAGCCGCGAAGACGATCCGAATGCCGGCCTCTGGGTAACGGACTTCAAGAGCTCGCCACGGCAGATCTTCCGGGGCTGGGTCGTGCAGTACGCACGGGGTCCCCAGAATGAGATTTACGTGCTGGAGGGCAGACCGGACTTGAACGGGGTTCTCTGGAAAGTCGGTTGGAACGGCCAGGGGCTCGAGCGGACTCCCGTCACGATCCCTCTGGTCCATTCTTACTGGGTGGACCCATCACAGAACAGCCAGGATTACTTCGATATCTCTCCTGACGGCAGCCATGTGGCGTTTGAAAAGCAAACCATTCTCAGCTCGAATATCGGCATGATCGAAAACTTACGCTAGCCGTAGAGAAACCGAAATGAGCCTTGTGGCAGGCACGAAGCTTGGACCGTATGAAATCGTCGGCGCGATTGGCGCGGGCGGGATGGGCGAGGTGTATCGCGCGCGTGACACTAAGCTCGAGCGTGAAGTTGCGCTGAAAGTTCTTCCCGAAGAGTTTGCCGCCGATGCCGAGCGCATGGGGCGCTTCGAGCGCGAGGCCAAGGTCCTCGCTTCGCTGAACCATCCGAACATCGCGACGATTCACGGCATGGAAGAATCGGGCAACGTGCGCGCGCTGGTCATGGAGTTGGTTCCCGGTCAAACGCTGGCCGAACTGCTCCTGACGAGCGAGGGGACGCCCGGCCGGGTGATGCCTCTCGATGAAGCGCTGCCCATCGCCAAGCAGATCGCCAACGGCCTCGAATACGCTCACGATCACGGCATCGTGCATCGCGATCTGAAACCCGCGAACGTGAAAATCACGCCGGATGGCGTCGTGAAGATTCTCGACTTCGGCCTGGCGAAAGCGCTCGAGGGCGAGAGCGCGAAGGCGAGCGATCCTTCGAGTTCGCCAACGATGAGCCGCCTGGCGACGCAAGCGGGCATCATTCTCGGCACGGCCTCCTATATGTCGCCCGAACAGGCGAAGGGCAAAGCGGTCGACCGCCGCGCCGATATCTGGGCCTTCGGTTGCGTCGTGTACGAGATGCTGACGGGCCTCAAGCCCTTCGATGGGGAAACCGTCACCGACATTCTGGCGGCTGTGGTGATGAAAGGGCCGGACTGGAGAGCATTTCCGGCTGGCACGCCTCCGGCCGTTGTGCGGCTACTGCGCCGCTGCCTGACGAAGGATGCGCGCGAGCGCCTGCAGGCGATCGGCGAGGCGCGGATAGCGATTCAGCAAGTCGAAAAGGGTGAAACGGAACTCGTGAGCGGCACGGCGGTGATATTGCCGCGGCCCGCACCGGTGCCCGCGTGGCGCCGCGCACTGCCCTGGGCAGTGGCCGCGGTGCTGGCCTTCGCGCTGGGAGCTGTGCTGATGTACTTCCAGCAGCCAGGCAAGACATCCGAAGAGCACGTCACTCGGTTCGCGGTGACATTGCCGGCGAGTCAGGTTCTCGCCGATGTGGACAGCCTCACAGTCGGGATTTCACCTGACGGCAGGACGCTGGCCTACGTGGGCGTCGACGGCAACAGCACGGGAATCTATGTGCGGCGGTTGGGAAGCCTCGACGTGAAACTGCTGCCAAGCACGCTCGGGGCAACCGGCCCGTTTTTTTCGCCCGACGGCCAGTGGATCGGCTTTTTTGCCGACGGGAAACTGAAGAAAATCTCTGTTGACGGAGGCGCCGCGATCGCGCTCGCGGACGCCGACCCGACTGTCGAGCGTGGCGGAACCTGGTCGCCGGACGGAAACATCATTTACTCTCCCGACTTCTCTTCCGGCCTGATGCGAGTGAGCGCAGCCGGGGGCACGCCGGTACCCGTAGCCTCCACCGACAACCAAAAGGGCGAGCGGAGCTTTCGCTGGCCGCAGGCGCTTCCTGATGGCAAGCATGTTCTGTTCACAGTCGGCACGATGAACAACCCCGGTTACTACGGCGACGCAACCATTGATGCGGTTTCGCTCGCCACGGGCAAGCGACAAGTGGTGCTCAACGGGGCGAGCATGGCCCGCTACCTCCCGTCTGGCGAACTCGTCTATGCGCACGACAGCGTGCTTTATGCCGTGCCGTTCGATCCGGCGAGCCTGCGGGTGACTGGTACGCCGGTGCCCGTGGTGGATCAGGTGGGCGGCAATTCCGGGAGCGGGGCGGCCTTCTTTGCCGTGTCGGCGAGCGGAACTCTGGCGTACGCTCCCGGCTCGAACGTTTCGGCCCAGACGAAAGTCGTGTGGATCGACCGCCAGGGAACCGTAACGCCGGTACCTCTTCCACCCAACGCCTATTCGATGCCCAGGATTTCACCTGATGGAAAAGAGATGGCGCTGACGATGGGCCCGGGGCTGGGCAGCCAGGCGAACGACGTAGGGATCTACGATTTCACTCGCAAGACATTCAATCGGCTCACGTTCGGCGGTGGCAGATTCCTCGCAGTATGGACGAAGGATGGGAAACAGGTGACCTACGCGCGCCAGGGCGGCGGGTCGAACGGCGTCTACTCCAAGCCCGCGGACGGGAGTGGGGCCGCGCAACGGCTTTGGGCCATCGGGGGACAGGTCACCATGATTCCCTCCTCGTGGACGCCGGGAGACAAGGCGTTGATCGTCGACGAGCAAGGCATGGCGACCCGCGGGGACATTCTGCTGCTGAAACCTGGTATCAAGACGCCGCAGCCTATCCTCGCCACCCCCGCCAACGAATACGATCCCCAGATTTCGCTGGACGGCCACTGGCTCGCCTACGTCTCCGATGAATCGGGACACGATGAAGTCTACGTCCGGGCGTTTCCCGGCCCGGGCGGCATGTGGCAGATCTCGACCGGCGGGGGAAACGCTCCGGTCTGGCGAAAGGATGGGCGCGAGCTTTTCTATATCAGTGGCGACAAGATGATGGCCGTCGACATTCAGACCCAGCCAACCTTCTCCGCCGGAACTCCCCACGAACTTTTCCACGGAGGATTCGAGCAGTCCAACCTCCCCTTCACCGGCTACGACGTTTCGCCCGACGGGAAACGGTTCGTGATGATCGCACGGTCCGGCAACGATGAGGGACGAACGCAGATCAACGTCGTGCTGAACTGGGCGAACGAACTCCGCCGCTTGACCGCTCCAACAAAACAGTAGCGCCCGCGACCCACGAGCAAACGTGCGCGCCAAGGGAGCGCGCTCCGCTGGCCGATCTACCCCTGCTGGTTTCGTGCCACTCGTATGACCGCTTTGGCGCTCATGTCGATGTCCTCGTCTGTCGTCGACCAGTTGCTCACGCTGATGCGCATCGCCGTCCGGCCTTTCCACACCGTCCCGCCGCACCAACAAGTTCCTTCCTCTTGGATGGCCGCGATTGTGCGGTTGGTTTGTGCGGTAGTGCCGAACGACACAAGAACCTGATTCAGTACCACGTCGTTCAGCACCGCATGTCCCGCGTTGCGCAAAGCGTCTGCGAACCGTCGCGCCTGCCGGCAATTGCGCTCGATCATCTCGCCAATACCCCGGCGTCCCAGCGATCGCACAGCCGCGTACAACGGGATCGCCCTGGCTCGCCGGGATTCTTCCGGAGTAAATTCGTGAGGATCCCGCTCTCCATGCGTCGCGACAATATAGGCGGCTGCCAGCGACATCGCGCTGCGGTGCGCAGCCTCGTCCGAACAGAAGGCGACGCCGCAATCGTAGGGAACGTTCAGCCACTTGTGGGCATCCGTCGCCACCGAGTCGGCCTTTTCGATTCCACGAACGAGGGCTGTTCGTTGCGGAGAGGCGGCGGCCCAAAGACCGAACGCGCCATCGACGTGTAACCACGCCCCGCGGTTCTTTGCGATTTCCGCGATTTTCTCGAGCGGATCGAATGCTCCGGTATTCACGTTTCCCGCCTGCGCGCACACGATGCATGGCCCCTTCTGCCCGCGCAGCGCCACCGCCAGTTCATCGGCGCGCATGCGTCCCTGTCCGTCCGTGGGGATCCGCCGGACTCGATTGGCCCCGAGGCCCAGAAGTCTTAGTGCCGTGGAGATCGTGTAATGCGCTTCCTCGCTCACCACCACGTCGATTGACGGAGCACCGAAGAGGCCGTCCGCCTCCACATCCCATCCGGCGTCGCGCAGCACGCGATGCCGTGCCGCGGCTAATCCGGTGAAGTTCGCCATGTGTCCCCCGGTCACAAACCCGAAACTCATGGTCGGTCTGAGCCCGGCAAGTTCCAGCAGCCATGATCCGGTGATTTGCTCGATCACGGAATTCAGCGGGGATAACGCATAAATCCCGGCATTCTGATCCCACGCGGAGACAAGCCAGTCCGCGGCGACCGCAACCGGCAAACTGCCTCCAACCACAAAACCGAAATAGCGAGGCCCCGCGGAGGCCACTGTGCCCGTCATGCCGGCTTCGGCAAGCGTTCCCGTGAGGATCTCCGGCGCGATCCCCTCGTCGGGTAACGGGCCGCCGAGCAGCCGCCGCATCTCGTCGGTGGACATGATCGCCTGAACCGGTCTGTTCTCAATCGAACTGAACCAGTCGGAGACATGCTGCTGCACGCCGGCCAGCAGGCTGTACGCTTCCTTGCGCTTTTCACTGATGTTCTGCCCGGGCATTTTCGGAACTCCTCCTGGGATACGAACCACATTCATATGGCGCTTCGCGCCAGATTCATCCCGCCACCAAATGCTGGCATGCGCAGAACGAGCAGCGGTAGAGCCAAATTGGCCATCCGGGGCCGGGATCTGCGCGATACGCGAGGGATTCATGTCGCCGTGGCCCAGGTGACGTACATGCGCTTGCCTCCGAAAAGGCCGGCGAAAACCGATTCCAACGAACGACCGGCACGAAAGCAACCGTGACAACTCTGGAGAATATTCTGAGACGCCTGCAAAGCGCGACGGGGACACGAGAGTTCGAAAAAGAAACCTGGATTCCTGCGCATCGACGGAGTGACCATCGCCACGCTGCGTGCAAACCGGGGGGAGAAAGCGCGTTGATGCCTTTGAAGCAGCGCACCACGGAGGTCATTCAGCCTTAACGCGTCGAATCGGCAAATCGATGGGGAACAGCAAAAGCCGCGGTCACCGCGCCTTGCTTGCACCATCTGTTCTCGCAATCGGCCAGGGCGGGAAGGCCACGCCGCGACGATGTTCTTCCGCGATCATGGGCCGTGAGGGGGCGCGGCTCGCCCTCTGGGTGAGCGAGCCGCTTGGGGAGAAGACGGGGTAAAGGGCCTAAACTGGAGGCTCCCGGCTGTCGGCTCCGGAAGCCCCCATCGAGGTGCACGGCTTGCCCGGCTAAGGCGAGCCGGGCGTCGGGGTCATCCATCCTAGCTTCCCTCTCAGAGGCAGGTGGGAGTCGCCTCGCTTCCAGTCTCATGAACCCCTTCCGTCTCATGATCCCGGAATCGAGGTGACGGTCGCCGTGCACCTCGCCCTGCCCTAAAGCACGCGCCTTTCCAATGAAGCCATTTCGATACCGAGCCAAGTCGTTTGTATTCCCCACATTAGAAATTCAGTCCCCATGCCGTTCCCCGCCGCATCGCAACCCTGACCCGGAATGAAAATCCCCTTCCCGTTTCGCTACAGCTTGCACGCGCTCCGCAGTTGCGACCGTTCGACATCACCACCCGTGTAGGGGCACGGTCACACCGCGCTCGACTTGTGCTCGATCAGGTCTCGAGACAGGGGCGGGGCGACCCCGCCCCTACCATTGCTACATGCTGGAAACTCCGGCCCGGAACTTGTGAATCTGTGAATCGATCACTTGCAGGTCGGTCGGCACACGTGCGTGTTCCACACCGCTGCGCCAATGTGCGGGCCCGCGCCCATCGCCGTCAGCGGGATCCAATAATGGTTACGTTTCCGTTTCCGGGAGAGGTACACGCCGACCAGTAGCGGCGCGTCGAGCGCAAAGCTCGTCGCATAGGCGCGAAAGCGGCTAGGTTTCGGGCCAAACAACGGATTGCCCTCTTGCGCGCCGCGACTGCGTGCCAATTCCGTCGTCTCGACATCGGCGATCACCGACCCTCCAATAAGCGCAAAGCTCAGCCAGAGTCTCTTGTCCTTGAACCAATGCCACTTCGGCGCCGCCTGGGCGGGAACGCACACGAATAGCGCCGCCAACAGAACTACTGCCTTTCTCATCTATGCCTCCGTTTGGGAAATGGGCCGGAGTTCCAGGGCGTGCGGACGTCAATGAGGCGCACCGAAGCCAAAATCAGACACTTTCACCGATTCCCCTCTCAGGAATAGACAAGGGAAGTCACGCCCGTTCCAGTAAAACGGGTCCTTGCGTTCCACGCCTCCTGAATCGGGCTGACGAAGCTCGTGCATCTCGGTCTTCCGAAAATGCACAACGCGTGCCAAGCCGCGCGGATAGACCGGCATTAACTGCTTCATTAACAATATGTTATGGGTTGGTCCGCAAGGCCGGCAGCCGCCTCCGCGACGTGACGGACCGAAATGAAAAATTGCGTCCCGTTACGTGACGCGGTGCACCTCTTGCTGTGTTTGCAGCGTCCAATGTGTTATGGCCCCGTATCCAAATTTCTTTTCTCTGGCGCCTTTGGCCCTTCACGCGCTAGTCGTTGTCCACGTGTTGTCTTCTCCCATGGCCGGGATTCTTCATTTCTTGCTGGAGCACGGATATCCGGTGCTGGTCGCCTGGGTCTTCCTGGAGCAGGTAGGCCTGCCCATTCCGTCTTCACCCCTGCTGTTCCTGGCCGGGGCGCTGGCTGGAACGGGGAAGATGGGCTTCACGGAGACGATAGGCCTGGTGATGATCGCGGCCATGTCGGCCGACGCCTCCTGGTTCCTCTGGGGCCGGTGGCGAGGCGCGGGGGTGCTGCGGGTCGTTTGCCGGATCTCGCTCGAGCCGGATACCTGCGTGCGGCGCACGAAAGAAGCCATGTCGCGTCACGGCCGCTGGGCGATCCTGGCGTCAAAATTCGTCCCGGGCCTCAACGCGGCAGCCGCGCCATTGGCCGGCGTCACGGGCATGAGCTTGGCCGAATATCTGGCGCTCGATGCCGGTTCGTCTTTCCTCTGGGCTGGGGCGTTCGTGGGCCTGGGCCGGATTTTCAGCCGGCAGCTGGATCAGCTCGCCGATTACGTTCGCGGTTTTGGTGGCGCGGTGCTTGGGCTTCTGGTGATCCTGCTGGCGATCTACATCGTGCGGAAGTATCTGGCGCGGCGCCGGCTGCTGCGCGGCATCTGGACCGAGCGCATCGAGCCGCCCGAGTTGCGCGACCTGATGGAAGAGGGGGGACTTCCCTCGATCCTCGACCTGCGCCACGACATGGATTTTCGTCTGCATCCTTTTGTCATCCCCGGCGCCAGGCATTTCGATCCCAAGGATCTCGACGACCGCCATCAGGAAATTCCGCGCGACCGCGAAATCATCCTGTACTGTACTTGACCAAACGAGGCGACGAGCGCCCGTGTGGCGCTCAGGCTCAAGCAGAAAGGTTTCGAGCGGGTTCGGCCCCTGGCGGGCGGCCTGCATGCCTGGCGTGCGCTGGGCTATCCGGTGGAGTTTGTCCCTCAGCCACCGGAGCCGGACCTTTCCATGACACCTCCGGCGCCTGTTTCCGCCGGTGGAAGCACCTGAACCCCGCTCCTTGTAGGCGGCTTTCAATCCCGGCATAATGGACAACTGAGGAGAGAAACGGGATGAAGCGTTCGACTGTGCTTTTCAGTTCGGCGGCCGTGGTGCTGGCGCTCGGTATCGGTGTGCTGGTGGCCAAGCGTATGCCGAAGCTCTCCTCCACCACACTGGCCGCTCCCAAGGCGACGAAAACTGCGCAAGGGGCGCCCCAGCAGCAGCATTTCGTGCTGAAATTCGCCAAGAATCCCGAGCCGGTACCCACTTTCAATCTGAAATCCTTCAGCGGCCAGACGCTCAATCCCGCCGAGTGGCGCGGAAAGGTCGTGATTCTGAACTTCTGGGCCACTTGGTGCGGACCGTGCCGCTACGAAATTCCCGAACTCATGGCGCTGCAAAAGGAATTTCCGGATTCCTTGCAAGTCGTAGGCTTGTCGGTGGACGAAGCTCCGCCGGCCGAAGTGAAGCAGTTCGCCGACCGCATGGGAATCACCTATCCCGTGGCCATCGCCGATGACCAGTTGCAGAACCGTTTTGGCGGTGTCCTCGCCCTGCCCACCTCCTTCGTGATCGATCGCCAGGGCCGCGTGGTTCAAAAACACGTCGGGCTGATGCCCCAGGATTACTACGCGATGGAGATCGGTTATCTGGCGGGCAAGAAAGTCGACGCGGACGTCCAGACGTTCGTCGATGAAGGCCAGATTTTCCCCTCCAACGTCAAGAACGCCAAAACGATTCCCGGTGTCGACATGTCGAAGCTGACGCCGGCTGAAAGCAAGCTAGCACTGCGCAAGATGAACGAGATGCACTGCACCTGCGGCTGCGGCTACACCGTGGCCCAGTGCCGCGTGCTCGATTCCGCCTGCCCGGTTTCGAAGCAGATCGCGCAGAAGATCGTCGACCAAATCGCCAAACAGGGCCCTACGCCCGCCAAACCCGTGGCCACTTCCCCCGCGCGCCCCACCCGCTAGACCGGATTCATCCTTGGCAACCAGGCAAAAAGTCGCAGCCAGGAGTGACTGCGCTACGCAACCGTGCGCGACAGTAACGCGGCCACTCCTGGCTGCGGCCTTTGTTGTCTCAACGACCGCAAAATTGAGAACCGATCAAGTACGGGAACTGTTTCGTGCGGCGCGCCCGCTTTAGCAGGAAACCACCACCTCGCGGCATTCCCTGCACAGGTGCCGGAAATTGGGATTCGCCCGCATCCACGCCAGCTGGCACGCGGCGCAATTCTCCTCCGACCGCCGCTCGCAATCCGCGCAGATCCCGTCGGACGGCACCGGAGATTCCGCCAGGTACTCGTAGAACGGCACGAGCGTGTGGCACCGCGAGCATTCGACCACTGCCAGCGAAACGTCGACGTTTTCGCTGGGAAACTGTTTGCCCCGTTTCTTCGCCTCGAGATCCAGCACCCGCTCGGCGAGTCGCTCGGCGGTGAGTCCGAACGTCTGCATCAATTCCCACGGCTTTCCGGAGAGCCCAAAACGGTCTTCGACGCCAATCATGTCCAGCAGTAGCGGCCGGTCGAAACGCTTCCGCTCGCGCAGAATTGCGCCCGCGATCAGATTTCCGAAGCCGCCCTTCTGGTGCTCCTCGGCCGTCACCACCACTTGCGTTTCGTCGGCGGCGTGCACGAGCGCGGCCGTATCGAGCGGTTTCACGGTGTGGAGATTGATGACGCGCGTTTCGATCCCGAACTCCTCCTTCAGCAGCCAGGCGGCGCGCATCGCCTCGGGCACCATCGGGCCGCAGGCGACAATGGTCGCGTTCTCTTTTTCATTTTCGTAGTCGGTGGAAAGCCGTGTTTCGAAGGCGTTCGCGAATTTCGCCCGCGCACCGCGGTAGCGGATGATGTTCGCGACCCCGAATCCATAAGGCGTTTCCGCCGACGTCACTACCGGCGTCGCTTCCCGCGCGAAGCGCAGATACACGGGCCCTTCAATCTCGAGCAGCGAGGCGAGTGTCGCCTTCTCCGTCTCCACCGAATCGCATGGCACCTCCACGCGCATGTTCGGCAGAATGCTCATCACCGAAATTTCCTCCAGCGATTGATGCGTCGCGCCGTCGGGTCCCACGGAAATCCCGCCATGCGCGCCGGCGATTTTCACGTTCAGGTTGTTGTAGCATACGGTGGTCCGCAGTTGGTCCCAGGCGCGGCCCGAAGCGAATACGCCATAGGTTCCGGTGACCGGGATCAAGCCCTCCTTCGCGAGCCCGGCTGCCACGCCCATCATGTTCTGTTCGGCGATGCCGACGCTGATGGCGCGCGGCATGCGATCGGGATGCTTCGCCTCGAAATCGGATATGCGGATCGAGCCGGAAATATCGGCGTGAATCGTGCACACGCGCTCATCCTCGCCCGCCGCTTCGAGCCCCCGCCCGAATCCCATGCGCGTCGGGTCCATCTCCACCTTCATCGTGTCGCGCGCGTTCCACCAGTAATCGCTCGAGGCCAGCCGCGCCAGCCGCCGCGCCCGGTCGGCCACGCGACGCGAATTCTCCTCGGCATGGGCGAGCATCCGGTCGATCCGCTCGCGCGGCACCGCCGGTGTCGTAAGTTCCGCGATCGCCTGCTCGAACTGTTCGCGTTTCGGCGCCACGCCGTGCCACCCGGCCTGATCCTCCATGAACGAAACGCCCTTCCCTTTCACCGTTTGCGCCAGGATCACCGTGGGCCGGCCCTGGCAACTGGCCGCCTCGCCGAAAGCGTCCAGGATCTGTTCCATGTCATGCCCGTCGACATCCACCACGTTCCACCCGAACGCGGCGTATTTCGCGCCGAGCGGCTGAACGTTCATCACGTCTTCCACGCGGCCGTCGATCTGCAATCGGTTCACGTCGACGACGGCGCAAAGCCGGTCGAGGTGATAATGACCGGCGGCCATGATCGCTTCCCACAGGCTTCCCTCCTGGTGTTCGCCGTCGCCAGTGATGCAGTAAACGCGATAGCTCTGTCCGCGCTGACGCGCCGCCAGCGCGCTGCCCACCGCCACGCTCAATCCCTGCCCCAGCGATCCGCTCGAAATTTCGACGCCAGGCACTTTCAACCGGTTCGGATGGCCTTCGAAACCCGAGCCGAGCTGCCGCAGCAGCACCGTCTCTTCCAGCCTGAAATAACCCGCCCGGCCGAGCGCCACATAGAGCGCCGGCGCCTTGTGCCCGGCCGACCAGAACACGCGATCGCGATCGGCCCAGGCCGGATTCGAGGGGTCGTGGTTGAGCACGTTCAGGTAGAGCGCCGCGGCAACGTCCATCACCGAAAGCGAACCGCCCGGATGCCCCGAGCCGGCCGCGAAAATATCGGTGATCGCAATGGCGCGCATCTCCTGCGCCGCTCTGCGCAGCTCCTCGATGCTCAGCCGCGGGCCGCGCTGCTCGCGTTGGAACTGCGTGGTTCCTTCCACAAATCGCTCAGGGAAATTCATTGTTCAGCCTCCATGGGCGCAATTCGCCGCCCGTTGCATTCGCCTGGGGTGAGCCGGACGCCGGCATGGCGCCCAAGAAGAAACGACTGTCGCGTTGAGGGAGAAAGGCTGTGGTCCGGGTGTCTTGCGCACTGAAGAGTCTTCCGCGTGAGAAGACATGTGGCACAGCCGCTCCTGGCTGTGCGCCTTCCCGGGAAGCGCCCAGAGAAGAAAGCGCACCAGATCACTGGCGCTGATGGCCGGTTGCCGGTGAGCGACCCGGCGGAGCAACGGCAACGGGGCCGGCACGTCCAGCCTTCAGCTTTACACGCCTCTATTACAGTGCTACCCGAGCCGCCAGGTCAAGGATTTTGGTCACACCGTGGCGCGGGCACTCTTGCCCGCGCGCTTTTGAGGTCGCACTCAACCGCACGCCTGGGCAAATGCGTTCCCCGTTGACTCCCCCCTCCGCCCCGGCTACGCTCAGCGCCGGAGATCTCCCCAGCCCGAAGGAGCAAAATTCCATGGAGACTGACCGTTCCCCGTCCCACACCGCCCCGGATTCCGAAGTGTCGCCCGAATCGTCCCCTGATGGCCTCTCCCGCCGCGATTTCGCGCGTCTCGCCGTCGTCGGCGCTGCGGCGGCCGCGCTGCCCGCGTCCCTCGTCGATTCCCTGCCCGCGCGGGCGCAGTCGATTCCGCAGGAGGTGCCGCTCACTCCCGAGGCCCGGGCCGAAGCGGATCTCAAGAGCGAAATCACCCTCGGCCAGTACGGCTCGCGCCTCAACGACGCGCAAAAAGCCGAATTGCGCCACTTGACCGAGCAGATGCAGTCGCAGCTCGAAACAATCCGCGCCTTCAAACTCGAAAACGGTGATGCGCCGGGGACTGTCTTCGAGCCGTATCGCAAGCAGAGGAGCTGACGATGCTTGGCGAAGATATCCTGTTCCTCGACGTCACCGAACTCAGCCGCCGCATCCATGCCCGTAAGATCACTTCGCTCGAATTGACAGAAAGCTATCTCGATCGCAGCCGCCGCCTCGGCCCTCAGCTCAATGCCTACGTCACCATCACCGAAAAACTCGCGCTCGAACAGGCGCGCCGCGCCGATGCCGAACTTCAGGCCGGCCACAGCCGCGGCCCGCTGCACGGCATTCCCTATGCCGCGAAGGACCTGCTCGCCGTGCGCGGCTATCCGACCACCTGGGGCGCGCGTCCCTACGCGCACCAGCAATTCGATTACGACGCGACGGTGATTCGCCGCTTGGAACAGGCCGGCGCCGTGCTCATCGGCAAAGCGGCCATGATCGAACTCGCCGGCGGCATGAACTATCGCTACGCCTCCGCCTCGATCACCGGCGCCGCGAAAAATCCGTGGAACACCGGGTTTTGGACCTGCGGATCGAGTTCCGGCTCGGGCGCGATCGTTGCCGGCGCTCTCGCCGCGTTCGCGCTCGGCACCGAAACGTGGGGATCGATTCTCTGCCCGTCCTCTTTCTGCGGCGTTTCCGGTTTGCGGCCCACCTATGGCCGCGTGAGCCGCTACGGCGCCATGGCCCTCGCCTATTCCATGGACAAGATCGGCCCGCTCGCCCGCAGCGCCGAGGACCTCGGCACGATTCTTCAGGTAATCGCCGCGCACGATCCGAAAGACGCCGGCTCGCTGCCAGCGGCCGAAGCCGCTTTCCACGCGTCGAGCGTTGCCGCCCGACGCGCGCGCCCGCTGCGCGTTGGCTATCTGGGGAAAATGTGGGAGAAACCGATGCCGGAGGTCGCCGCCGCGGCCGACGCGGCGGTGCACGTGCTAGCCGCGAACGGCGCCCACGTCGAAGAGGCCGCTTTCCCCGAAGGACCGTGGGATGAAATCGGCAATATCACCGTCGCCGTCGAAGGCGCTTCCGCTTTCTACTCGCTGATCTCCTCCGGCCGCGTCGCCGAACTCACCGACCCTCTCGGGCACGTGGCCGGCTATTCCAATCTCACGATCGGCGCGAACGACTATCACCGCGCGCAGCGCATTCGCCGCTTGCTGCAGGAAAAAATCGACGCCATGTACGAGCGATACGACGTCCTGGTCGCCGCCTGCCAGCCCGTGACGGCCACGCCCATCGGCGCCAATCTCGAAACCGAACTCACCTTTTCCGATCCTATCGGCGTCATCGGCAATCTGTGCGGCCTTCCCGCCGTCAGCGTCCCCTGCGGCTTCGCGAAAAACGGCCTGCCCGTCGGCCTGGAATTCCTGGGCCGCGTCCTCGATGATGCCAATGTGCTAGCCGCCGCCGCGCTCTACCAGCAACACACCACTTGGCAAAAGCGCCGCCCGCCCCTCACCTAGGACGGCGGTTGGTGGCACAGCTTCCAGGCTTCGCATCTGCGGTTTAACAGCCGGACAAAGCGTTATCGCGTGATACATGGTGCCGGCGCGAGACGCTGGCACAGGCTGAAGCCTGTGCTACCGAACCGCCGCCGTAGCACAGCCTTCAGGCTGTGCTGGCTTCTCGGGCGAACATAATGTCGGAATAGTGTGGCGCTTCGGCGCTGTCGACGAAAGAGACGCAAGGGGTCTAGTCTGTGTTGCGGAAGCGAAATGGCATATTACGAGCGCAATCTCCCGCATTGGCATCCGGAAGGAAGGGCGATCTTCGTCACCTGGAGGCTCCATGGGTCACTCCCACGGTCGTTTCTTCTGCGTTTGCGCGAAAAGAAGCAGCGTGATTCGGGACGGCAATTTCGTGCTGCAGATGAGGAACTCGACCGTGCTGCCTCAGGCCCGCGATGGCTGTCCGATAGCCGAATAGCGGAGAACATTGTGCAAGAGTTGCGAACCGGAGAACATCAGGCCAGCCGGTACGTACTGCACGCCTTCGCCGTGATGCCAAACCACGTTCACGTCCTATTGACACCGAAGGCGGATTTGGCGGGGATAACAAATCAATGGAAAGGCGCGACCGCCCGGCATGCCAACCGCATACTTTGCCGCGTGGGAAAACCTTTCTGGCAGGATGAGTGTTTCGATCATTGGGTGCGAAATTCCGCCCAATTCGACCGCATTCACACGCACATAGAGTGGAATCCCGTCAGCGCGAGGCTGGTCCGACTGCCCGAACACTGGCCATGGTCGAGCGCAAACCCCAGGTGGCGACAGGCCGCTGCCCACAAGTAGCACAGCCTTCAGGCTGTGCAGTCAGTGGTCTAGAGCGAATGCGTACTGCTCTCGCGCTCCCCGTTCAGCCGACCTTGCACGCTGGCACAGGCTGAAGCCTGTGCTACCGAACCGCCGCCGTAGCACAGCCTTCAGATTGTGCGCGGTGCCAGGGCGTTGACGTCTTTATTGACTCGTCGCGGCCGCATTGAGTAGTCTCACGCTGGCCTCGCTGATTCGAGAGGGATTCATTACTGCGTCTTCACTGGAGCGAGATGAAAATGGCAACGGACGAAATACTCGATCAGACAAAAGCACTTTCGCGCCGCGATTTTGCCCTGCACGTGGCGACGATCGCCGCTGCGGCCGTAGCTGCACCGGCGGCGCTTGTCGCCGAGCCCACACAAAAGTCCGCGCCACACGCCGCCCCAGCCGCCACGCCGCGCGAAGGATCTCCTCCGCTCCCGCCCGTCGACCAGGCCGAAGTCGACGCGAAATACGACGCGATGATCGCCCGCTACGGCTCGCGACTCACCGACGAGCAGAAAACCCAGGCGCGGCAGGCGCTCGAATTCATGCAGCGTGGCCTCGAACCTTTGCGCGCGTTCCCGCTCGAAAATGCCGATGAGCCCGGAACGATGTTCGGCCCGCTTCCCTCGGGCGCCGGCCCGGATTCGGAGGCATAACGATGCTCGCCGCCGACGTCCTCTACCTCACCGTCCGCGAACTCGGAAAGCGCCTGCGCTCGAAGCAACTCAACTCCGTAGAACTCACCGAAAGTTATCTCGAACGCAGCCATCGCCTCGGTCCCGAATTGCGCGCCTACGTCACGATCACCGACAAGCTGGCGCTCGAGCAGGCCCGCCGCGCCGATGAAGAGTTGCGCGCCGGGCACGACCGCGGCCCCCTCCACGGCATTCCCTACGCCGCGAAAGACCTCGTCAACGTCCCCGGCTATCCGACCACCTGGGGCGCGAAGCCCTACGCCCAGCGCGTGATAGATTCCACCGCGACGATCATCGAGCGGCTCGATCGCGCCGGCGCTGTGCTCGTCGGCAAGGCGGCGATGATCGAACTCGCCGGCGGCCTCGGCTACCGCACGCCCGCCGCGTCGTTCACCGGCGCGGCCATCAATCCGTGGAACCGAAATTACTGGACCTGCGGCTCGTCTTCGGGACCGGGCGCGATCGTCGCCGCCGCGATGGCCGCTTTCGCCATCGGCTCGGAAACGAATGGCTCGATTCTCTGCCCGTCGTCTTCCTGCGGCGTGGCCGGCCTGAGGCCCACCTACGGCCGCGTGAGCCGCCACGGCGCGATGGCGCTCGCCTACACGATGGACAAGCTCGGTCCGCTGGCGCGCAGCGCCGACGACCTCGCGCTCGTCATGGCCAGTGTCGCGGGCCACGATCCGCACGACCCGACTTCCCTGCCCGAAGCGCAGGCGCGCTTCGTCTCGTCTTCGATCGAATCGCGCATGCGCAAGCCTCTCCGCATCGGCTGGCTCTCGCAGCCGTGGCGATCGAGCACACCGGAAGTCGCTGCCGCAATTTCCAAAGCGATGGAAGTGCTGCGCAAGAACGGTGCGTCAGTAGAGGAGACCGACCTGCCCGCCGGCCCGTGGGAGCAAACCGGCAGCGTGACCATCGAAGCCGAAGCGTCAACCGCGTTCGAAAACCTGATCCGTTCGGGCAAGGTGGCCGAACTGGCCGATCCGAACGATCGCATCGGCGGCTACGTTCGCCAGGAGGTGCGCGCCTCCGATTACCTGCGCGCCCAGCGCGTGCGCCGCATCCTCGAACGCAAGATGCGCGACCTCTACCGTCATTTCGATGTGATTGCCGCTCCGGGCACCGGAGGCACCGCGCCGCCGCTCCAGCCGCATCCCGAAGAGGAAAATCGCCGGCGCCGCTCCTTCACCGAGCGCCCCCCGGGCCGCTCCAGCCCGACCACCGTGGGCAATCTCTGCGGCCTGCCTGCCGTCGCCGTTCCCTGCGGTTTCAGCAGCAAGGAGGGCTTGCCGATCGGATTGCAGTTCATGGGCCCCGCTCTCGGCGAAACCGCCGTGCTCGCCGCCGCGGCGCTCTACCAGCGGCACACCGATTGGCACAAGCGCCGCCCCCCAATCTCCTGAGAGGACGCCTGTCCGTGAACGGAACGCCCAGCAACGCACAAACGGCAGCCGCCCCTCCCGCCCTTGCGCCAGCTCCGGCTATTCCGCTTTGGGTGAAAATCGCGGCCACCGCCTGGGCCGCGGCCTGGTTTCCCATCTATTTCAGCTACTACCCTGTTGCAAATTTTCTCCACCTGAGCGATATCGCCATCGCGCTCACGGTCATCGGCTTGTGGATGTCGAGCAGCCTGCTGATTTCAAGCCAGGCGGTTTCCGTCCTCATCGGCGAAACGCTGTGGTGCGTCGATGTGCTGTGGACCGTGTTTCTGGGCCATCATCTGATCGGCGGCACCGAATACATGTGGGACCATCAATATCCGCTCTGGCTGCGCCTGATGTCGCTCTACCATTTCGTTCTGCCGGTGCTGCTCGTCTGGGCGGTTGCGAGGCTCGGCTACAACCGCCGCGGACTGAAACTGCAGGCGGGCATCGGCGCGGTCGCGCTCGTCGCCGGCCGCATCTGGGGCCAGAAGGACAACATCAATTTCGCCTACCACGATCCCATTTTTCACTGGGCCTGGGGCCCGGCCCCGGTGCATCTGCTCGTGATGTTCGCCGGCATGATCCTCCTCGACTATCTGCCCACCCACTGGCTCCTCGCCCGCTTCTTCACCCGCCCCCGCTTGGTTCAACAGTAACGTGACGTGACCCGAGCGGCGCTTCTGTAGCGCCGCCCTTCAGGGCGGCACATGATGGCCGACGCAGAAAAGGTGACAGGCTGAGGCACCACCCCCACAATGAAGCGGCCCAGGCCACCCTCTGGCCTGGGCCGCTCTTGTAGCACCGCTCGAGAGAACGGTTAGAAGGTAACCTTCAAACCGAAGAGGATGCTCCTGTTCCCGCCGGAAAAGAGGCTGGGATCGGCAAAGCCGGTGGTCTCAGCTTGTAAACCGGCGTCGTCGACGAACGGATCGACTGAGCTGAAGTTTGGATGGTTGAACGCGTTGATCAAGCTCATGTGCCACTCCAGCGTCGCCTTCTCCCAGAACTTGAAGTTCTTGAAGATGGTGATGTTGGCCGAGTTCGTCTTCGCGTCACGCAGGCTGTTGCGTGCCGCATTCCCGTAGGGTGTGCCGAACACACTCTGGGCCGTTGCACCATTAACAATGAAACGAACCTGGCTCTTGTCTACGGTGTTGACGGTCCCCGTCGTGTTCACGGCGTTGAAGTTGAGGAGAGTGGTCGGAGTCAATGCACAGCCGGCGCCGAAGAGACCGCAGGCGTCTCCCGCGAAGACCCCGACGTTCATCGGATTCGCATTCGGGTTACTCAGGAATGGACGGAATGTCTCGAATGTCCCAGCGAATGCGTTGTCGAAGACCGTGTCCTGGGTGTTCGTTCCCGTCGAGAACGCCAAGGCGAACTGCTGGGGTGTGTAAGTCTGTCCGGAGGATAGGATGTACGTACTCGAAACTCCCCATCCCCCCAGAATGTGACCGATCACCCCGTGCTGGGACCGGTAGAACGGGAGGCTTTCCACGAATGAGAGGTTGAACGTCTGCGGGATGTCAAGCCCGGACAATCCGTATTCGCCATTCGCGTTATTGAACGGGTTCTGCGAGAAGGCAAGCGTGTTGCCCCCGCCAAACGTGCCGAAGATCTCGCTCGCGTTATCCAGTGTCTTGCTGAAGGTGTAGCCAGTGAGCATGGTCAGTTGGTTGAAGAGGTTGGTGCTGCGGAACTCGAGTTGAAGCGCGTTGTAATTGGAATACGCGCCGTTGATGCGCTCCCGGACGGCCCCGAAGTTGCAATTCTGCCGACCTGTTGCCGAGGGCACGGCTGCGTCGGCCGCCAGGCAGGGTGTGACCCCCGAGGGTAACGAATTGGGGAAGCTTGTTGCCAGACCGGCCACGAAGGGGTTGGCGTTGATCGACTGGAATAGGTCGGAGCCGTGGTTGCCAACGTATCGCGCTTCGAACACGGCGCCCTTCGTCAGCTCTCTCTGAATACCGAACGACCACAGGCTGACATAGTCGGGACCGAAGTTCGGCCCGATACTCGTCTCGTTGAACTGCCGCGGATTGAAGACGCCTGGGGTCAGGACAGGCGCCAATTGTGTGCGAACGTTGGTGCCGACCGGATCCGCCAGCAGCGGAATCTTGCCTGAGGCAGCCTTGCCGAAAGTTTGCAGGAACACCATCGGCGCGGCACTGGCGATGTTCAGGTAGATGTTGTAGTACGGCGGGTCGTAAGCGAGCCGGTACCCGCCGCGGATGACTGTTTTCCCATTGCCGGTGAGCCACCCTCCCCACTGCGGAGAGTAGGCAAAACCGAAGCCCGGGGCGAACGAATTCTTCACCGACGGGATGCTGGGGAAGGTGCGCACGGAAAGCGGCAGTGAGGTATTCCAGAACGCCGTGCTCGGATTGGTTTCGCGCTGCGTCGTGATCTGGTTGAACAGATTGGCCGGCTGGCCGTAGTACGACCAGGTCAGGCCGAGGTTCAACGTCAGGTTGGGCGTAACCTTGAAATCGTCGGCGACGTAGAGGAAAGTGTCGTTCTCGATGAAGTTGAGTTTCGGGTTGCCATTCGCGATCGAGACAGAGTTTGGAACGTTTTGGGCAAAAGCACTCCAATCGGCGAAGCGGAAGGACCCGTTGAAGTTCGGCAGGAAAATGTTCGGCGAACGCTGTCGAGTATAGTTCGCCCCGGCCCGGAGCTGGTGCCTGCCCCACAAATAGCTCCAGTTGTCCTGCACCTGATATGTGTTGACGATGCGGCCCTGCGGGGCATTGGTGGGCGGTCCGAAGCCCAGCAGGCTGGGATCACTAAATGTAATCCGGGCCAGCGCGGTGCCGATATTCTCCTGCGTGGGAATGGTGTTTCCGATGCCGTTCCCGCCGAATTGCACATTGGTCCGGCCGTAGCTGAACCGGGCCTCGTTCACTTGCCGGCCCGAAATCACGTGCGTCCAGCTCAGTCCGATATCCTGGCCAAGGGAAGGCACGTTGACCGGATAGCCGGCGGCGGCATAGATGTTGCTTGAGCTAAAGGCATCGGTATTGAAAAACGTCTGTTTCTGATAGAGGTAGCGCCCATAGAAACGGTCTTTGTCGCTCACCGTCACGTCGACCCGATAGACCCAGTCATACTCATGCAAGCTGTTGGACAAGGTCCGCTGGACACCGGCCATCTCTACACCGCAAGTTCCGTCTGGCGTGCTTGCTCCTGTAAGTGTCACGATCTCTGGCTTCCCGCTGATGGTCGGGTCACCGCCGCCTACTGCATAGGGCCCGTGGCTCTGCAAGGCCGCTATACTGGCTGAGCCCGGGAAACACCCGGCCATTTGGCTCACCCCTAAAGGCGTGGGCGTCAAGCCGCCATTAGCGTACACAAACTTCGAGGAATTGATCTGAGTGTCGAATCCACCGAACATGAAAATGTGGTTCTTCCAGAGCGGTCCGCCGATCGTCGCGCTAGGGAATATGTTGTTGAAGCGAGGAACCTTGGTGAGGCCCTCGAAGGCCTTTTGGGTATTGCTCAGGCTGTCGAGCACAGAGTTGCCTTCCGTCGCCGATACGGTTCCGTGCCAGTTGTTGGTTCCCGACTTGGTGATGATGTTGACAACCGAGCCGGAGTTGCGCCCGTATTCCGCGCCGAACTGGTTCGTCGTGATTTGATAATCCTGCACGAAGTCCGGGTTGGAGAGGAACAGGGCGGGCCCGGCAACCGAGTTGTCGTTATTGTTCTGCCCGTCGATCTGCTGGTCGTTGTTCCGGCTGCGGATTCCGTTTACCGAAAAGTCCGTGCCGTTGCTGTTCGAAAATGCCATGTCGCGTGGGCTAACTACTCCCGG
>JAGWOX010000028.1 GCA_028877145.1 Acidobacteriota bacterium | reverse complement strand
TTCGAATGTTTCGACCATGCAGGCGCGCTGGCAGGCGACGCTGACGCGACCGTTGGCGCGCATGGCCGGCATGCTCCTATTGGCGCTGCTAGGGCTGGGACTGAGCGTGCAAGGGGTCTACGCAGTGGCTGCGGGAATCGTGGCGGCGCGTGGGCATGAGCTTGCGGTGCGCTCGGCGCTTGGCGCACTGCCGAGCGGGTTGGCCTGGAACGCGACGCGCGGGCCGGTGATTGCCGTAATTGCAGGCGCGGGCTTCGGCGCGGCGGCGTCGCTTGATCTGCATCCGCTGCTGGAGAAGTGGCTTGGCCGGACGGCGCTATGGCCAGGGGAGCCAATTGCTATAGCCGTCGTGCTGCTGGCGCTGGCGGCAGCGGCGGGCTGCTACTTTCCGGCACGGGCAGCAACGCGGACGAATCCGGCCGAGGCCCTGCGAGAGGGCTGAGAGGTTTGCGCCGGCGCAGAGCATAGCCTAGGCGGAAGTCGAGGCCTGTTGCGGCTGTCTTGGAGAATGAAGAGATTTCTAGTAGGGATTGCGCAAAATCCTCCTGCTACGCTGGGCGCGGAGGGTACGCCGTAATATCTTTTAGAAAATATTTGCATAAGTTGTTATCTAAAAGAAATTCTGGATCCCAGTATTGATCCTGTATCTCTGCGAGACTTCAAGGGGACAACCTAGTGGGCTGGACAAAGCTGTCATGGGCGCGCGGATGGCTGTCCCGCCCGGCAGGAACATGGGCATGCTCATATGTAATTGTCCCATAATGAGTTAAATGTTAAGCCTGCGACCGGTCGATTTCTGGCGGGGGGCGGCGCTTGGGGGACTAGAACGAGTTTGACAGAGTAGGGCCCGCTCCATATACTGTTGTTTTTGCCGGGGGATTTGTGTCCCGGTAGTGGAAGGGAACACCCGGCTCCGGAGAAGGGGATCGTTCGGACACGGAGCCAGGGAACGGCCGTAATGGGGCGCCAGCCCCGCAAAGCCGAACAAGCCTTAACACTCCGACTGCTGGGTCTGCCGTCTACAGACGGGTAGGCCGGTACGGAGTTCTGGGTTACCCCGAGGTCGCAGCGTATCCCTTTCTTGGCAGGGAAACCTGGCTCAAGCGTGGCATTGTGCGCCGCGAGCGGGCCAGCAGAGTCAAGAGTTATCTGAGCGTAAGAGGAGTCCTGTGCCGACTTTTGCGCAATTGGTTCGCGGTGTCCGGGAAAAGGTTCCGGCGAAGACGAAGGCGCCGGCGCTCGAAGGGTGCCCGCAGAAACGCGGGGTCTGCATTCGCGTGTACACGCAGACGCCGAAGAAGCCGAACTCGGCGCTGCGGAAAGTGGCGCGCGTGCGGCTGACGAACGCGGTGGAAGTGACCGCCTACATTCCGGGCATCGGCCACAACCTGCAGGAACACTCGATCGTGCTGGTGCGCGGCGGCCGCGTGAAGGACCTGCCGGGCGTGCGCTATCACATCATTCGCGGAACGCTCGACGCGGCCGGGGTCGAGAATCGCATGCAGGGCCGCTCGAAATACGGAGCGAAGCGGCCGAAGAGCGCGGCGAAATAGCCGAGGAGATCTCGAATGCCACGCAAGGGAGCAGTCAGCAAGCGCCAGTGCCCGCCCGATTCGGTGTACGGGAACGATCTGGTGACGAAATTCATCGACTGCATGATGTGGGACGGCAAGAAGGCGACCGCCGAGCGGATTTTCTACGGCGCGCTGGGCCGCATCGCGCAGAAGACGAACGAAGAACCGCTGAAGGTGTTCATTCGCGCGGTGGAGAACACGAAGCCCGCGGTCGAAGTGAAGACGCGGCGCGTGGGCGGCGCGAACTACCAGGTTCCGGTCGAGGTGAACCAGTACCGGCGGCAATCGCTGGCGATCCGCTGGCTGATCCAGTATTCGCGCGAGCGCGGCGGGAAGACGATGACCGACCGGCTGACGGAAGAATTGATCGACGCGGCGAACAGCCGCGGCGGCGCCATCAAGAAGAAAGAAGATGTGCACCGCATGGCGGAGGCGAACAAGGCCTTCGCGCATTATCGCTGGTAAGGAATTGGAGAGACAGTGCCCCGGCAAGTATCCATTGAATTGTTGCGGAACATCGGGATCATGGCGCACATCGACGCCGGCAAGACGACGTCGACCGAGCGAATCCTGTACTACACCGGAGTGACCTACAAGCTCGGCGAAGTGGACGAGGGCACGGCGGTGATGGACTGGATGGAGCAGGAGCGCGAGCGCGGGATCACGATCACCGCGGCGGCGACGACCGCTTCCTGGAAGCGGCTGGGGCAGGACTACCGCGTCAACATCATCGACACGCCCGGCCACGTGGATTTCACGGTGGAAGTCGAGCGGTCGCTGCGCGTGCTGGACGGCGCGGTGGGAATCTTCGACGCGGTGGCGGGCGTGCAACCGCAGACCGAGACGGTGTGGCGGCAGGCGGACAAGTACCGGGTGCCGCGAATCGCGTTCGTGAACAAGATGGACCGCGTGGGCGCGGATTTCGATCATGCGGTGCGCACGATGCGGACGCGGCTGCATGCGCATCCGGTGCCGTTGCAGTATCCGATCGGCAAGGAAAACAGCTTCGTCGGGGTCATCGATTTTATCGAGGAACGCGCGATCATCTGGCTCGAGGAGACGCTCGGCGCCAAGTACGAATATATCGAGCTCGACAAGCTGTGGGACGAAGCGTTTTTGAAGACGCGGCCGGACATCGCCAACGGGCTGAAGGCCTCGGCGATCGACAAGGATTTTTACATCGAGCACCGGGAAAAGGTGGTCAGCTACATCGCCGAGCACGACGAGTCGGTGCTGGCGAAGTACATCGAGCAGCACGCGCTGACGCCGGAGGAGCTGCGGGCGTCGATCCGGCGCTCGACCCTGGCGCTGAAGCTGGTGCCGGTGCTGGTCGGCTCCTCGCTCAAGAACAAGGGCTTGCAGCCGCTGCTCGACGCGATCATCGATTACCTGCCTTCGCCGGCGGACGTTCCTCCGGTCGAGGGCGTTGCTCCCGACGACTCGGAACCGCTCTTGCGGCGCGCCGCCGACGATCAGCCGTTCGCGGCGCTGGCGTTCAAGATCCAGTCGGATCCCTACGTCGGCAGCCTGACCTACGTCCGGGTCTATTCGGGCGAGCTGCACGCCGGGACGAACATTTTCAATTCGACCAGGGAAAACCGGGAGCGGGTGGGCCGCCTGCTGCGGATGCACGCGAACAAGCGCGAGGAAATCGACACGCTCTACGCGGGGGACATCGCGGCGGTGGTCGGCCTGAAGAACACGACGACCGGCGACACGCTGTGCGATGAGGATCACCCGATTGTGCTCGAGCCGATCGAGTTCCCGACGCCAGTGATTTCGGTGGCGATCGAACCGAAGACCAAGGCGGACCAGGACAAGCTTGGCGCGGCAATGGCGAAGCTGGCGCAGGAAGATCCCACCTTCCGCGTGCACGTCGATCCCGACACGGGGCAGACGTTGATCAGCGGGATGGGCGAGTTGCACCTGGAGATCATCGTCGACCGGATGATGCGGGAATTCGGCGTCGAGGCGAACGTGGGGCGGCCGCAGGTGGCGTACCGCGAAACGATTCGCCGCGAGGCGGCGGCCGAAGGCAGGTATGTGCGGCAGACCGGCGGACGCGGGCAGTACGGGCACGTGAAGCTGGAGGTGCATCCGCTGCCGACGGCCGATCACGAGGACATGCACGAGATTTCGACCGACCAGCTCGAGGCGTGGGTGAAGCGGATCGCCAACAGCCGCGCGAAATGGCAGTTCGACAAGGACCGGCGGATGCTGTTCATCAACAAGATCGTCGGCGGCGCGATTCCGCAGGAATTCATCTCGCCGATCCATGCCGGCATCGCCGAGGCGATGGAGACGGGCGTGGTGGCGGGCTACGAGATGGTGGACATCGCAGTGGTGCTCACCGACGGCAGCTATCACGAGGTGGACAGCTCGGAGATCGCGTTCAAGATCGCCGGGTCGATGGGATTCCGCACCGCCTGCCAGAAGGCCGATGCGCGGCTGCTCGAGCCGCTGATGCGGGTGGAAGTTGTGGTGCCTGAGGAATACATGGGCGACGTGATCGGCGACCTGAATTCGCGCCGCGGGCACATCCAGGGAATGGAGAGCCGCGCGGGCAGCCAGATCATCCGCGCCCAGGTGCCGCTGGCCGAGATGTTCGGCTACGCGACCGAGCTGCGGAGCCGGACGCAGGGCCGGGCAAGTTTCAGCATGCACTTTTCTCATTACGAGGAGGTGCCGGCGCAGGTGGCCGAGGAGATCATCGCTCGCGCTACCGGCCGGGCCGCCCGTTAGGTTCGGATCCAGGGTGGAAGAGCGGGCCAGAGTTTGATTGTGGATTTTTGAGGAGCAGAGACAGCCATGGCAAAGGCGAAATTCGAGCGGTCGAAACCCCACGTGAACGTCGGAACGATCGGGCACATCGACCACGGAAAAACGACGCTGACCAGCGCCATCACGAAGGTGCTTTCCAAGTACAACGCGGCGGTCGAGTACAAGGCATTCGACTCGATCGACAACGCGCCGGAAGAGAAGGCGCGCGGCATCACCATCAACGTGGCTCACGTCGAGTACGAGACGCAGAACCGTCACTACGCGCACATCGACTGCCCGGGCCACGCCGACTACATCAAGAACATGATCACCGGAGCGGCGCAGATGGACGGCGCGATTCTGGTGGTCGCGGCGACCGACGGCCCGATGCCGCAGACGCGCGAGCACATTCTGCTGGCGCGGCAGGTGGGCGTGCCGTACATCGTCGTCTTCCTGAACAAGTGCGACGCGGTCGAAGATCCCGAGCTGCTCGAGCTGGTCGAGCTCGAGGTGCGGGAACTTCTGAAGAGCTACGGGTTCCCCGGCGACGAAGTGCCGGTGATCCGCGGCTCGGCTCTCGGTGCGCTGAACGGCGAGGAGAAGTGGGAGAAGGCGATCCTCGAGCTGATGGCCGCCACCGACCAGTACATTCCAGAACCGCAGCGCGACATCGACCGTCCGTTCCTGATGCCGATCGAGGACATCTTTTCGATCACCGGGCGCGGCACGGTGGTGACCGGGCGCGTCGAGCGCGGCCGGGTGCGGGTGAGCGAGGAAGTGGAGATCGTCGGCTTCCGCGACACGCGCAAGACGGTGGTGACCGGCGTCGAGATGTTCCGCAAGCTGCTCGACGAGGGCATGGCGGGCGACAACGTCGGATTGCTGCTGCGCGGCATTGAAAAGGACGAAGTCGAGCGCGGGCAGGTGATCTGCAAGCCTGGGTCGATCACGCCGCACACCAAGTTCAAGGCCGAAGTCTACGTGCTGAAAAAGGAGGAGGGCGGCCGCCACACGCCGTTCTTCACCGGATACCGGCCGCAGTTCTACCTCCGCACGACCGACGTCACCGGAAACGTCAAACTGCCGCAAGGGGTCGAGATGGTGATGCCCGGCGACAGCATCAACATGGAGGTCGAGCTGATCCAGCCGGTGGCGATGGACAAGGGACTCCGGTTCGCGATTCGCGAGGGCGGGCACACCGTCGGCGCGGGCGCGGTAACCGAAGTCATCGAATAGTCCTATGCCGACGGGAGACAAAATTCGGATTCGGCTGAAGGCTTACGACTATCGCGTGCTGGACCAGTCGGCACGGGAAATTGTGGATACGGCCCGGCGCACCGGCGCCAACGTCGCCGGGCCCATTCCCTTGCCGACGGCGGTGAACCGGTGGACGGTACTGCGGTCGCCGCACGTGGACAAGAAATCGCGGGAACAGTTCGAGATCCGCACGCACAAGCGGCTGATCGACATTCTCGAACCGACGCCGGATACGGTTGACGCGCTGATGAAACTCGATCTGCCGCCCGGGGTGGACGTCGAAATCAAGGCGTTCGGCCCGGAACATGAGGCGAAATAGGCGACTCCGATGGCCGTGAACGGGATTTTGGGAATCAAGCTCGGGATGACGCAGGTATTCGCCGAAGACGGGACGGTGGTTCCGTGCACGGCGATTCAGGCCGGCCCGTGCGTGGTGGTGGCTCGGCGCACGAAGCAGACGGACGGCTACGAGGCGGTGCAGCTCGGCCTGGTCGAGTTCGTCAAACCGCAGCGGCTGACCAAGGCGCGGCGGGGCCATCTCGACAAGGCGAAAGTGCCGCCGATGCGGTTCCTGCGCGAGATTCGCGTGGAGGAAGAGGGCGAGGCGGCGAATCCGGGCGACCGCGTTCTGGTTGACGGGTTCCAGCCGGGCGAGAAGGTGGACGTGGTGGGCGTGAGCAAGGGCCGCGGGTTTGCCGGCGGCGTGAAGCGGTGGCACTACCGCGGCGGCGACAAGTCGCACGGGTCGATGTTCCACCGGGCGCCGGGCGGCATCGGCGCCAGCTCGTTCCCGTCGCGCGTATGGAAAGGGCAGCACTTCCCGGGACACATGGGAAACGAGCGGGTGACGGTGAAGAACCTGCCGGTGGTGAAGATCGACGCCGAAGAGAATCTGTTGCTGGTGCGAGGCGCGATACCCGGACCGCCGGGCGGTTACGTGATCGTTCGCAGGGCGAGAAAGAACAAGTAGAGGGCGAGATGCCGGTCGTCAACGTGGTCAATTTGGAAGGCAAGCCGGTGGGCGAGGTAGAGCTGGCCGAGGCGGTCTTTGGCGCCGAGGTGAACCAGCACCTGCTGCACGCGGCGGTGCGCTGGCAGCTGGCGGCGGGCCGCGCCGGCACGCACAAGGTGAAGACGCGCGGCGAAGTGAAGGGCGCGGGCCGCAAGCTGTGGCGCCAGAAGGGCACCGGGCGGGCGCGCATGGGCTCGATTCGGTCGCCGCTGTGGCGGCATGGCGGAACGGTGCACGGGCCGGCCCCACGCGATTATTCTTACCGGTTGCCGCGCAAGATGGTGGTTGGCGCGCTGTGTTCGGCGCTTTCCGCGAAGCTGGCCGAAGGGCGGCTCACGGTGGTCGAGGGCTGGGCTCTCGATACGCACAAGAGCAAGAGCCTGCGCCAGATACTCGACCGGATCGAGGAAGGCAGCCGCACGGCGCTGCTGGTGGCCGAGGGAGAGAACCGGAACCTCGAACTGGCCAGCCGGAATCTGGACGGCGTGAAGCTGTCGCATCCGACCGAGCTCGGGGCGTACGACGTGCTGCGGCACGAGCGGCTGGTGCTCTCGAAGCAGGCGGCGCTGCAGCTGGGCGCGTCGCTCGGACCGAAGCCGGAGACCGGCGGAGGCGTGCGATGACAACCAACGCCTATCAAATCATCCGCAGGCCGATCATCACCGAGAAGGCGCTGACGGCTAAGGAAACGCAGCACACAGTGGTCTTCGAGGTTTCCGTCGACGCCACGAAGACGCAGATTCGTGAAGCGGTGCAGAAGATTTTCAAAGTGAAAGTCGCCGCGGTCCGCACCGCCAACTTTCACGGAAAGTTCCGCCGGCGCGGACAGCGCGGCGGCTACCGCGCGGACTGGAAGAAGGCATACGTCCGCCTGGCGGCCGGCGAGAAGATGATCGAGTATGCGGAGAATCTGTGAGCCCGCAATGGAAGACATGCGGGCGGAGGGCTGAACGATGCCCCTGAAGAGCTTTAAACCCTATACGTCATCGCGACGGTTCCTGACGGTGCTCGACAAGAGCGAGATCACCAAGGACCGGCCGGAGAAGAGCCTGGTCGAACCGCTGAAGGTTACGGGCGGGCGGAACAGTCACGGCGAAGTGACGTCGTGGCACCGCGGCGGCGGTCACAAGCGGATGTACCGGCGCATCGATTTCCTGCGCGACAAGACGGGCGTGCCGGCGAAGGTGGCCGCGGTCGAATACGATCCGAACCGCTCGGCGCTGGTGGCGCTGTTGCACTACGCCGACGGGGACAAGCGCTACATCCTGCGCCCGCTCGGACTTGATGTCGGGATGACGGTGCTGAGCGGGCCCGAAGCCGACATTCTTCCGGGGAACTGCCTGCCGCTGAAGAACATTCCTCCCGGCACGCTGGTGCACAACATCGAGTTGCAACCGGGCCGCGGCGGGCAGATGGTGCGCGCGGCGGGCGGAGCGGCGCAGCTTTTGAGCAAAGAAGGCGGATTCGCGCTGGTGAA
This sequence comes from Acidobacteriota bacterium, assembly GCA_028877145.1. Classification (GTDB taxonomy): domain Bacteria; phylum Acidobacteriota; class Terriglobia; order Acidiferrales; family UBA7541; genus JAKASX01. The sequence goes on along the minus strand of JAGWOX010000028.1, from coordinate 15,136 downwards.
GCTGCCTTCGGGAGAAGTGCGGCGGATGCGGCTCGAATGCATGGCGACGATCGGCCAGGTGGGCAACGTGGACCACGAGAACGTGACCATCGGTAAAGCCGGCCGGTCTCGCTGGATGGGCATCCGGCCGACGGTTCGCGGCGTGGTGATGAATCCGGTCGATCACCCGCACGGAGGCGGCGAAGGGCGCGTGAAGGGCAACCATCCGCAGACGCCCTGGGGCCAGCCGACGCTGGGCGCGAAGACGCGGCGGCGCAAGAAGGGCGAGCAGTACATCGTGCAACGTCGCAAGCCCTGAGCGGCCGGAGACGGATTATGACCATGAAACTGGCACGAAGAACAACGAAGCGAGTGGCGCAATCGGCGCGCAGGCGGCGACCCGCGCGGCGACCGGCGAGTCCGGCGGCCAAGGCGCCGGTGAAGCGGAAGGCGCCGGTAGAAACGCCGACGGTAATGTACCGGGTTTGCAAGTCGGGATGGGCGGTGGTGGCCGAGAAGGTGCCGAGCGCTCCCGACACGAGATTTGTATGTCCGTTTTGCCCGCGCTCCCACCGGGTTCCCGGTCCGGTGCGCGGATTTCGCCGGGTGCGGCGGCCGCAATGGCTGAAGCTGCGCCGGGTATTCGAGTAAGGGGCGGCGATGGCGCGTTCACTCAAGAAAGGGCCGTTCGTCGATGAACCTCTGATGGAAAAGGTTCAGGCGCTGAACGCGAGCAACGAGAAGAAAGTGGTGAAGACCTGGTCGCGGCGGTCGACGATCGTGCCGGAGATGATCGGGCACACGATCGCGGTGCACAACGGGAGGAAGTTCATCCCGGTCTATATCACCGAGCAGATGGTGGGTCAGAAGCTCGGGGAGTTTTCGCCGACACGGAGTTTCCGCGGCCACGCGGTGCATGCCGCGCTGGAAAAGGCGGCCGGGGTAGCCGGAGCGCCGGCGCCGGTGGGAGCGACCGCGGCGGGAGCGCCCGCACCGGCGGCGAAGCCGGCCGGAGGACAGGGGTAAGCCATGGCGACCGAGCCTTTGCCTATTGCACAGCCGCTCGAAGGCGTGGCCATTGCGCGCTACGTGCGCGTTTCGCCGCAGAAGGCGCGGCTGGTGATCGACCTGATTCGAGGAGAAGGCGCCGAGCGTGCGCTGACGGTGCTGCGGACGGCGCGCAAGCGCGTGTCGCGCGACATCGAGAAGGTGCTGCGGAGCGCGATCGCGAACGTGCAGCGCAAGGCCGAGGATTCCGGCTCGTCGCTCGACGTCGACCGGCTCTACGTGAGCCGTTGCGCGGTGGATCCCGGGCCGGTGCTCAAGCGGTTCCGGGGCGCGCCGTTCGGCCGCGCGCACGGCTACGTGCACCGCACCAGCCATATTTCCGTCGTGGTAGCCGAGCATGCCGGATCGGCGGTCGAGCGCGCGCAAGTGCCGAAGACGACGCGGGGCAAGATGCGCAAGGCGCTCGAAACGGCCCGGCAGCAGCAGCAGGCCAAGGTCGAGAAGAAGAAGAAAGTGGAGAAAAAATTGAAGAAGCGGAACAAGAGGTCGGAGTAATTATGGGACAAAAAGTCCATCCCTATGGCTTCCGGCTCGGCTACAACAAGACGTGGCGTTCGCGCTGGTTCGCGCGCCGGGAATACGCCGATCTGCTGCACGAGGACATCGAGCTGCGCGACCGGCTGAAGAAGCGCCTGGCCTCGGCCGGAGTGAGCGCGATCGACATCGAGCGCGCGGCGAACAAGTTGATCGTCCGGATCTACACGGCGCGCCCGGGGATCATCATCGGGCGCAAGGGTTCGGAAATCGAGAAGTTGAAGGGCGAAGTGCAGCAGAAGACCAAGCGCGAAGTGCACATCGACATTCAGGAAGTGCATCGTCCGGAGCTGGACGCGCAGCTGGTGGCCGAATCGATCGCATTGCAGCTGGAAAAGCGCGTCGCGTTCCGGCGGGCGATGCGCAAGGCGGTGGATTCGGCGCTGCGGTTCGGGTGTAAGGGCATCAAGGTGCGCGTGGCGGGCCGGCTGAACGGCGCCGAGATCGCGCGCAAGGAGTGGTACCTGCAGGGGCGGCTGCCGCTGCAGAACCTGAGCGCGGACATCGATTTCGGATTCGCGCAGGCGTACACGACCTACGGCGTGATCGGCGTGAAGTGCTGGGTCTATCGCGGAGAGAACCGGCCGGACGGTCTGCAGCTGGAACCGACGGTATAAGGGTTAGGCGGGAAGGACGAGGGAATCGGTATGTTGATGCCGAAGAAGGTGAAGTACAGGAAGCAGCAGCGCGGCCGGCGCAGCGGCAAGGCGTGGCGCGGCTCGACGCTGGCGTTCGGTGAATACGGATTGAAGGCGCTCGAAAACGCCTGGATCACCGACCGGCAGATCGAGGCGGCGCGCGTGGCGATCACGCGGTTCATCAAGCGGTCGGGCAAGCTGTGGATTCGCGTGTTTCCCGACAAGCCGTTTTCGAAGAAGCCGGCGGAAACCCGCATGGGCAAGGGCAAGGGAGCGGTAGAGCGCTGGGTGGCGGTAGTGAAGCCGGGACGAATCCTGTTCGAGATGGCGGGCGTGGACCAGGCGACGGCGCGCGAGGCGCTGGACCTGGCGGCGCACAAGATGCCGATACCGACCGAATTCATCACCCGGGTCGGGGGTGCGTGATGCCGGCAGGGATGGAGAAATTCCGGGAGATGGAACCGAAGGAGCTCGAGGTGCGGAAGCACGAGCTGACCGAGGAGCTGTTTCGCCTGCGTTTCCAGATCGCCGCGGGACAGATGGAAGGACTGAAACGCTACCGGGTGGCGCGGCGGGACCTGGCGCGGGTGAACACGCTGCTGGGCGCCGCGAGCCGCACGGCGGAAAAAGGAAGCCATGGACGCTGAAACCCAACAGGCACCGGCCTCGCGCGCGGCCGGGACCGAACGCCAGCAGGTGACCGGCGTGGTGACGAGCGCGAAGATGCAGAAGACGATCGTGGTGCGCGTGACGCGCACGGTGCAGCATCGTCTCTACCGGCGCGTGCAACGCCGGATCAAGAAATATTACGCTCACGACGAGCACCAGCAGGCCCGCCCGGGCGATACCGTGCGGATCGAGCTGGCGCGGCCGCTTTCGCGGCTAAAGCGCTGGCGGCTGGTGGAAGTCGTGTCGCGGGCAACGGGATACCAAGGGGAGTAACGAGCCATGATCCAGATGCGCACATGGCTGACGGTGGCCGATAATTCCGGCGCGCGGCGAATCACGTGCATTCTGCCGCTGGGCACCGGTTCGGGCCTCGTGGCCGGACTCGGCGATATCATCACCACCTCGGTGAAGGAAGCGGCGCCCGACAGCGCCATCAAGAAGGGCAAGGTGGTGCGGGCGGTGGTTGTCCGCACGCGCAAGGAGCACCGGCGGCGGGACGGCACCTACATCCGCTTCGACGACAACGCGGCCGTCCTGATCAACGAAGCGGGCGAGCCGGTGGGAACGCGCGTATTCGGGCCGGTGGCGCGCGAGCTGCGCGAGAAGAAATTCACGAAGATTATTTCGCTCGCGCCGGAGGTATGGTAGCCGTGGCCGAGAAGACAATACTTCGCCGCGGCGACACCGTGCGGGTGATCGCCGGGCGCGACAAGGGAAAGACCGGAAAGATTCTGGCGATCGCGGACGGGCGGGTGACCGTCGAGCGGGTGAACATCATCAAGCGACACACCCGGGCCAACCCGTCGAAGAACGTGCGCGGCGGGATTCTCGAGAAGGAAGCGTCGCTCCACGTTTCGAACGTATCGATCGTTTGTCCGGGCTGCGGCAAGCACACGCGCATTGGGCGCAACGTGCAGGCCGACGGCACGCGGACGCGGATTTGCCGCCGCTGCGGCACAAACCTGGACCAGTGAGCCATGGCGACCCGACTGCGTGAACATTACGAGAAGGAAGCGGTACCGGCGCTGATGAAGCGCTTCGGATACACGAACCGGATGGCCGTGCCGCATCTGGTGCGGATCACCCTGAACATCGGGCTGGGCGAGGCGAGCCAGAACATCAAGCTGCTCGACGTCGCGGCCCAGGAGCTCGGGCAGATCACCGGGCAGAAAGCGGTGATCACGCGGGCGAAGAAGTCGATCGCGAATTTCAAGATCCGGAAGGGCATGCCGATCGGGACGATGGTGACGCTGCGCGGCGAGCGGATGTACGAGTTCCTGGACCGTCTGGCGAGCATCGTGCTGCCGCGCGTCCGCGACTTCCGCGGGCTGCCGGCGAACGCCTTCGACGGCCGCGGCAACTACACGATCGGCCTGCGCGACCAGCTGGTTTTTCCGGAAATCGATTACACCCGGGTGGACAAGGTGAAGGGACTGAACGTCTGCTTCACCACCTCCGCCCGCACCGACGAAGAGGGGCGCGAGCTGCTAAAGCTGCTCGGGCTGCCCTTGCGGGGCTAAAGGAGAGCTACGTGGCGCGCACCAGCCAGTTCGCCAAGATGCAGAAGAAGCCGAAGTACAAGATTCGCATGCGCAACCGCTGCCGGATTTGCGGGCGGGCACGCGGGTATCTGCGCAAGTTCCAGATGTGCCGCATCTGTTTCCGGGGCCGCGCGCTGCGTGGCGAGATTCCCGGCGTGATCAAGGCGAGTTGGTAGGGATACGGCGATGATGGTCGATCCGATCAGCGACATGCTCACCCGAATCCGGAACGCGGCGCGCAACCGGCACCCGCGCGTCGACATGCCGGCGTCGCGGCTGAAAATTGAAATCGCCCGCATTCTGAAGGAAGAGGGCTACGTCTCGACCTACAAGGTGGTCGAGGAAACCAAGGCGAAGAAGACGCTGCGCGTTTTCCTGAAGTACACGGGCCGGCGGAACGTGATCAGCGACCTGCAGCGCGTCTCGCGGCCCGGGCGCCGGGTCTACATCGCCAAGACCGAGATCAAGGCGGTGATGGGCGGCACGGGAATCAGCATCGTGAGCACGCCGCAGGGCCTGATGACGGGCCACGCCGCGCGGCGGGCCGGCATCGGCGGCGAACTTCTCTGCGAGGTCTGGTAACGTGTCGCGCATCGGGAACAAACCGATTCCGGTTCCAGTGAAGGTGAAGGTGGACATTTCGGCGGCCGCGGTACGCGTCGAAGGTCCCAAGGGCAAGCTTGAAGTGACGTTGCCGCGCGGTGTGCGATTCGAGCGGCAGGGCGAGAACCTGGTGGCGTTGCGCGACGGCGACCAGTGGCGGGCATTTCACGGCCTGGCGCGGGCGCTGGTGGCGAACGCGGTTACGGGCGTCGAGCGCGGGTTCAAGAAGGAAATGGACATCGTCGGCGTGGGATACCGGGCGGAAGTGAAGGGGCGCACGGTCTTGTTCAGCCTGGGCTTTTCGCATCCGGTGGAGTTTCCGATTCCGACGGGGATCGACATCACCGTGGACCGCCAGACGCACCTGACCGTGATGGGAGCCGACAAGGCGCTCGTCGGCCAGGTAACGGCGAATATCCGCGGGCTGCGTCCGCCCGATCCGTACAAGCAGAAGGGCATTCAGATTTCCGGCGAACGGCTGAAGAAGAAGGCCGGCAAGGCGGGCCTGAAGGCCGGCGCGTAAGGGAGAAAGGGAGGAGTCGTGGCTGTCGTACCGATTCGCAAGCTCACGCGCGGCGCGCATCGCCGCCAGTTGCACCGGCGCGTACGGCGCCAGGTCGGCGGCACGCCGGAGCGGCCGCGGCTGGCCGTCTTCCGGTCGTTGCGCCAGGTTTACGCGCAGGTGATCGACGATCAGGCCGGGCGCACGCTGGTCTCGGCGAGTTCGCTCGACGCGGAATATCAGAAGCAGTTGAAAACGGGCGGCAATCTCGCCGCCGCTAAACTCGTCGGCAAGCTGATCGGGGAACGCGCCCGGGCGGCCGGCATCAGCAAAGTGGTTTTCGATCGCGGAGGGTACAAGTATCACGGCCGGGTGAAAGCTTTGGCCGACGCCGCGCGCGAAGCCGGACTCGAGTTCTGACCTATGTCGAAGAATGTGTTGAAGCAGGCGTTATCGGTTCGCCGGGCGATCGAAGTGAACGCGGCGAATCTGAAGGACCAGGTGGTCGCGATCAATCGCGTCACGAAGGTCGTGAAGGGCGGCAAGAACCTGAGTTTCTCCGCGCTGGTGGTCGTCGGAGACCAGTCGGGCCACGCCGGGTTCGGGATGGGCAAGGCGCGCGAAGTGCCGATGGCCATCCGCAAGGGCATCGAGCAGGCGAAGAAGAACATGATCCGCGTGAACCTGAAAGGGTCGACGGTGCCGTACACCGTTGTCGGACGGTTCGGCTCGGCGCGGGTGCTGCTGAAGCCGGCGCCGGAAGGCACCGGCGTGATCGCCGGCGGGCCGGTGCGCGCGGCGATGGAAGTGGCGGGAATCGGGAACGTGCTGACGAAATCGCTCGGCACTTCGAACCCGCACAACGTGATCAAGGCGACTTTTGACGCGCTGCTGCGGCTGCGCGACGCCTCCGAAGTGGCCGAGATGCGAGGCAAGCAGGCGCAGTCGGCGTAGCGAGAGACGGCAACGAACATGGCGAAAACCAGCAAAGAGAAACCGGAGGCCGCGACGCGGCTGAGCATCCGCTGGGTGCGCAGCGCCATCGCGCAGCCACAAGGGATCCGGCAGACGATACGCGGGCTCGGCCTTCACCGCCTGCACGAGGTGGTGGAGCGTCCCGACACGCCGGCCATCCGCGGAATGATCCATAAAGTGCGTCACCTTGTGGAAGTGACGACTACGGGAGCCGAAAAGTGAGCGCGAACGAAACGACGACTCCCAACCTCTCGAACCTCCGGCCGCCGGCCGGCTCGCGTCATCGCAAGGTGCGGGTGGGCCGGGGCATGGGCTCGAAACTCGGCAAGACCGCCGGCAAGGGCAACAAGGGCGGAAAATCCCGCAGCGGATTCCGGCTGCGGCGCGGTTTTGAAGGCGGCCAGATGCCTCTGCACCGGCGCCTGCCGAAGCGCGGGTTCCGCAATATCTTCGGCAAGGATTTCGCCGCGGTGAATGTGGGCCAGCTGGGCCGCTTCGCCGCCGGAGAGACGGTGACGCCGGAGCGACTGCGCGAGCTCGGGATGGTGCGCGACCGCTCGCTGCCGGTGAAGATTCTGGGTGACGGCGATCTTGGCGCGGCGCTCACCGTGCGCGCCCACGCCTTCAGCCGCTCGGCGAAGGAGAAGATCTCCGCCGCCGGAGGGACCGCGGAACTGGTCGGATGAGGAAACTCGCCGAAGCCATACGCAATATCGTCCGGACGCCGGACCTGCGCAACCGCGTGCTGTTCACGCTGGCGATGCTGGCGGTGTACCGCGTTGGCGCATTCATCTACACGCCGGGTATCAACACCGATCTCTTGCAACAGCTGTTCCAGCAGAGCCGCGGTTCGGTGCTCGGCCTGATCGACCTCTTCAGCGGCGGCAACCTGCGCCGCATGACGATTTTCGCCCTGGGCATCATGCCCTACATCACCGCGGCGATTATTCTCGAGATCATGGTGGTGGTCTGGCCCTATCTCGAGCGGCTGCAAAAAGAGGGCGAGCTGGGGCGGCGGAAGATCACGCAGTACACCCGCTACCTGACGATCGTGCTGAGCGTTTTCCAGGGCTTCACGATCGCGCTGACCCTGCAGCGGCAGACCTTTTCCGGCCAGCCGCTGGTCTACCACCCGGGCGTGGGCTTCACGGTGATGACGATCCTCACGCTGACGGCCGGGGCGACGTTCATCATGTGGCTTGGCGAGCAGATCAGCGAGCGAGGGATCGGCAACGGAATGTCGCTGATCATTTTCGCCGGGATTGTGGTCGGCCTGCCGCACGCGATCGGCGACCTGTGGGGCAAGGTGGAGAACCAGCAGTGGGGGCCGCTGACGCCGGTGGCGATCGTGGCGCTGCTGGCGCTGTTCGCGGTGGTGATCGCCTTCATCGTGTACGTCGAGAGCGGGCAGCGGCGGATTCCGGTGCAGTACGCCAAGCGCGTGGTGGGGCGGCGGGTGATGGGCGCGGAGATGACCTATCTGCCGCTGCGAGTGAACTCGGCCGGCGTGATTCCGCCGATTTTCGCCAGTTCGCTGCTGACGTTCCCGCAGACGATCGCGCTCTTTTTCCAGCACCGATCGAAATTCGTGGATTCTGTAGGGCAGTCGCTGAGCTGGGGCGAGCCGCTCTATACGCTGATTTACGTCGCGCTGATCATTTTCTTCTCGTTCTTCTATGTCGGGATCGTATTCAACCCGACCGAACTGGCCGATAACATGAAGAAGTATGGCGGATTCATTCCGGGCATCCGGCCCGGGCGCCATACGTCGGAATACATCAGCCGGATTCTGACCTATCTGACGTTCGTGGCCGGGTGGTATCTGGCGCTGGTGTGTTTGATGCCGGAATGGATGATCGCCGGCATCCACTTGCAGCACCTGCCGCTGTGGCTGGGCGGGGGATGGTTCGACGCGAACGCGCCGCGCTGGCTGTTGGAGGGCCTGGGAATCACCTTCTATTTCGGTGGGACCTCCCTGCTGATCGTGGTGGGTGTGGCAATGGACACGGTGCAGCAGCTCGAGGCCCAGCTGGTGATGAGGAACTATGAGGGATTCGTACGCCGCGGGCGGCTCCGGAGCCGACGATATTAAGGTGGCGCCGCAGGGTTCAGCGGCGAAAGGCTTCCCGCGCCCGGTGATTTTGATTGGTCCCCCGGGAGCGGGCAAAGGGACACAGGCGAAGACGGTGGCCGCGCGGTACGGTGTGCCGCACCTTTCGACCGGGGACATGTTTCGCGACCATTTCGGCCGCGGAACCGAACTCGGTGTTCGGGCCAAGGCGTTCATGGACCGCGGCGAGCTGGTGCCGGACGAGATTGTGGTGGCCATGATCGAGCAGCGGATCGCCGCCCCGGACTGTGCGCACGGCTTTATTTTGGACGGCTTTCCGCGGACGGTGGCGCAGGCCGAAGCGCTCGACCGGATGCTCGGCCGAGCCGGAAGGTCCGAGCCGCTGGTGGTTCACGTGAAGCTCGATTCGTCACTGATCCTGCGGCGGCTGACCGGGCGGCGAATGTGCAAAGTGGGCGGAGAGATATACAATATCTACGATCGCCCACCGAAGACGCCGAACCGCTGCGACCACGATGGTGGCGAGTTGGCGCAGCGCGACGACGACCGCGAAGAAGTGATCAGGGAACGCTTGGCGGCGTACGAGGAGCACACTCAGCCTGTGGTTGCCTATTATCGGCAGCGCGGCCTGGTTCAGGACCTGGACGGATCGGGAGCGCCGGAAGCGGTGACGCGCGCGTTGTTCGAGTTGATCGACAGGGAAGAGGGACGTGGCCGTCATCTGTAAGTCGCCGGCGGAACTGGACAAGATGCACCGCGCGGGACTGGTCGTCTGGCGCGTGCTGAACGAATTGAAGCAGATGGTTCGGCCGGGCATGACGACGATGGACCTGGAGAAATACGCGGCGCGGCGCGTCGCGGAGCAGGGAGGTCGCGCGGCGTTTAAGGGCTATCGCGGCTACCCCTGTGTGCTGTGCACCTCGCTCAACCAGGAGGTGGTGCACGGGATCCCGTCGGCGAAGCGGCGGATCGAGGAGGGCGACATCCTCTCCCTCGATTTCGGCGTCGAAATGGAAGGCTATTACGGCGACGCGGCGGTGACGATTCCCGTCGGCAAGATCGCGCCGGAAACCGAGCGGCTGTTGCAGGTGACGCGCGAATCGCTCGACCGGGCCATCGACCAGGCGCGGCCGGGAAACCGGCTGAGCGACATTTCGCACGCGGTGCAAAGCTGGGTGGAACAGAACGGGTTTTCGGTGGTGCGGGAGCTGGTGGGCCACGGGATCGGCACCCGGATGCACGAGGATTTGCAGTTGCCGAATTACGGCGAGCCGGGGCACGGGCCGCGGCTGCGCGAAGGAATGACGCTGGCGATCGAGCCGATGGTGAACGTGGGCAAGCCGGCGATACGGATTCTGGACGACGAATGGACCGCGGTGACCGCCGACGGCAGTCTTTCGGCCCATTTCGAACATACGGTGGCCATCACTTCGAACGGGCCGTGGATTCTGACGCGACCGCGCGAAGTGGACGGACCAAGCTGGTAGGGGCGCTTAAGCGAACGTGAGAAAACCACCAAGGCAACGCGCGCAGGACCGGAAGCGGGAACCGGAGAGCCCGAAGGAAGACGCGATCGAGGTGATGGGCACGGTGATCGAGCCGCTGCCGAACGCGATGTTCCGGGTGGAGCTCGACAACAAGCACCAGGTGCTCGCCCACATTTCCGGCAAGATGCGGAAGAATTTCATCCGCATTCTGGCCGGGGACCGGGTGGCGGTGGAGCTTTCGCCCTACGATTTGACGCGCGGCCGAATCGTCTACCGGTACAAGTAGACGGGGCCGGCGCACGGAGAAGCGGAATGAAAGTAAGAGCTTCGGTGAAGAAAATTTGCGATAAGTGCAAGGTCATACATCGGCGCGGCGTTGTGCGGGTGATCTGTCCAAACCCGAAGCACAAGCAGCGTCAGGGATAAGGGGGAGCACGTGGCACGCATCGCCGGTATCGATCTTCCGCCGAACAAACGCCTGTGGGTGGGGCTGACGGCGATTTACGGAATCGGCCAGGTTCGCGCGCGCTCGGTTGCCGACCGGGCCGGCGTGGACTGGGCGAAGAAAATCAAGGATTTGACCGAGGACGAGGTGACCCGCCTGCGCCAGGTGATCGAATCCGAAGGGCGGGTGGAAGGCGATCTCCGCAAGGAGATCCAGATGAACATCCGGCGGCTGATCGAAATCGGCAGCTACCGCGGCTTGCGTCACCGGCGCAGCCTGCCGGTTCGCGGGCAGCGGACACACACGAACGCGCGGACGCGCAAGGGTCCGCGGCGCGGCGCCGTCGCCGTGAAGAAAAAGGCAGTTTTGAAGAAGTAGAGCGGGAGGAGACGACTTGGCCAAGGAACAGCAACCGCCAGCCGCCGGAGGACCGGCGCCGGCAGCGCCAGCGAAAGCGTCGCGCCGGAAGAAGGAATTTCGCCGGAAGCGCGAGAAGCGCGTGGTGCCGCACGGCATCGTGTACGTCCAGGCGACGTTCAACAACACGATCGTCACGATTACCGATCCGAACGGGCGGGCCGTGTGCTGGGCCTCGGCCGGCTCGATCGGTTTCAAGGGATCGCGCAAGGGAACGCCATACGCGGCGCAGCAGGCGGCGGTATCGGCCGCTTCCGTGGCGCGCGAGCAGTACGGGATGAATTCGGCCGACGTCCGGGTGAAAGGCCCCGGATCGGGCCGCGAGCCGGCGGTACGGGCGCTCGCGGCGGGCGGCCTGCGCATCCATTCGATCAAGGACGTCACGCCGATTCCGCATAACGGTTGCCGGCCGCCCAAGCGGCGCCGGGTGTAACCGGGAAGGCGTTCGAGGAGGAGACGAAGTTGGCTAGGCAACGCGAAGGGGTTTGCCGGCTGTGCCGCCGGGAGCGAATGAAGCTCTATTTGAAGGGCATGCGCTGTTACACCGACAGGTGCGCCATCGAGCGCCGCAACTTTCCTCCCGGTCAGCACGGGCAGTCGCGGCGGACGAAGATGACCGCCTACGGGACGCAGTTGCGCGAAAAACAGAAGGTGAAGCGGACGTACGGGCTACTGGAACGCCAGTTCCGCAATTACTTCGAGAAGGCGGAAAAGGCGAACGGGCCGACCGGCGAGAACCTGATCATCACGCTCGAGCGCCGGCTGGACAACGTGGTGTTCCGGATGGGCCTCGGGAGTTCGCGGGCGCAGGCGCGCCAGTTGGTTTCGCACGGCCATGTGAAGGTGAACGGCCGCAAGGTGAACGTTCCGTCCTATCAGGTGGCGGTGGGCGAGGAAATCGTATTGACCGACAAGATGCGCGAGAACGCGATGATCCTGCAGGCTCGCGACGTCTCTCAGAGCCAGGCAATCGCGCCCTGGCTGGACATCGACCGTGAAAATCACCGGGCGAAGGTGGTTTCGCTGCCCAAGCGCGAAGACGTGCAGACGCCGCCGATCACCGAGCAGCTGATCGTCGAACTGTATTCGAAGTAGGCCGGCCGGAACCGTATTCATTCCCGCGCCCGGAGCGGGAGGAGGAATAGCCATCATGTGGAAAGGATTTCAGAAGCCGAAGCGCCTGGTTGCGGAACTCGAAAGCCTGACCGATCGTTTCGGGAAATTCAGCGCGCAGCCGTTCGAGCGCGGATGGGGAACCACCGTCGGCAACGGCCTGCGGCGGGTGCTCCTGAGCTCGATCGAGGGGGCGGCCATCACCGCGGTGCGAATCGAAGGGGTCCTGCACGAATTTTCTCCGATTCCCGGCGTGGTGGAGGACGCGACCGACATCATCCTGAACCTGAAGCAGGTTCCGCTGAAGCTCCACACCGATCAGACGAAGACGATGACCCTGCGCGCGGAAGCGCCGGGCGTGGTGACGTCGGCGATGATCGAGGAAGACGCCGATATCGCGGTGCTCGACAAGAACATCTACATCGCCACCGTCGGCGAGGGCGGGCGGCTGGTGATCGAGATGCGCGTGCGCAACGGCCGCGGCTACGTTTCCGCCGACCGCAACTTCGACGAGGACCTGCCGATCGGCTACATTCCGATCGACTCGGTGCATTCGCCGGTGCGGAAGGTGAACTACACGGTGGAGCAGGCGCGACTGGGACAGATGACCGACTACGAGAAGCTGATGATCGAGGTCTGGACCAACGGCGCGATCACGCCGCAGGATTCGATCGGCCTGGCCGCGAAGCTGGTGAAAGACCACATGAACATGTTCATCAACTTCGAGGAACAGCCCGAGATGGCCGAAGAGGCCGGCGAGTCGTTCTACGATCCGCGCATCGAATACCTCGATCGGTCGGTCGAGGAACTGGAGCTTTCCGTCCGCTCCTACAACTGCCTGAAGAACGCCAACATTCAGTCGATTCGCGAACTGGTGCAGAAGACCGAGGCCGAAATGCTGAAGACGAAGAATTTCGGCCGCAAGTCGCTCACCGAAATCAAGGAAATCCTGAACAAAATGGGGCTCGGACTGGGCATGAAGTTCGACGAGCAGGGCCGGATCATCTGGCCGCCGCTCGCCAGCCAGACCGCGGTACCCGCGCCGGAAGAAGCGCCGGCTCCCTAAGGAAAAGGAACCCGGAACCATGCGACACCGCAAGGGAGGATCGAAGCTCGGACGCAACCCGTCGCATCGCCGCGCGACGTTGCGCAATCTGGTGACGAACGTGATCGAGCGGGAGCGGATTCATACCACGCTCGCCCGCGCACGGGCGGCGCGCCCGCTGGTCGAGCAGATGATTACGCTCGGCAAGCGCGACAGCCTTCACACGCGCCGGCAGGCGGCCGCTTTCCTGCTCTCGCCATCGGCGGTAAAGCGGCTCTTCGCTGAAATCGGCCCGCGCTTTTCGGACCGGCCCGGCGGCTACACCCGCATCGTCCGCGCCGGATTCCGGCACGGCGACAACGCCGAGGCCGCCATCCTCGAGCTGGTGGGCTCGGAGATGAAGGTGAAGGAAAAGAAGGCCAAGAAGGAAACGGCCGAGGAAGCCGAAGGCGAAGAAGAAAAGGAATGGGGAAAACTTCCTACCTGGTTTTTGAGTTCGAGTGGCCGGTTGCGCCCCAGCGCAACCGGCCCTTTTGTTTTTTGAGAACCCCGTCGCGAATCGCCTGGGCCGCATGCCCTGCTGGCGGCCGCAACGTCCGTGCTCCAGCCGGCGCCTTCCGCTGCCGGCCCGTGCGGGGCCGGCAGCCGGGAAGTGCCGATGCCGAGGTAGACGCTAATCCAGCCGCAGCTTCACGGTGGAAGCGAGCAGTATGGGTTCGGTCGAACTGGCTGGGTTGTCGAGCAGCAGACCGCTGACGGAAACAGGCTGGTTGGCGCTCAGTGCGCCGAGGCCGGTCGTATTTTCGTACTGCGTATTGCTGCCGACTTGAACGAGGATCTGGGTAATCCCGTTGCTGGTGAAGAGGCTGGGCAGATTGGTCAGCGTGAAGTTGTTGTTGGTGGTGTCGATCGAGGCGACGGTGCCGGAAATTTCCGACATATCGAGCGTAACCTGAGTCGTCGTCAGCGTGATTCCCGACGTGGAAGTCTGGAGTCCGGAAACGGCCACGGAGACTTCCTGCCCCAGGAGAAAATTCGAAAAGGCCGAGAAGTTCAGACCACCGAGCGAGAGGCCGCCGGCATTGACGTTGAATGTCGCACCGGACTGGACGGTAACCATCACCGGCAAGCCGAGCGTGAGTGTTTGTCCATCCTGGCTGTCCTCGACGTCCTGCAGCACGAGTTCGAACTGGTTTTGCGCGGCGTTCAGGGAAACGACGGTGCCCGTCACCGTGGGCGTCTTCGGCAGCGCGATGCCTTCGACGTCCTTGGCCGTGAGTGCGCCGTTGTTCATTTGCGCTTCGACCTTGACGGTTTGGCCGGTGGCGAGACAGGAGAAGTTGTTGGCCGAGCAGTTGTCGTTTTCGAAATCGAACTCCGTGCTGCTGGTTGTCGTCACGGTTTCGGTCTGGCCGCTGAGCGGGAGTTGAATGGTGAAGCTCTGATTCGAGCTGTCGACGCCGGTGACGCTGCCGACGACTTCAATATCCTCCTGCTCGGCCTCGCCGGAGCCAGACGTCGCCGAAGTGACGGTAACCGTGGGCGTCACGGAAAGGTCGCTGCCGATGGAGGAGTTGAGGTTGAAATCCATTTGGAGATTTACCGGCGAGTTGGAGGACAGGGTGATCGGGAAGGGCGGATTCGAAGTGAGGGTAACGCTGGCCTGATTGAGCGCCGGGTTCACTTCACAAATCTGGCCGATATTGCACGTCTGGCCACCCACGGTGATGGCGGCGGCCGTATCGTTCAAAATGGTCATTTGCGGATTGGCGAAAGTGACGAGCAGTCCGCTGTAGCTGCCGGCGGGAACGCTGATGGAGCCGAGGAAGGCCGAGTTGGTTTGAAGGTGCTCAAGTTCGATTTCGTCGGGGGCGCTGATGAGAGAAACGGCCGAGGCGCTGGAATCGGATGGCTGAAGCGAAGCGCCGGTGATGTGAATTTCGAAACTGAGGATGGAGACGCCCGCCGGCGGAGTGTCATGAATGGTCATGCTGACGGGTACCGTGCCGGAAGATACGTTAGAGGGGGTACTGTTGCTGCTGCAGCCGG
>JAGWOX010000027.1 GCA_028877145.1 Acidobacteriota bacterium | reverse complement strand
AGCAGGCTTACGGGAACCAGCAGGGCCGCCGTCCACATGATCTGGCCAAACGTGGCCGCGCCTTCCGGGTCGTTCACGGAAATCATCTTGATGCCCGCGCGCTCGTAATCCTTCCGGTAAATCCACGCGATCGAAAGGAAGTGGGGGAACTGCCAGAAGAACAGGATGCCGAACAGGATCCACGCATCCACCGAAAGCGATCCCCGCGCCGCCGCCCATCCGATCAGCGGAGGCACGGCCCCGGGAAACGATCCGAGCGTCGTGGCGTGGTGCGTGCGGCGCTTGAGCGGCGTGTACACGCCCAGATAGGTCACCGAAGTGAACAGCCCCAGCAGGCTCGCCAGCGGGTTCACCAGAAACGCCAGCAGCAGCGCCCCGCCGATATCCAGCGTCAGCCCGAATGCCATCGCCTCGCCCGGCCGCAGCGTGCCGATCGGCAGCGGCCGCGTGGACGTGCGCCGCATTTTGCAGTCGGAATTCCGCTCGAGGTAATGGTTGAGCGCAGCCGTGCCCATGCCCATCAGCGTGGTGCCGACGAGCGTCGCGGCCATCAAACCGAAATCGAGCGGGCCAATGGAACCGAGGTAAAACCCGGCCAGCGTGGTGATCACCACGAGAAAGGTGACGTCCGGCTTGGTCAGGGCAAGATAGGCCGCCGGACGCGTCAGCGTCGCGGGAGCCGCATCGACGCTCGATGTGCTCACGAAGTCCTCACGGAAACAGTTTGCCCATGCCGGCGGGGCTGTGGGGCCGCGGCCATCGCGAATTCACCGAGCCGCCCGAACGCGCGGAACGCGGCCAGCGTGAGCCAGACCGCCGTTGCCAGCGTGAGCGCGCCATTTACCACGTGCGCCACGGTCAGCACAACGGGAAGCGGATAGGGCTGCGGCAGCCGCTGCTGGTAGAGCACCGCCCAGTAAGCGGCCACGCCCAGGCAGAGCTGCAGCCCGAGCAGCCCGACGAGCAGCTTCGCCGCGCGCCGCAGCGGCGCAATCTCGCCGTAGCGCGTGAAAACGATCGTGGCCGTCCACACCACCATCGCCGTCACGACGCCGGCGCCGAAAATGTGCGGCAGCACGCCGAGAGCGTTGTGGCGGAACGCGGCGCCCAGGATCAATTGCAGGAAGATTACGCAGACCGTGGCTATGCCGACCGCGCGCAGCGTTGGCCTTCCCTGCTCCTCGACCACGGGCAGATCGCTCTGCCACCAGCCGCTGGTGAATAGCGCGAGGGATACAAGCGTGCAGAAAAAGAGCTGCGCGAGCGCCGCATGCGCGGTGGAAATCGGCGCGGGCAGGAAGAACAGCACCGTGATCCCGCCGAGAACCGCCTGCGCCACCACCAGAAGCAGCGCCGTCATTGCCAGCAACCGTACCCACCGCCGCGGTTCCTGTTTCCACGCCCACGCCGCCAGGCCAATCGTCAACAAGCCCACGAACCCGGCGATCATCCGATGGCTGTATTCGTAGAGGACGCCGCCCACCATCCGCGGCAGCAGCGTTCCCGGAGCAAACGGCCAGTCCGGCACGGAAAGCCCGGCGTCGTTGCTGGTAACCAGTGCCCCGGCGATCAGCAGTAGGAATGTGCACGCGGTGGTGAAAACGATGTATCGATGAAGCCCGACCGGCGTTTCTCGAGCTTCCCTTTCTTGCCCTGTGGTCACGTTCGATTACCCTTCCACACTACTAGTGAGAGGTCCCCACGCCCGTGGGTCGATCCCGCCTATTGTATCGCAGGAAGGCCCCTTACGAAGGCTCGTGAATCCGTTCCAGGCGCGCCCGTGTCCCCGGGATGGGCGCAAAAACTCGCGCAAACACGTCGCCACCCGGCGCCGAAAATAAATTTCACCACGGAGGCCGCGGAGTCTCGCGGAGGACGCCATGCTCCCCGCCTGGCTCCACGGCCTCCGTGGCTAGAACCTTCCAAGTTCCACCTCCCGCTTCTTTGCGGGAGAAAAGCTTCGGACTTCCCTACTGCGACGCCTTGAAGGAGAAGTCCACGGTCTTGCTCTCCTTCGCGCCGACCGTCACCTGCTGATCGACGGTGCCGTAGTGCTCCTGCCAGGCTTCGACGGTGTACGTGCCCGGCGGAACGTCCTTCAACGTGAACGTGCCGTCGTCGCCGGTGGCCGCGAAATAGGGGTTGCTGAAGACATTGATGTACGCCTTCATCCAGGGGTGGATATTGCACTTCACCGGAATCGCCATTTCCGGCCGCGCGAAATCCTTGTCGATCGGCTGCGCGCCCTGCGGCTGGGATTCGTTCCACTCGCGGTTGTCCTTCGGCATCACGTGAATGTTGTGGGTGAGCGCGTCGCTGTTGATGACCTGGAACTGCTGCCCGACCATCAGGCACACAACGTGCGGATAATACATGCAGCCCTTCTGGTCGAGCGTGGCGGGCTGGCTGGGTGCCGGGTAGCTGTAGTTGCCCAAGCCCGACTTGATGAAGACCACGACGTTCGCCAGCACGTTGTCCTTGCCGACGACCACTTCATCGCTGTGCACCGGCCCCTTGTTGTTCTTTTCGCAGGCCGGGTCTGCTCCCATCTTGATGATCGGCATCTTCGGAGCCGTGCCGATCAATTTCACGGTTCCCGTGATGGTTCCGGCGGTGGCCGGATTTACCGTCGCGGCCGGAGCGGCCGGCGCCGAGGGCTGCTCGGCAGGCTGTTCCGCCTTCTTGCCGCAACCGGCAACGACCATTGCCATGGCGACTACCGTGGCAAGCCCTAAGATTCGTGCTTTCATTTGCAATTTCCTCCCGAACTATCTTGGCCCGGACCGTTCCCAAGCGCAAGAATCTTGATTTGTCCCCCAGGGGAATCCGCATTCAGCGCTTCCGGCCGCGCCTGTTCCACCGGGCACGATTTCAAAAGCCTGCAAGAAAATTGCGTTGGCCGGAGCGGCCACGGTGGTGACTCTTCAAGGAAAGTCCCAAGCTGCCATTCCGAGCGAAGCGCAGAACCTGTCCCCGCTTGGCCCGGAGGGACATTTCTCTTGAATCGCAGCGGCCGCCAGCCGCCGGCATCACGTTCGAGCGCCGGCTGCGGCTACGTGCTTCGTTATCTCGCCGCCGGCGTCGCGCTCAGAACGCGCTGTTGTTCGGCCGGCGTCATCTGGAACATATAGCGGACCAGCAATTCCGCCATGTCGCCCTTGTAGTTCTTCGCGATCGCGGGCAGCGGCCCGTTGAACACCCACCGCCCGTCTTCCTGGCGGAACAGGCCGGAGGGCATGGCCGTACCCGGCGCCATGGCCGCCGGATTCGTGATCCACTGCAGCGTCCACGCCGGACGCAGCCGGTCGCTGGTGAGCAGGAGGTTCGGAGCGCTGGCCGTCTTGTCGTGCGCCGCGTTGCCGTCCATATGGCACTTCAGGCACGGCGCCGCGGGCGAGGTGAAGATGGCCCGCGCGATGGCGGTCTCGTCTGGCGTCAGCGGATTCTGCTTCGGCGGCATGTACTGCAACGGCTGCGAAGACATCGCCTCGAAGAAGCTGAC
The DNA here is from genome assembly GCA_028877145.1 of Acidobacteriota bacterium. GTDB lineage: Bacteria > Acidobacteriota > Terriglobia > Acidiferrales > UBA7541 > JAKASX01. The sequence goes on along the minus strand of JAGWOX010000027.1, from coordinate 19,851 downwards.
GAGCTGGCTGATCTCGTCGTTCGAAAGATCGAACGTCGGCATGCGCACCTGGAGGTAGCTCCGAATGCCGTTCGTGTTCGTGTCCTTCGTGCTGAGCGCCGGGTTCGCCAGGAACTGCTTCAGCCACTGCGGCTGCACCCTCGCGCCTTCGAACGCCAGCATCGGCGGAAGGTTCGCCGCGTTCTCGCCCTGATACATTGGCAGGGCGGAGAGCGCGCTGTTCTGTCCCACGGCGACCTGGTGGCATCCCATGCAGTTGTATTTCGTGACGATCCACCACCCCTTTTGAATCGCCGCCGCTTCTCCTCCCGGCTTGTAGATGTAGTAGGGAGGCAGGGTCGAATCGTCGATGCTGCCCAGCAGGAACGTGACGAGCGCTTCGCGATCGTTGGTGGAGAGCACCGGCTGCGGCATGTGCAGCCGCTCCTCCGGATTCGGCCGGTAGCGCCCCTCGTCGAAGATGTTCGTCTGCGTCAGTTTCGCTTCGAAGAAGCCCAGCAGGGTATCCCACGCCCCGGTAGGCGATTTCTTTCCGTCGGGCAGAATGCCTTCCTGCGCCTTCGTGAGCAGGAAGCCGAAATCCAGCCGGCTGAGCGGTTTCGATCCTTCGTCGGTGAGTTCGGTACCGATGCGGCCCTGGTCCTCGAGGCCGGCGATCTCGTGGCAGCCGGCGCATCCGTAGAACTGGACGAGCGCCTTGCCCTTGGCGAACAGTTTCGGATCGTTCATGTACGGCGCCGCAGCGTAGGTCATCCCCGTCTTCTGCGTCTCGAGGAACGTCGCGATGTCCCGCGCGTCCTGCATGCTCAGACGAAAACTCGGCATCACCGTCGGGTTCTGCCACTCGAGCTCATGTCCCTCGAACATCGAATGATCGGCGTCGAAGACGAACGGCAGGCCCGCCTTGGCGTAATCGGCCGGCGAAAGGTCCTTGTGCAGGAACGGATCGTACGGCGCGGTCCTCAGGCGCGGGTTGTAGATCCACCGCACCAGGTAGTCGTACTCGTCCTTCTCGCCCACGCGGCTCAGGTTCGCCGCAAAATCGCCACCCACGCGGTCGGATCCTTCGCCGATCGAATGGCACGCCAGGCAGCCCCGCTCCATGAACAACTGCTTCCCATGAGCGGCGTCGCCCGGCGCCTCCTTCGACGGCGCGGGCCCGGTCAGCGCGTCCTGCCAGATGAAGGCGGAGATCGCCTGCACCTGGTCCGGATCGAGCCGGAACTGGGGCATCTGCGCGCCCGGATCGAACGTATGCGTGTGCGAGAGCCAGTAAGGAACCCAGTCCTGATGCAGCTTCATCCGGATTTCTTTCAGGTTCGGGCCCACGTTTTTGACTTCTTGCATCAGGTCGCGGGCCTTCGTTTCGAGCGCGGTCACGTGCGTATCGATCTTCGCGTTCTCCACGGTCAGGTCGGTCGCCGCGGCGTAATCCGCTTGCGCTTCGGTGTTCGAAGCCGCCGTGTCGCCGCGGTGGTTCAGTTCTTTGGCCTGCTCGACGTTGCCGGTCTTGCTGCGCTCGAGGTCTTGAATCAAATGCTCGGTGCTCTCGAGCTGGGTCGCCTGATTGTCGAAACCGTCGTACTTGTGGCAGCCGATGCAGCCTTTCACGCGGAACAGGTAGCGGCCGCGATTCAGCACCGGCGCGTACTGCGTCCAGGCGTCGGCCGCGTGGCAATTCTGGCAGCCGGCGTCGTAGTTCGAGGGAGGATAGAGCGGCCATGGCCAGTGCTCATTGAGGCCATGCGCGATCTCCACGCTCGCGAGTCCGCGGCCGTTCCCGCCGTGGCAGGTGGAGCAGCCGAAATTCTCGAGCGGATGGATCTTCAGGAGCGCTTGCTCGGGATGGCTGTTGAACGGCGCGTTGTCGCTCTTCGCCAGCCCCAGGTCCGCCTTCGTCAGCGTCATTTGCGAGGGAACCAGCGTCGGATACATTCCCAAATGGCAGCTCTGGCAGCGATCGACGAGCGTTCCGCCGGCCATGTAATTCAGCGATTCCCCCGGCGGATAGGAATAGATCTGGTGGATCTCGAACTGCATCGAGCGAGCCTTGTCGAGCAGTCCGCTGAGTTGCGTCGAAGTGAGTCCCGGAAGCGTCGATGATTCGTAGGCCGTCAGCGCCGCCTCGGCATCGTTCACCGGCGCCTCCACCTTCCCGCGCTGGGCCATGAAGCCCGCCTTCTCGAGCAGCAGGTCGTTGAAGGTGTCGTTCAGCTCCGTGTAATCGAGGTAGCGCTTCTCCGTTTTCCCGTCGCCGGCCGGCCAGTCGATCTCGTGCTTGGCGGTGCGCGCCTTCTGCATGGCGCGGAAACGGCTCTGCCTCTCGCTCTTGTAGTCCGGCGTCGCCGGCACTTGCTCGTACTCGTAGGTGAGCGAGTCGACGTAGCTGCGGGTGGTCTGAAAGGTCGAGAGGATCGCGGCGCGCTGCGCGTCGGCGAGAGCAATTCCCTTCTCGATTGCCTCTTCCTTGGGCTTCGCCGTCTGGTGTGCCGCCACGACGGCGTCCTCGAGCTTCTTGTAATCCGGCGCGGCCCGCATCCCCGCTTCGGCCTTGCGCCGCTCGGTGAGCCGTTTCTGTAGGTAAGCCGAATACACGCGCGAGAACCGCGATTGATAGCCGCGCCAGGGGCGCAGCCCGATTTCTTCGTTGTAGAGCGACCACCCAAGCACGGCAATCAGCACCAGCGCCGCGATCAGCAAAATGTTCGCCAGCGAGCTCGTGGTTACCGGATCTTGCGGTGGAGTCTGTTGTTGTTGTGGCGCCAACGCGTCCCCCGCCTCAGAGCTTTCCCGCCATCAGAGATTGAACCATGGCGTTTCCCAAACGTATTTGATTCGCAGCAAGTGCCGCCCGAAGAACGTCAGCGGCAGTGTAAGCATCAATATCAGCAGCAGTCCCATCACCACGACTTGCAACAGGCTCATGCGCCCGAAAATCTTCCGGCTGAACGGCGTCGCCGTGATCAGCTTGTAGAATCCCCAGGCCGCCAGCACGAAATACAGCCCCACCGGAATGATGCCGAACAGCCCCTTCGCCCAGATTTCCGCGTAGGGGTGCTGGCTCGCCGGCAAAATATGCGCCAGCCAGCTCCCGTTGATGTGGAAAATGTCGTCCAGGTTCCGGTTTGCCGAAAATTCGATGCGGTCCGGATCCCACGTCTGCGTCGGCCAGAACCACATGAATCCCGGCCCGCGGATGAACGTTCCGATCATCGTCAGCACCAGCCACATGCCCTCGAAGCCCGCCAGGAAGGTCCAGATGGCGAAACGGCGCTGCTTGTAGGTGTAGTAGCCGTTGCCCAGCGGATTCGCGTCGATGAACGGAATCGCCATCAATCCCAGGATGATGAACGTGGGCATCGCCACGCCAGCGATCCAGGGATCGAAATACTCCAGCATTTCCTGCAAGCCCAGGAAATACCACGGCGCTTTCGCCGGATTCATCGTGATCGCGGCGTTCGCCGGCTCCTCGAGCGGCGCGTTGATCGTCAGCGCCCACACCAGCAGGATCACCGTCACGATGATCGCCGCCAGCAGTTCGATCCGCAGCAGGTACGGCCAGACGTGCACTTCCTTCTGCCAGCTGGGATGGTAGGGCTGCGTCTTGCGGTGGTGCGTCCGCGCCAGTTCCGGATCCTGCTCGAGCTGGCCGATCAGCCGGTCGTTCGCGAACGCCTGCCGCAGCGCGAACCAGGTGAAGAACGGCACGAGCAGCAGCAGCGCCACCACCGGAATGTTGTCCGGGTTTGCGGCTATCACCCAGAGTTGGTGCCAATCACCAAGCATGCGTCATTTCCCTTTGCCGCCGGCTCGCTCCGCCGGCTGTGATCGTGCTACTCGTGCATCTCCGATTCCAGCATCACCGGCGACGGGCCCGATGCCCCGCCGTCCTTCCGCACGCGCCAGAAATGGACCCCGAAGAAGACCGAAATCATCAGCGGCAGCGCGATGCAGTGCCAGATGTAGGCCCTGAGCAGCGCGTTCGCTCCGACGATCGAGCCGCCCAGCAGCGCGAACCGCACGTCGTTGTACGCCGTCATCCCCAGCTGCGGCCCGAACGGCCCTTCGTGCCCGAGCAGCGGAGTCGCGCGCGCCATGTTCGTGCCCACCGTCACGGCCCAGAACCCGAGCTGATCGTCGGGCAGCAGGTAGCCGGTGAAGGAAAGCAGCATCGTGAACACCAGCAGCAGCACGCCGATGCACCAGTTGAATTCCCGCGGCCGCTTGTACGATCCGGTCATGAACACCCGGAACATGTGCAGCCACACCGCGATGATCATCAGGTGCGCCGCCCACCGGTGCATGTTCCGCAATTGCAGGCCGAACGGCACGTCGTTTTGCAGATACAGGATGTCGCGATAGGCCTGAATCTCTGTGGGGTGGTAGTAGAACATCAGCATCACGCCGGTGAACAGCAGCACCAGGAACAGGTAGAAGCTGATGCCGCCCATGCCCCACGTGTAGCTGTAGCGCACCGCGTCGCGGTTCACCTTGGTCGGATGGATGTGCAGGAAGAGATTGTTCAGCGTGTGCAGCGCGCGATTGCGCGGCTCGTCGACCCGCCCCACGCGGAAAAACGCCTTGTAGAGCTGCGTGTCCTCGGGACGCTTCAGCTCTTCCACCTGCTCCTGGAATTTCTCCTGGAGCCAGGTTTTCAGATCCTCGATCCGGCCCTCGCCGTTTTCGGCTACGCCGGTCTTGCCCTTGTCGCGAATTTCCGCCATTCCTACTCCCCCACGCAACCGTTGGGACGAATCAGAAAGCGATGCGCGCGATCGAATCGCGCGGCCCGGCGGCGCTTTCGGCCGCCAGGTGAACCATCGTCAGGTGCGGCTCTGAACTTTCCAGACGCATCGCTTCGAATGCCGTGCGGCTGCCGTCGCGCCCGTGCTTGCAGATAGAATCGGTCGGCTTCCCGTCCAATACGCCGGTCCGGCGCCAACTCCGCTCCGGCGACCCGCCACGCCTCTCCATGCCCGGCCCGATTTCACCGGTGAACCCATCGCTGCACGGATTCATTGGGAACGGCGTTCGAGAAAGGAATTCCACGCGGAACTCCGGCGCCCCGTGGGCGCTCAATCCTGCTTCGGCTCCGAAGACCGCAGCTCCCACTTCCCCGCCGTCGGACGCTCGGCCAGTGTTGCGCTGACTTCCCTCGCTCGGGTCACTCATCGATTCGGTTTGGCTGGGCCCTCGGTCCGGCAGTTATGACTAGAAAGATGAAGACATACGTAACAGGCCCAGACGGGAAGTTATAAGTCGCTATCGCTTCTCTGTCAAGCGCTTGCGAGGAAAATCAGAAAAATGTTCCCCGTTCCTCCGTATATTTCTCCCTCCAGTAGCGCAGCCACTCTGGCTGCGGCCTTTTCACTCTGAAAGACGAACCGATTAGCTGTCTGCTGAACTGTCTGCCACCCGTGGCCACCCACAAGCCGCAACAAGGAGCCGGACTCGCCACCGTTAGCCATCCCGATTGCCGGTGGGATGCGTCCTGACGCTAGCGCAAAGCGGCGTACTCTCGTCTGGCTTGCTCGAGGATGGGAATGTCCGAATCGGCATCTTTCCAAAGCACGAAGAAATCCTGATACGCACTCCGGGCTTTGGCGGTGTCTCCGGAAATGGCCCAGGCGCGGGCAAGGTCCAGATGTGCCAAAGCGCCGATCGGGTCGCTGACAACGATGCCGGGATGATCGAGAATTTTCTGGAATTCCGCGGCGGCTTCGGGACCCTGGCGAGCAGCGAGGTAAGCTTCGCCGCGAACGTACACCGGATACAGCGCTCCGAAGGAGCCATGAATGGCGCTGCGCGGCGTGCCCAATTCGAACAGGCCGGCGATTTGCAGTTGTGCAATGGCTTTTGCCGGCTGGCCACGATTCAGTGTCAGCAACGCGAGCACCGACGGCAGGTAGCTGAATTTGACGGAGGTATCTTCGGGAAAACGCTTCTGAACATCATTCGCCAGCGCCTGAGCCCGCGAGGAATCGCCCGCGAGGGCCAGGGCGAACGCCGCGCCGTACTCCACTTCGCGGTCCGTCGAAAGCTTGAGCGCCGCGCTGGCATATTGTTTTGCCGCGGAGGCATTCCCGAAAAAGCCTTCCCGCAGTGCCGCTCCCGTCTCGAACAACGCCGCCCTTTCCTGCTGGCCCGATTGCCGGGCCAGGTCCACCGCCTGCTGCGACATCTTCCTGGCGTCTTGCAGCCGGCCGGAATACGCCAAAGCGAGAGACTCATGGTCGGCGATCCAGTCTTCCACGCCCGCGATTCCCTGCCCTTCGGACTTTGCTCGTTCCATACCCGCCTTGTCGTGCTTTAAGAAGGCGACGTCATATCGCTGGACGAAAAAGTCAGACCTTTCCAGTCTGCGCTCGGCGGCTTGCTGAATCGCACGCTGGGCCTCGTCCAGACGGTCGAGGGATTGCAAATCGGCGGCAAGAATCGTGTATGCCACGGCAAAATCCGGATCGAGCCCGATGACTTTCCTGGATTCCGCGACCCCTTGTTCGAACTTGCCGGTGACAGGATCAATGATTCCTCCCAGGAATGAGACTGGAATCTTGTCGCGCGGATAGGTTTGCGCCCAAGTTTCGCAGGTTTGTCGCGCTTTTTCCATGTTGCCTGTCACTTGCAAATCGTAGGAGGCGGTTATGAAGTACCTTTCCGCATCGCTCGTGCGGTCCCGCAATTCGAAGGCCTTGGTGGCGTTCTCCGCGGAGAGTTCGGACTCACCGATGTCACCATACATCCGCCCCAGGAACGCGTACGCCATCGCGAATTTCGGATCGATCTCGGTAGCGCGTTTGAAAAATGGCAGGGCGGCGATCGAGTCCTTCGATTCCAGAACCCTCCGGCCCTCGCTGTAGGCTTTCAGCGCATCCAGCGACGGCGTGGTCGCCTCGGCAAGTGGAGTGTCGTGCTTCTCGACCGTGGCCAGCGACTCCCCGACGCGGGTCCTGAACCTGACGGCCATCTGACTCAGGGAGTTCAGAACCTCTTCCTTTCTTCCCGCCGACGCCTGTTCTTCATCGATGGCGTTTCCCGCGTGGCAATCCCTTGCTCGAAGTCCCAACACATATTGGCTTCCCAGGCTCGCAATCGAGCCTTCCAGAACCGCGGTGCTTCCCGTTCGCTCGCAGACCTGCCGCGCCAGCTCCGGAGTCAGCCGCGCATCCGGCGGCTGGCCCATCAGACGCAGCGTCTGCTGGATTCGCTCCCGGGAGATCATGCTCAGGAATGGCGACTGCTCGAGCTGGACGGTCAGTCCCTGTCGCAGCGTGTCGTCGAACACGGGGTCGCCGGTCGCATTCGCGAAATCGGCGAGGACGATCGTGTCTCTATTCGTGAGTTTCGGCGCCCGGTGAAAATAGAGATATCTACCGACTGCCAGCGCCACGACCACAACACCGGCACTGGCCAATAGCCCCCAGCGCTTTGCCGCCGCGGCTGCGGGCTCGGGCTTCGCGCCGCTCGCCGCCCGCGCCGATTCCGAATCCCGCTTCAGGCGCTGAAGATCGGTTCGGATTTCCGAAGCATGCTGGTAGCGCAGCTCGCGGTCGTTCTCCAAACACTTTGTCACGATCCGCTCCAGCTCCGGCGGCAGACTCCGGCTCAGCGCCGCTCCGGCCGCGGCGCGCTCGCCCGTGGCCATCTCGTAGAGCACGAGGCCGAAGGAGTACAGATCGGCCCGTGAGTCGACCGGCTTTCCCTGCGCCTGTTCCGGCGCCATGTAACCTGCCGTGCCCAGCGCCACGCCCGGCCTCGTGAGCGCTTCCTCGGTTTCTTCTCCCATGGCGAGTTGCGCCAGGCCGAAGTCGAGGATTTTGGCGTGGTCGCGCCGGGTCACGAAGATGTTCGCCGGCTTGATGTCGCGATGGAGGATGCCCGCGCCGTGCGCGGCATCCAGCGCATCGGCGATCTCCATGCCAAGCGCAAGCACCGTTTCCGTCTCCAGCCGGCCCGCCGCGAGGCGCTGTCTGAGCGTCGCGCCCTCCAGATACTCCATCACCATGAACGCGCGTCCGTCCGCCTCGCCGACGTCGTGAATGGTGCAGATGTTGGGATGGTTCAAACCGGAGGCGGCGCGCGCCTCGCGCCGGAAGCGATCGAGAGCCTCGGGATGGCGCGCGAATTCCTCGGAGACGAATTTCAGCGCGACGAAACGCTTCAGCCGCACATCCTCGGCCTTGTAGACGACTCCCATCCCACCCCGGCCGAGTTTTTCGATCACGCGATAATGAGAGATGGTTCGGCCGATCAGGGAATCGGCGCTTTCGCCGGAGCCGGCCGGCTCGGCGGCGAGCGTTCGGGCGGCTACTTCGATCGCCGGACTTTCCAGAAAACTTCCGGCGCGCTTATGCGAGCTGAGCAGGGAGCGGACCTCGCGTTCGAGCGCCTCGTCGCCCGCGCAAGCCTCCGCCAAGAAAGCGTCTCGTTCCGCCGCCGGACGCTCGAGCGCCGCCTGCAGCAGCCTATCGACTTGTTTCCAGCGGTCGGGGTCCATCGTTCGTCCCGCCCGTCATCTCGCGGTAGAGCCAGGCCTTAGCGGTGTTCCAATCGCGCATTACAGTGACTGGAGACACCTTCAGCACTTCCGCGGTTTCCTCCACGCTCAGCCCGCCGAAAAATCGCATCTCCACCACCCGCACTTTGCGCTGGTCGACCCGAGCCAGCGCGTTCATCGCGTCGTCGAGCCCCACCAGATCCACTCTTAGCTCGCCGCCAACCGTCACCGCCTCGTCCAGAGCGAAATGCGCCACTCCCCCGCCCCGCTTCAGATTACGCCGCCGCGCATGTTCCACCAGGATCCGTCGCATCACCTGCGCCGATACGGCAAAGAAATGCGCCCGGTCCTGCCATTTCATGCGCTTGTAGTCCACCAGTCGCAAGTAGGCCTCGTTCACCAGGGCAGTAGTCTGGAGGCTGTGACCGGCCCGTTCGCGCCGCATGTAGCGCTGTGCCAAGCGGTGCAATTCGTCGTAAACAACAGGAGTCAGCTTCTCCAGGGCGCTTTGGTCACCTTCGCTCCAGGCGTGCAGCAACATACTGACGTCCCCGGGTGCCGGCGCCCCGCCCGCCTCTTGTCGTCTTCCCGATGCGTCCATGGCCAATTATCGGGGAATTATAGCCCCACCTCCATACAAGCGTTAGGGGAGTGATAGTTCCCTCCTCCCGTTTGCGCCTATTCAGATAAGAGCGGGGAAAAGCCGCTTCGATGGCTCGCTGTCCATGCGAGCGACGGAAGGGGAATGCGAATCGCAAAGGAGGCAAAATGATGTTAACTCTCAGGAAGTCAAGATTCCTGCTGCTGGCGGCGCTGGCTCTACCGGCGCTGGTGGTTTCCCTTGCACTGGTTCTAAGCGCAGCTCCGAAAAGCGCGGGGCCCCAGGCCTACGTGGTCACGGGTAACAGCCAATTTGGGACGGTGGACCTTGCTACGGGCGCATTTCACCAAATCGGCCCTGCCACGCCCGGATTGATGGCCGATCTGGTGTGGTTGAATGGGTCCCTGTACAGCCTGGTAACCACTGGAGATGATGCCGGCGACCTTGCACAAATCAAACCCGCGACCGGGCAGGTATCCATCGTCGGCTCAACAGGGCTGGGCTACGACGCTTTTTCCCTTGCCAGCGTTGACGGGAAGCTCTACCTCACCAATTTCAACGTGGGCGGGAATTCCCAGAATATCTACTCTGTCAACCCCACGACGGGCGCTGCGACCCTCATTGGGCCTACGGGGATCCCTGCCGATGCGTCCGCCCCATTCACGACCAACGCGAATGGCTGGATCAACCTCTGCGATGAAACACTTTTCGGCCTGAACGGAAACCTCTACGCAACCTTTGACTCTTTCGCCATCGATCCGAACCCTCGTGATTCGACCTACTTGAACACGACCACCGACGTGGCCCCGGAGCTCTACCAGATCGATCCCTCCACCGGAGCAACGACGGACGTAGGACCCGCAGATTGGTACCTCGACGGGCTTGCGGATGTGGGAGGGAGTTTCTACGCATTCAAGGTGACCGTCATTAGTTGGACCAAGTTCGGACCGCATGCCAAGACGCAATTGCTTACGCTCGATCTGCAGAGCGGTCAGACCACGCCGGTTGAGCAGGACGGGGAACCCGTCTATGTTGATTCATCGGCTGGAGGCATTTTTGGCGCAGCCCCAGTCCAACCGTAATGATCGGACCGTCGGCATGCCTCCATTTGTGGCGACACAAGCACTCAGGATTGATAATCGCGGGAGCCATGCCGTAGCAGGATGGCGTTGGTAGCGCAGCCACTCCTGGCTGCGGCCTTTGGCCGACGACGGACTCCAAGCCGGTTTTGAAACGACGGCTCCGGCAGGCCGTCAGACGGGAATATTTGGATTTCCTTTACGCAAAGGAAAAGCCGCCGCCAGGAGTGGCCGCGCTACTTAGCCGGAGCTAGGTTGCGCTCTGCGTGTCGACTTCCGCGTGGACCGGGGCTTCGGGATGCACCGCCTGCAGAACGAGGTCGGCGAGCGCGGCGATGAACCGCGGCGAGCTGTCGAGCGCGTGCATCACGGCGAAATTCTCCACGCCGCGGCCGGCGGCAACCGCGCGCGCCTCGAGCCCGATCTCGTAGAGCGTCTCGATGTGCTCGGTGACAAAAGACAGCGGCACCACCAGCATCTGACGCACACCCTCGCCCGCCAGGCGCTCGATCGTTTCGGTAAGTGACGGCTCGAGCCATTTCTGCCGCCCCAGCCGGCTCTGATAGCAGAGCGTCCATGGATTCGCCCAGCCGCCCTGCTTCAGCAGCAGACGAACCGTCTCCCCGATCTCTTTTTGATAGGGATCGCCGGCCTCGATCAGGCTCACCGGCAGCCCGTGCGCGCTGAAGACCAGATGCACATCCGTAGGCCGCTTGAATTCGGCGAGCGATTGCTCGATGCGCTCGACGAGCGCGCTCAGATACAGTGGATGATCGTAGAAGCGCTCGATCAAATGCGTCGGAATGCTTTCGGGCGGGCGCCAGCGGCGGTTCCATTCCCGCAGGCTCGATCCGGTGGTCGCCTTCGAATATTGCGGGTAGAGCGGCAGGAGCACGAGCTCATCGATCGGCGTGCGCGCCAGGCGGCGGATGGCTTCGACCGTCGTGGGGTGCCAGTAGCGCATCGCGATGACGACGTGCGGTTCGACCCACGGCTCGAGCGCATCGGCCAGCGCCAGCGACTGTCCTTCGGTCAGCTCGCGTATCGGCGAGCCGCCGCCAATCGCCGCGTAGTGCTCGCGCACATGCTGCGCGCGCAGCGTCGAAATCAGCCACGCCAGCGGCCGCCGCGCCACCCACGCCAGCGGAAAATTGATGATGTCGGGATCGGTGAACAGGTTGTAGAGGAACGGCTGAACGGCATCCAGCCGATCGGGCCCGCCCAGTTGAAACAATACGACGCCGACTTTCTTGCGCGAGTCCATCGGATACGGTCGCTCCGGATATCAGCTCTTGACCAGCCGGTCCTTCAGACGCCGGAGGTCATCCTCAAGTCGCGTCAGGCGGCGCCCCACGGTGGCGGAGTAGATGAAGAAGATCGCCCAGGCGACCAAGTATGCAATAAGGATACTCCAAAAATTCGTCATCGGCTCACCTCTTTCGGCTCCACGGTTTGCTCGTTCGCCTCAAATTCGGCTGTCATCTCCGCCAGTTCCCAGCGCGCCTCTTCCAGCCGGTAGCGGTCGCGGATCATCAATACGAGCAGCGCCAAAAGCCCAATCGATGCCAAGAGAAACACCTGCCACATCCGCGGGTCCATGCCCGCGTTCGGCCCGCCGCCTATTACCGGCTGCGGATGCAAGGTGCGCCACCACCGGATGGAAAAATAGGAAAGCGGCACGTCGAGAAACGCGAATATGCCAAAGACGCCGGAAATCATCGCGCGACGATCCGGTTCGATCATCAGCACGCGCAGCAGCAGATAGGCCACGTAGAGCAATTCGAGAACGAACTGAAGCGTAAGCCGCGGGTCCCACGTCCACCAGACGCCCCACACCGGCTTCGCCCAGATCGGCCCGGTAATCAGCACCACCGTGTTGAACGCCAGCCCCACCTCGGCCGCCGCCACGGCCATCCAGTCCCAGCGAGGCTGCCGGCTCGCCAGGAAGCCGACGCACCCGAGGAACGAAATGAAGAACGCGAAGTCGGCCAACATCCCGCTGGAGGCATGGAAGTAGAAAATCCGCTGAATATCTCCCATCGTCAGCTCGCGGGGCGCGACAAAGAAAATCACATAGCCCGCCAGCGCCAGCACAACCGCCGTCGCCAGCCAGGCCAGCCCCCAAGCTACCGCGTTCCGCTTCATCGTCCCTCCCTTCTCGTGCGTCCCACATCGTGCGCATTCGCTTGCAGCCGACAGGTCAACCCAGAGAGCATGGAGAACCAGAAATCACAGAGAAGATCTGCCGCGCACTCTCCGCGTCCTCTGCGCATCCTCCGCGTCCTCTGCGTTTAATCTTTTGCTTTTTTATTCCTCCACCAAAAACCCGCTCAAAAGCCACGTAGCCGTCAGAAAGATAACGTCAAACCCGCCCAGCATCGAGAGCCACTCGCGGCCAACCATGTGCTCCGGCCCCAAAAGCTCCGCCGTAGCCTCGACGCCCGCAATCAGCACCGGCGCGAGAATCGGCAATAGCAGCAGCGGCAGCAGCAGCTCCCGCATCCGCGCCTGCGACGCCATCGCCGAAAACACTGTGCCCACCACCGCCAGCCCAAACGTTCCCAGAAACAGCACCAGGAACAGCCGTCCCACTACGCCCCCGATGCCGACGTTGTAGAAAATGCTGAACACCGGCATGAACACGATCTCGGTCACCGCCAGGAACACGAAATTCGCCAGAATTTTCCCGAGCAGGATCGCGAAAGGATCGATCGGCGCCATGCGCAGCGCGGCCAGCGTATCGTTCACTTGCTCGCGCACGAAGCAGAGTTGCAGCATCAGCGTTCCGGCAAAGAAAAACGCCAGCCATACGAGCCCCGGCAGAATCCTGCGGCTCTCATCCGCCGTCGGCGCAAACGCAAAACTGAACAGCCCGGCGACCATCAGCACGAAAAACAGCACGGTGTGCGTCAGGTCGCGCGTGCGCAGCTCGATCCGCAACTCCTTCGAAAGCACAACGGCCGCAGAACGCGCCAGGCTCATCGTCCCCCTCGCATTTCGGGCGCCACCGGCGGGGCCTGCGCCGCCGTATCGCCGACCAAGCGCCCCGCCTGCAGATACACCGACCGCCCAGCGATCGCGGCGAGCGATTCGTCGTGCGTGCTCACGATGAGCGTCGCACCGGCGCGGTGCAAACCGTCGAGCGTCGATTCAAGCCAATCTCTTCCCTGCCGGTCGAGCCCGGTGGCCGGCTCGTCGAAGAGCAAAAGCCGCGGCTCGGTGATCAGCGCCCGCGCAATCGCCAGCCGCTGCCGCATCCCGCGCGAAAACGTGGCCGCCGCGTCGCCCGCGCGTTTACCCAGCCCGACGGAATCCAGCACCTGCGCGATGCGCTCGGCCGGATTGTCGAGACCGTAGAGACGCGCAAAGAAATTTAAATTTTCCTGCGCCGTCAATTCGTCGTAGACCAGCGCCTTGTGCCCCACCAGCCCAATCTGCCGCCGCACGTCCTCGGCCGCCAGCCCGTCGGTTCCCAAGTGCGACACCTTGCCCGACGACGGCCGCACCAAAAGCGCCGCCATGCGCAAGAGCGTCGTCTTCCCCGAACCATTCGGGCCGAACAAAGTGACGAATTCGCCCGGCTCGATCTGCAGCGACACGCGGCAAACCGCCAGCAGTCCTCCGTAGCGCTTTTCCACTCGCTCGAAAGCCACTCCCAGCGATGATTGTGAGGCAAATTCCACGGTCAGCGAGAAATCAGCAACCCGAACCCGAAATTGCAAATCCTTCAGAAGCCATGTGTTGCCGGAAGCGGTCTTTGACGACCGTCATACTGAGCGAAGCCTTTCGCGACGAACGAAGAGAGTTCCAACGCAATATGTCGGGAAGGATCCCGCCAGAGCCTGTCATCCTGAGCGAAGCGAAGGACCCCGAAGCTACATCCACGTCCCGGCATTCCATCTCCTCCCGACCTTCAGGAGGCTTCCTACCGCTCAGCATGAAAGGCGTAGCGGCGCCTATCCCTTCACCAACTCCCTTAAAGCCTTCTCCATCTGCTTCCGTTGCGCCTGATAAGCCTCTTCCGACAGCGTTCCCGCTTGCCGGCGCAATTCCAACCGGAACAGCGTCTCCTTGATCTCGTCCACACTCTGCCGCAGCGTCTGTTCTCCGCCCACGGTCGACTCCATGCGCGGAGGAGCGGGTGTCGCCATGGCCACTCCTGCCCCGCCTGCCACAGCGGCGACGCCTGCCACCTGCGGCTGCCGCGATTTCCACCACAGGAAGGCCGCGCCGAGGATGAAGAGCGCGCCGAAGCCACCCACCAGAATCCATTTCAAGCTGTCGAGTCGTGGCGGCAGCGCCTGTGCAACAGGCGTCACCGCATTTCCCGAATCCGCCGAGCCGCCCTGATCGCCCGCCGCTCCGCCAGCCTGTCCGTTGTCCGAACCCGGCGGCGGACCCGTTCCCGAAACGGAGAACACCATCGGCTCGTCCGCCTTCATGCCGCCGCGGCTGTAAACGCTCCATCCATGCTCGCTGCCCGCGGGCGAGAATCCTTCGGCGATGACCTTCACCTGCGGCGGAGCGAGCAGCATCGCCGTTGTCACGGGATAGACGGACGCCAGATGCAGCGTTGCCTGCTGGGATGGATAATCCAGCTTGTAGGAGAACCGCACGCCGTTATCGCCCGGCCGGAACGGGAAGACGATCGCGTACTTGTTGTTTCCCTTGTCCACGGTTCCCTGCACCACCGGCATGCCATCCGGTCCCCACGCTTCCACCTGGCTCAGTTCCGCGCCCTTCGGCAGTTCGAACGTGAAACAGCCGTCGGCCTTGTAATACGCCTTGGGCGGTTTCGTCTTGTTCTGGATGTCGTATTCCTCGCCCACCATCAGGTTCGAGGTCTGCGGTTCGACGGCGATGATGTGGTGCAGCACCTGAAACGCGGAGGCGTCGGTCGTCGGCTGGAAAATGTTGATGTCGACGTTCGCGTTGCTCTGCCCCGGCGGAATCGGCGCGTGATAGAAAACGCCCTCGTAGACCGCGCGCAGCAGCATGGGCTGCTGGCCGATCTGGGCGTAGCTCAGTTGAAATCGTCCCTGCGCATCGGTCTTCGTCTGCGCGACGTCCTGCATGCCGTTCTGCAGTTGTATCAGGATCACCTGCACGCCGGCCCCGACCTGCCCCGTGGTTCCGTTGTGAACGACCCCCGTCACCGTGCCCGCCGCCGCCGGCAACGCCGCCAGCACGAGCGCCGCCATCACCATCACGCCTTTTTGCACCAAACGATTCATTTCGTCTCGCTCGCGCGCACCCGCCGCGTTGTCACCGACGGCGCGCTTCCGGTCAGAGTTTCGATTTCGGCGAGCACCCGGGCCGCTTCCTGTTCGAGCGACTCCCGCGTGTCTTCGTAATCGGCTTCGGAAAATTTTCCCGCGCGATGCTCGAAGCGCAGATCGCGCAGGTTTTCGTAGATCGTGTCGCGTCGCTCGAGCAGCTGATCGAGCCGCGAGCGGTGCGGCGCCAGATCCGCCGGATCGACGCGAATCAGGAAGATGAACGCAAGCACCGCCAAAAGCAGCGCCGCGCAGGTCACCACCACACCGGCTGCCATCTAATATTCCTCTTTTTCGATCTCGGCTCGCGCCCGGGCCAGGTGTTCCGGTTTCACTTTCACTTTCGGCCCGGCCGCCACAGCCGGTTTGAGTGCCCGCTCCCGCCACCGCTGCACCACGATGATCAGCAGCGACAGCCCGATGAGCGAAGCGAAGATCGGCATCAGCCACGCCGTCAGGTCAAACCCTTTCGCCGGCGGCACCACCAGCACCTGCGGCCCGTACTCCTGCACGAACGATTGCAGAACCAGGCTGTCGGATTCCCCGCCCGCCACGCGCTGCTCGACCTCGGCCATCTCGCGGTCGTGCATCAGGCATTGGTCCGATCCCTGGTGCTGGCATTCGATCAGGATTTCGTTGCAGCCGCACATGCACATCAGATCGTGTCCGAGTTTCTGCACGCGCGGATCGGTTGCCGGCGCCTTCGGGCCCGTCGGCACCGGTTCGGAAGGGCCGGTCGCGTTCATGTCTCCCTGGGGAGCCTGCGCTGGATTGGTCGCCTGCGCCGCGCCCGGATTCTGCGCCAGCCCGCGCATGCCCATCCACGCGCCCGCCAGCACCACCAGGAGCAGCGCTCGTATCGTCTTCCCCCTCACCTCAGTGCGTCCCTTCGAGCACGCTCGCTTCCGTGCCCGTATCGGCCACGGCCGCATCCGGCGCCGCCGGCCGCGGCTGCGTGGGCGTGGGAGAACCCGTCCGCGAAGGAATCAGCGCGAGCAGCGTTCCCAGCACCACCACCAGCCCGCCCAGCCAGATCCATTTCACCAGCGGATTCAGATAGGCGTGCACCACCGGCTGGTTCGTCTGCGGATTCGGGCCTGAATACACGAGGTAGAGATCCTGTGCCAGCGTCGAGTGGACCGCGACCATCGTTTCCGTCACGCCGCTCGACGGGAAAAAGCGGCGCTCGGGAAACAGCATCATCGTCGGTTTTCCGTTCTGGAAAACTTCCAGCGTCGCGCGCTCGGCCTGGTAGTTTGGTCCGTTCGTCGTGTCGAAATTCTGGCAGTAGAGCGTGTACGGCCCGATCGTTCCCTGGGCGCCGGGCGGCAGATCGAATTTCTTCTGCACGTTGAATGCGGACCCGGCGATGCCCACGAAGACCAGCACGATCCCGATGTGCACCACGTAGCCGCCGTAACGGCGCGTGTTGCGCATCGTCAGCCGGCCGATCGATTGGAAGAGGTTCAGGCCGGAGTGGCGGCTGATCACCAGCGCACCGCGAATGAACTCGCTCGCCACCGTCAGCACCACGAACACGCCCAGGATGAAGCAGACGACCGCATAAATTTCCCGGTATCCCGCGATATATGCGATCACTCCGGCTACGATTCCGCCGCCGAGCGGCCACGCGAAATTCCGCCGCAGGCTCTCGAGCGAGGTCTTTCGCCACGCGAGCAGCGGCCCGACGCCGGTCAGCAGCAACAGGAACAGCGCGATCGGCACGTTCACGCGATTGAAGAATGGAGGACCAACCGAAATCTTGCTTCCCTGCACCGCCTCCGAAATCACCGGAAATAGCGTGCCCCAGAGCACCGCAAACGCCGCGGCGAGCAGCACCAGGTTGTTAAAGAGGAAGCTCGATTCGCGCGACGCCACCGAATCCAATTGATTGTCGCTCTTCAAATAGTCGCGGTTCCTCACGTAAGCGAACACGCAGACCAGCACCGCGATCACCAGGAACGAGACGAACCACCCGCCGATCGACGACTGCGCGAACGCATGCACCGAACTCACGATTCCGCTGCGTGTCAGGAACGTTCCCAGAATCGACAGCAGGAACGTGGAGAACACCAGCCACACGTTCCACACCCGCAGCATGCCGCGCTTTTCCTGCATCATCACCGAATGCAGGAACGCGGTCCCGGTCAGCCACGGCATCAGGCTCGCGTTTTCCACCGGGTCCCAGGCCCAGTAGCCGCCCCAGCCCAGCACGGCGTAGGCCCAGTGCGCGCCGAGAAGAATGCCGACCGACTGGAAGGCCCAGGCGATCATGGTCCAGCGGCGCGTGATGTGAATCCACTTTTCGCCGGGATAGCGTCCCAGGAGCGCGGCCAGCGCGAAGGCAAAGGGAATCGTGAATCCGGTATAGCCGAGGTAGAGCATCGGCGGATGAATCACCATCTCGGGATACTGCAGCAGCGGGTTCAGTCCGCCGCCCTCGGCAATTCGCGCGACGTGGAAAACCCCGGCCGAATCCGCGCTGGCCATAACATGGAATGGGCTGGCGACGAAGTTGTTGAGGAGCAGGAAAAAGGTCTGGACTCCCGCCAGCGTGACGCCCACGTAGGGCATCAACTCAGGGTGCCGCTGGCGGTTGAGAAACAACGCCCAGAAGGCGTAGATCGAAAGCAGCCAGCTCCAGAAAAGCAGCGAGCCTTCCTGCCCGGACCACAGCGCGGCAAATTTATAGAAGGCCGGCAAGGCCCGGTTGCTGTGCGATGCCACGTAGGCCAGCGAAAAATTGTCGGTGAAAAAGAAGTATTCGAGGACTGCCACGCTCAGCGTGACCAGGCCGAAGACGGCCATGCCCGCGCGGCTGGCGCTTTTGGTGAGTAGCGGGCGGTGGGTGACAATGCCCGCAATGCCGGCGAGAAAGGCGTACCCAGCAGCCACCAGCGCCAGGAGCAGTGCGAACGAACCCAAAATGTCCACGAAGCCTCCTTGCCGATCTCCTGGCAGAACAATATAAGAACCAACTGACTCTGCCTTAGCAGGATGCTGAAAAACCCTAAGAGCGTTGTGGGTCGCGGCTTCAGCGCGCCGTTTGCGTCCCGGACAGCAGTCGGGACCGCGACATAAACGCTGCACAATCAACCGGGCTTTAGCCCCTGAATCTCCCTGACAGGCCTTCTTCAGCGCCCTGTTAGAGGCTGAACAGCCTGTGTGTCAATGAGCCGCAGCGTACTTCAGCGGCTAAACAGCTTGCGGATAAAACCAGCGCCATGTCAGTCCGAAGCCCGGTCGTAGCTTGACCGGGGTGAGGAATCTGCTTTCTTCTTGAGGTCGCTGCCAAAAGCAGTTCCCTCGCTCCGCTCGGAATGACACGAAAACGACTTTTCCCGCACGCTGTGAAGCCGCGACTTACAAAGAACCTCAAGCTGCCATGCAAACCCCGCAGCCAACCATTCTCCAGATGCTCCCGCCGCGGCGAAAGTTCCAACCCGTGCCCGGCGAATCGGGCGGCGACGGGTCAGTTCTTCGCGGTGGCTTCGGCGGCCTGCGCCGGTACGCCGGGGCCGTTGTTGCTTTGGCCGGGTTGCGCTGAAGCGCCGGGCGTGGAGCCGGGAGCAGCCTCGTACTTGGAGGCGCATTTTGCCTGCACCAGTTCGGCGGTGAACCGGCCGTCGGGCATCAAACGGCCTTCGACCAGGGCCTGCGCGCCGTCCCGGAAAGTGTCGGGAAGCGGATCGCGGCCAGTGTAGCTGACGGCCAGGGTCTTGCCCTGTTCCTCGAGCACGAAATCAACGCGGCCATTAGGATGCGAGATCGATCCCGCGCGGACATTGCCGGAGACGCGCATGCGCTGGTGAAGCGCGGAGCCCTGCAGCCCCGAGAGTTCGGAAATCGTGTGGTAGTAGGTGTGGCTCTGGGTGAAGCCAACGTATGCCAG
This sequence comes from Acidobacteriota bacterium, assembly GCA_028877145.1. GTDB lineage: Bacteria > Acidobacteriota > Terriglobia > Acidiferrales > UBA7541 > JAKASX01. The sequence continues at coordinate 506 of JAGWOX010000027.1, read as the reverse complement.
GACGAGAAGCGTGGCGATGATGATGCCCGATCCAATCACGAATTTGACGCTGGCTTTCATAGGTCCTTCCCCGGTGGAGCATTCATCTAAAGGGAAATTTTAGCATAGCGGCAGCGTGCAGCCGGAAGTATATTTGACGTGCGCTGGGGCGAATCGCAGGCCCGCGCCCGGCGGCGCAACGGCAGGATATTCGCGCGCGGAGCGGGCGAGCGGAACGCGCTCATCGGGTCTTCACCTCAGCTCAGCCCTGGCGGGGATTCTGCCGCGCTGGGGAGGGAGCGGGCCTACTCATGGCTCGCGATGCCGGAGCCGTTGGTTCCCTGGTATGTGGAGGATGCAGTGCTGGCGACGGGTCCGAGCTTGGCGCGCAAACAGCCTAGCAACTCGGGAGAAAGATCGGTGATGCTCATGCCCTCCGAAACGATGAATTTGCAGCTCAGAATGGTGTGCGGCCGATCCTCGTCGGGGAGCTGGCAGCTGACGCGGCAATATTGGCACTCCTGATT
>JAGWOX010000290.1 GCA_028877145.1 Acidobacteriota bacterium | reverse complement strand
AGCTCTTGATGAACTGCTCGTGGAAAAAGCCGGCATCCACCAATATGTCTCTCCCACCGCCCTCGAGCACCCAGAACATCATCGCCATATCGGTGCGTTGCCCTTTTGGCGCGCCCGCGACCAGCGCCGACACCGGAAAATTCTTCACCATGCCGTATCGAACCGCGTAGACCTTGTAGAGCGGCGTCGCGTCTTTCTTGCGTGACCCGTTCGCAGCCCAGCCGGGTGTGCCGGAGATGAACAAGGCTGCCAGCAAAACCACCAGCCGGTAAAACAATCCGTCTTTGCGCATGATCATCGGGGAATCCGCCTTTTCTACGCTGCTTTGCGCCACTTCGGGGCGGGCCATTCTACATCAGCCCCGCAGCCATCCGTCGCGGTCTGCAAGGCATGGATGACATTTGTCATCCTCGCATCCTGACGAAGCTCACTGGCAGGCAATACCCGTCCACGCCACGATAGCGCTTGGCAGTTCGAGCCCGTGATTCGACGGGCTCACGAGCGGAGAGGGGAAAAAGTCATGATCGTGCTTCCTGAGGCAACCCGCGAAGAGCCCACCGGACGTTCCGGCCGGTTAACGACCGCAACACCGACTCCTGTGGCGCGACTCGATGCTGTTACCAAGACTTACGGCCCCGTGACAGCCCTGCGCGAAGTGCGCCTGACCGTGCCGGCAGGAGGCGTCCTGGCTCTGCTCGGTCCGAATGGCGCCGGCAAAACAACGGCGGTAAAGCTTCTGCTCGGTCTTGCCCAACCCACGAAGGGCCGCGTGAGCGTGTTCGGAGCCGACCCGCGCAGCGCCGCCAGCCGAACCCGAACCGGAGTCATGCTGCAAACTGGCGGCGTACCGCCCACGCTGCGTGTGCGGGAGCATCTGGATCTTTTTTCGAGCTACTACCCCAATCCACTGCCTGTCGGTGAATGCGTCGCCGCCGCGGGCCTCGAAGGCCTGGAAAAGCGGAAATTCGGCGAGCTGTCCGGCGGACAGAAGCAACGGCTGCTCTTTGCGCTGGCTCTATGTGGAAATCCCGACCTGCTCTTCCTCGACGAGCCGACCACCGGCCTCGACGTCGAAGCCCGGCGCGTCTTCTGGGATCAGATCAAACGGCTCGTCCGCCACGGGAAAACAATTCTCCTCACCACACATTACATGGAAGAGGCCGACGCGCTCGCCGATCGCATCGTTGTGCTGAATCAGGGCTCGATCATCGCCGAGGACACGCCGGCCCAGATCAAAACGCGCGCCTCCGGCCGTCGTATTCGTTGCGTCACGCGCCTCGCCACCGAAGAGTTGCGCAAGCTATCCGGCGCATTGGAGGTGATCAGGCCGTGTCAGGATGCGCAACCCGGCGCCGTCGAGATTCGCGCCGTCGATGCCGAAGCGGTTCTGCGCCAACTGCTCGCGCTCGATCCGCAACTCGCGGAAATCGAAATCACCAAGCCCCGTCTCGAGGAAGCGTTCCTGACGTTGACTCGAGCTGACGACGATTCCAGGAACATCTGAGGAGAGATGCCAATGAAAACATCGCCAGCGAAATCCGCATCGCCATTGGGCCGCAGCCTGCTCCGCATCTACCTCAAGGAAGCCCGATACGATTTTCTCAAGTTGTGGCGCATGCCCGCTTACGCCCTGCCCACCATCCTCTTTCCCACCATGTTCTACATCCTCTTCGGCCTGATCTTCGCCAAACGGCCGGGAGCCGACAGCCGCATCGGCCTCTACTACCTGGCGACGTTCGGTGCCTTCGCCGTGATCGCCGCTTCCCTCTTCGCTCTCGGCGTGGGCGTGGCCGGAGAGCGCGGGCAGGGATGGCTCGAAGTGAAACGCGCGAGTCCGATGCCCCCGATGGCCTACTTCACCGCGAAAGTGATTACCAGCATGACCTTCGGCCTGATCATCGTGCTCATCCTGATGGGACTGGCCATAGGTCTGGGCGGTGTGCGGGTAACGTTGGCGCAAGCGCTTACGTTGCTCGCGGTCGAGGTACTCGGCGCGGTTCCCTTCTGCGCGATGGGACTCGCCATCGGCTATTTTGCCGGACCGAATTCCGCGCCGGCGATCGTGAACCTGATTTACATGCCGCTTGCCTTCTTCTCCGGGCTTTGGATTCCCATCGGGCTGTTCCCCCGCATTCTCCAGCACGTCGCTCTCATCCTGCCTCCCTATCACCTGGGCGAGATGGCGCTCGGGGTTGTCGGCATGGGGGATGGCGAGGCAAACTGGGTGCACATGGCCGTGCTCGGAGCCTTCGCGGCGCTTTGCCTGGTTCTGGCGCGAGTTGGTTTCCGGCGCGATGAAGGCAAGCTGTACGGCTAGCCCGATCGGCTGCGAGGGAAACGATGCGCCTTTTGCCCCCGGATAAGGACCTCGGCTGGACGCCATACGCCTGGCTCATCTACCTCGGCTTCTTTTTCGTTCAGCCGGTGATGGACCATGCCGGATGGCGCGAATGGTTGGCCACGGCATTCGGCGCGGCGGCTCTGCTCGTGCTTTACTTCGCCGGATGGTGGCTGAAAGGCCGGCGGGTGCTGTGGGTGATGGCGGGCATCACGCTGCTTGGCATTGCTTTCGCGCCGTTCAATGTGGGCGCTTCGGTCATTTTTGTCTACGCCGCTGCCTTCGCCGGTTGCGCCGGGGGCGCGAAATTCGCCGCCGGCCTCGTCGCCGCCATCTGCGTCGCCCTTACCGGCGAAACCTTGCTGCTTCACCTCCCGGTAGAATTCTGGATTTTCGGCACGGTTTTTTCGATTCTGGTAGGCGCTGTCAATATCCACTACGCGCAACGAAAAATGGCCAATTCCCGGCTCCGCATGGCCCAGGATGAGATCGAGCACCTCGCCAAAGTCGCCGAGCGCGAGCGCATCGCCCGCGACATGCACGACGTGCTGGGCCACACGCTCTCGGTCGTCATCCTGAAATCGGAACTGGCCGCGAAGCTCGTCGAGCAAAATCCCGCTGGCGCAAAACAGGAGATGAGCGACGTCGAAAGCATCGCACGCCAGGCCCTCGCCGAAGTTCGCAACGCGATCGGCGGCTACCGCTCGGAAGGCCTCGCCGCCGAACTTTCCCACGCCGAAGCCACGCTCGAAACCGCCGGCGTAGGCTTCGACTGCGCCGCCACGCCGATACATCTGTCACCTTCGGAGGAAACCGTTCTTGCGCTCGCCTTGCGAGAGGCCGTCACCAACGTCGTTCGCCACGCCTGCGCCGGCCTATGCCGCGTGCGCCTCGAGCCGTTCAACGGCGGCTGCCGCATGCAGATCGAGGACAACGGCCGCGGAGGACCCAATCCCGAGGGTAACGGCCTGCGCGGAATGCGCGAGCGCGTCGAAGCGCTCGGAGGAACTCTCGTCCGTGAAGCAGACTCCGGAACCACGCTCACCATCACTCTGCCGCTCCCACCGGAGCGAAGGAACGCCACATCGTGACTGACACCCGCAAACCAAACGCCATCCGCGTGGTCCTCGCCGAAGATCAGGCCATGGTTCTCGGAGCCCTCGCGGCCCTGCTCGAAATCGAAAAGGACATCACCGTCGTTGCGCAGGCGCGGAACGGCAAGGAGGCCATTGACGCCGTTCTCGAGCACAAACCCGACGTCTTCATCACCGATATCGAAATGCCGGAGATGAGCGGCCTCGAAGCCGCGCAGGAATTGAAACGGCGCCAGGCCCCCGTCCGCACCATCATTCTCACCACCTTCGCGCGAGCAGGTTACCTCCGCCGCGCGCTCGATTCCGGCGCTTCCGGCTACTTGCTGAAAGACAAGCCGGCCGGCGAGTTGGCCGATGCCGTCCGCCGCGTGTTACAAGGCCTGCGGGTGGTCGATCCGGAACTGGCCGCCGAGGCCTGGAGCGAGCCCGACCCCCTCACCGACCGCGAGCGCACGGTGGTTCGCCTGGCGGGCGAGGGCATGACGAGTTACGAAATTTCGGAAAAACTGGGTCTTTCTGAAGGGACAGTGCGCAACTACCTCTCGGAAGCCATCAGCAAGCTCGGCGCCGCCAATCGCGTCGAGGCCGCCCGCATTGCGCGAGCCAAAGGCTGGCTCTGAACGCCCACGAAAAAAAGCCTGTCATGCTGAGAGGCTGTGACTTTTTCGTGCGTTCGGTTTGGTTTATCGGTATAAGAGGTTCATGAGCCAACCAGAGGAAGTGGCAGTGGGCGAAGCGAGGGGTGCAGTGCGGTTGCGGAAGCCGGAGCGGCGGCAGATGGGCTGGGTGCCGCAG
>JAGWOX010000289.1 GCA_028877145.1 Acidobacteriota bacterium | reverse complement strand
TGCGACCGCGGCGCGTTCACGGTGGAGGAGACGCGGGAGATTTTGACGCTGGGGCGCGCGTGCGGTCTGGAGCCGAGATTGCACGCCGATCAGCTCGAACGCACGGGCGCGGCGCGGCTGGCGGTGGAACTGGCCGCGGCGAGCGCCGACCATCTGGACCAGATAACGCGGCACGATGTCGAGTTGCTGGCGAACTCGCACGTGGTGTGCACGTTGCTGCCGGGAGCGAGCCTGCACCTGGGCGTGGGATACGCGCCGGGGCGCGAGTTGGTGGATGCGGGTGCGATTGTGGCGCTGGCCACGGATTTCAATCCGGGGACGAGCCCGACGCTGAGCCTGCCGATGGCGATGTCATTGGCCTGCGACGGGATGCGGTTGCGGCCGGCGGAGGCGATCGCGGCTGCGACGGTGAACGCAGCCTACTCCCTGCGGCGGCACGAGCGGACCGGGACGATCGAAGCGGGCAAGCAGGCCGACCTGGCGGTGTTTGACGTGGCCGATTACCGCGAAATTCCTTACTATTTTGGTGTTCACCTCAACTGGATGACGATCGCGCGCGGGGAGATCGTCTATGAGCATGACGACCGGGGTAGTGAAGCAAAAGGCGAAAAACGGGTGCCGCTGCCAGCCAAAAGGAAAGAAAGCGCATCTTCCTGATGAGGGGTGGATGGAGCGTTTGGGCGGAAGCGGCGGCGCGACGAAAGGGTGAGGATGGCGAAGATCATCGAATGCGTGCCGAATTTTTCCGAAGGGCGTGACGCGGCGAAGGTGGATGCGCTCGTCGCAGCGATGAGCGCGGTCGCGGGCGTTACGGTGCTCGACCGCGAGATGGACGCGGACCATAACCGCTGCGTAATCACCCTGGTGGGCGAGCCGGAAGCGGTGGCCGAAGCGGCGCTGCGTGGAGTAGGGAAGGCCGCCGAACTGATCGATTTGACGAGGCATCAGGGCGCGCATCCGCGGCTGGGTGCGACGGACGTCGTGCCGTTCATTCCGGTCGAGGGCGTGACGATCGAGGATTGCGTCGCGCTGGCGCGGCGTGTTGGACGCGAGATGTGGGAGCGGTACAGGATTCCGGTCTATTTTTACGAAGCGGCGGCCCAGCGGCCCGACCGCGTGAACCTGGAAGACGTGCGGCGGGGACAATTCGAGGGCGTGCGCGAAGAGGTGCTGGTGAATCCGAATCGAGCGCCGGACGTCGGCCAGCCGCGGCTGCACCCGACTGCGGGCGCGACGATCGTTGGCGCGCGAAAATTCCTGATCGCCTACAACATCAACCTGAACACGTCCGAGATCACCGTGGCCAACAAGATCGCGCGAGCGATCCGGTTTTCGACGGGTGGACTGCGCTACGTGAAATCGATGGGAGTCCACCTCAAGGAGCGGAACCTGGCGCAGGTCTCGATCAACCTGACCGATTTCGAGCAGACGCCGATGCATCGCGTGTTCGAGATGGCGCGGAGCGAGGCGGCGCGATACGGGGCGACGATCGTGGGCAGCGAAATCGTGGGGCTCGTGCCGAGACGAGCGATCGAGATGGCGGCGGATTTCTTTTTGCAGTTCGAGAACTTCACGCCCGAACTTGTTCTCGAGAACCGGCTGGCAAAGGCGCTCGAAGGGCATGCGGCCCCGGCGGCGGGGCCGGGCCGGCTCGAGGCGATGGCGCGGCCGTTCGTCGACGCTCTGGCCGAGTCGACGGCGACGCCAGGCGGTGGATCGGCGGCGGCGCTGGCTGGGGCGATGGCAGGGAGTTTGGGGCAGATGGTCGCGGGGCTTTCGCGGAAGAAGAAATCGCTAGCGCCGCACTTCGATGAGTTGAGCGCGCTGCTCGCGGAACTCGAGACGGCCGGGAAGGAACTGGGCGCGGCGATCGACCGCGATGCGGCTTCTTACGACGCCGTGATGGCGGCGATGCGGATGCCGAAATCGACGCCCGAGGAGCAGCAGGAGCGCGGCAAGGCGATCGACCTCGCCACACGGCACGCGGCGGAAGTGCCTCTGGCAACGGCCGAGCGCGCGACGGAAGTACTCGAAACTCTGCGGAAACTCGGGTCGATTTCGAGTCCAGCCATGCGGTCGGATCTGGTGGCGGCGAGTTGGCTGGCGCTGGCGGCTGTGCGCGGGGCCATGGAAAACGTGGCGATCAATCTGGAATCGATGGAAGACGCGGCGTACGTCGCGGAAATGAAAGCGAGGCTGGCGGCGATCGAGTTGAGGCTCGAGGGCGCGCCGGCGATTGCCGCGCCTTGAGGGGCGCGGGAAGGGGAAAGAAGATGAAGAGCAAGTCGGTTTGGTGGTTTGTGGTCGCGGGAGCGCTGGCGATGGTGCCGGCACTGCGGGCGGGGACGCTTGGCACGCAGGTGATCGGGCTGTTCCCGAAGGACGTGGGCGAGTTCGCCTACGCCGACATGAAAGCGGCGCAGCAGCACAAGTGGTTCCCACAGCTGCAGCAGCAGATCTTGCCGGCACGGTTCCGGCAGTTCGAGACGTTCCTGAAATCGGCGGGAATCGATATCAACTCACAGGTCGATGACCTGGCTTTCGCGGCGATTCCGGCGAACGGCAAGCACCCGGAAGAGGTGCTGGGAGTGGCCGAGGGAGAATTTCAACCGGACACGACCGAGGCCTACCTGAAACAGCAGAAGCTGCCCACGCGGAAATCGCACGGTTACACGCTCTACGCCTTTGGCTCCGGCGACAGCCCCTACGATATTTTCTTCTTCTTCCTCGATTCGAATACGGCAGTTTTCGGGCAGGGCGACGCCATCGACAAGATGATTTCGGTCCGCATGAACGGAGATCCGAGCCTGCTGGCCAACGAGACGATTTTCCCGCTGATCAACCAGGTGAACGGGCAGGGTTCGATCTGGGCCGTGCTCGACCAGCACTACACGAAGCTGGGGCTGCAGCAATTGCTGCCGGAAGTGGCCTCGGCACAGCAATCGTCGCCGCTGTTTGAGAAGATTCACGCGATGATCATCAGCGTTGATACTTCCTCCGACATCCAAACGCAGTTCGAAGCCGTGTGTGCCACGCCGGACGACGCCAACAACCTGGCGGCGCTGTTGCAGGCGGGGATTCTGTATCGCCGCTATCAGGCCAGCCAGTCGAATCCGGATCTGGCGAACATGCTCGACCAGGCGCAGGTGACGCCGCGGGGCGACCGGTTGGACCTGAATTTTCGCTTGACGGAAGATCAGATCGTGAAAATGATCGCGCAGCGGACGTTTGCGGTGAGCATGTAAGAAGTTCCTCGGTCGGCGCCAACTCCTCCTGCGCATGCGCGGACAGGATCTACGCGAGCATTGCGGAGAGGCCGCAGCCGAGACTGGCTGCGCCGCCGATTCGTGCCCTGCTCAATTGACGGTTCGGGAAGTGTCGGGAGGGCTGGGGAGGAATTTGATCAGTCTCAGGCGGGTGTTGCCGTTCGTGGTTTCCTCTTCGACCTGATCGATACCGGGGATGGGTTTGACGGAAACCCATTTCCCAGCGGCGGCGGGGCGCACCAATTCGATTTCGATGCGGTTGGGGTGTTCCTGGATGAGAACAGAGATGGTTGCGTTGGCGGGGAGGGAATCGAACCCGGCACGGAGCAGCCTGTCGGAAAACGCGATCAGTTCCTCTTCTTCGTTGGGTGGAAACCCGAGGTGGCGCGAGGTGTGCTGGAGGGCGCCAATCACGGCGCCGATGGCTCTTGGGTCGTTGGGGATTTTCAGTTCGACACGACAGTGTTCGGTTGGGGTCATGTGTGGCGGCGATGGGCCGTTGGCTCTTGTTTGTTGTTCCATGCCGCAGCAGCGGCGACGGTCGCGGCGGTCCCGTTTCGCTCTCGTGGGGCCGTCCGCCCGGTGACCGGGAACTATATGACAGGGGCGGGTGTTCGGACAACCCGAGAGATGGAAAAGGCGTTCGCGGGGGGAACCGGAGGAAACGGGGGGCGTCGGGCCAGGCGTGCGAACTTCCAACATCTCCGGGGCTGGTACTACGCTAGCAAAGTAGAATGTTTTTCCCGATGATCCAAAAATCTCAAATCATGCCCCTGGTTCTGGCAAGGTGCCCGGGCTTCCTGCCTCGGTGGGAGAAGCATCTGGAATTCTGGAAGGGAGAAGAGGCTGGAATCTACAACGACATGGTCGAGTTCGCCCAGTACATCGTGGATGCTTATGAGCGCGGTGATAGGGAGCCAGTTGCAGCCGCGTGTGGGTTGATGGAGGAACTCCTGATCGATGGCGATCA
>JAGWOX010000026.1 GCA_028877145.1 Acidobacteriota bacterium | reverse complement strand
GGCGAGCACCGTCTCCTTGGGCTGGCTCTGCAGCAGCGACTTTTGGCGGCCGCCCCGGCGCTTGAGCGCCACGACGTCCTTGGCGCAGAGGCCGATGTCGTTCTCGACGTACTGGTGCTCGCGCATCCACTCGTCGTTGTAGATCTTGGACAGGTAGCGCATGCCCGTGTCGGGCAGCAGGACCACCATGAAGTCCTTCTCGGACAGCTTCTTGGCGTACTCGAGACAGGCGTAGACGGCCGAGCCGCCGGAGCCGCCCGTCAGGATGCCCTCCAAGCGCGCCAGGCGCCGCGTCACGAGGAAGCAGTCCTTGTCGGGCGTCTGGAGCACGTCGTCGACGATCTTCAGGTTCATGGTGCCGGGGAAGATGTCCTCGCCGATGCCTTCCACCACGTACGGATGCGCCTTGCCGACCCGGTTGAACTTGATCTTTTCATTGTAAAGGGACCCGACAGGGTCCCCGCCGATGATCTTGATCTTGGGGTTTTTCTCCTTTAGAAACTTACCCACGCCCGAAATGGTCCCGCCCGTGCCCATGCCGGCCACGAAGTGCGTGAGCTTGCCCTCCGTGTCCTTCCAGATCTCGGGCCCGGTGGTGCGGTAATGCGCCTCCGGGTTCATCGGGTTCTCGTACTGGTTGGGATAGTACGCGTTCGGGATCTCCGCGGCCAATTTCCTGGCGACCGAATAATAGCTGCGCGGGTCCTCGGGCTCGACGGCGGTGGGGCAGACGATGACTTCGGCGCCCATCGCTTTCAGGAGATCGATTTTTTCCTTCGACTGCTTGTCGGTGATGGTGAAGACAGCTTTGTAGCCGCGGACGGCGGCAACGAGCGCCAGTCCCATGCCGGTGTTGCCGGAAGTGCCTTCGATGATCGTGCCGCCGGGCTTGAGCCAGCCTTTGCGCTCGGCTTCGTCGATCATCGTGATGCCGATGCGGTCCTTCACCGAGCCGCCGGGATTCAGATAGTCGGCCTTCACGTAGACGGAGGCTTTCAGGCCGCGCGTCACGCGATTCAGGCGGATGAGCGGCGTGTTGCCAACCGTTTCGAGAATGTTGTCGCAGCGCATGGTGGTGCCTCGTTCGAAGAAGCTGGGGCGAAGGCTCAGCTTACGGGGTTCGCGGGCGGCTGACAAGGCGGAGGTTTTCCGAGAACTTGCCTGGGCGGCGAATAAGCTAGAATCAGCGACTACTTACTATTGGAGGGCAGATGAAGCGGAAGAATATTTCCAGCGGGACGCCCTGGGAGCCGATTGTCGGCTATTCGCGGGCGGTACGGGTGGGGAAGCAGATTTGGGTGTCGGGGACGACGGCGACGGACGAGAAAGGGAACATCGTCGGGCCGGGCGACGCGTACGAGCAGACGCTGCAGACGCTGCGGAACATCGAGCGGGCGCTCAAGAAGGCCGGGGCGGGGATGAAGGATGTGGTGCGGACGCGGATGTACGTGTGCGACATCCAGGATTGGGAAAAGATCGGGCAGGCGCACGGTGAATTTTTCGGCAAGATACGGCCGGCGACCACCATGGTGGAAGTCAACAGCCTGATTTCTCCGGAGATGCTCGTGGAAATCGAAGCCGAGGCGGTTGCCTCCAATTGATCCCCTTCTGGGACCTGCGCGGACGGACCTTCAGGGGCTGAAGCCCCCATTCGCGCGGGTTTCCGTCAGGGCTGAAGCCCTGACCCCCGAAACCAGGGACTGAACGAAAGGAGGAAGCGGCGATGCATTGCATTCTCTTCTACGACATTGTCGAGAATTATGTGGAACGGCGCGTGCCGTTCCGGAGCGAGCATCTGGCGCTGGCGAAGCAGGCGTACGAGCGTGGGGACCTGGTGATGGGCGGGGCGCTGGCCGATCCGGTGGACGGAGTGGTGATCGTGTTTCGCGGACCGTCGACGGAGGCGGCAGAGGCGTTTGCCAAGGCCGATCCGTACGTGAAGAGCGGACTGGTAAAATCGTGGCGGGTGCGGAAGTGGAATACCGTGATTGGCGAGGGTTCCACGACGCCCTGAGGCGAGGCAGCCGGGCTTTTCGTATTCACGAGCAAAAGCCCACGGTCGGGATACCGCCGACCGTGGCTACCAAGGACCCTGGTTCGACTTTCCGCCGGGTCACAAGCGCTGTCGTTTCGCGCGGTGGGCGCGCCATTCCTTGGCGGTGATTTCCCAGATTTCGGTGGGGAGGCGGCCGCCGACGTAGTCTCGCTCGGTGGTGGCGACGAGGCGCATGCCGTTTTTTTCGGAGATGCGGCGCGAGGCGGCGTTTGCGGCGGCTTTCTGGACGCGCATCAGCGGGAAGCCGAGTTTATTGAACCAGAAATCGGTGACGGCTTCGGTGGCCTCTGTCATCAGACCCTTCCCTTGGCAGGGCGGGACGATCCAGAAACCGCGATTGTTTTCCGCGCGCAGCATCAGGCCGATGCCGCCAATCACTTTTTTCGGGGCGGTCTTCAGGCGTATGGTCCAATGCCACGCTTCGCCGCGCTTGACCGCAGGCAGAACCACGTCGTGGAAAAAACGGTACGCGCCGTCGGGAGGGTAGGGCCAGGGCACGTCGTTGGTGAGGTAGCGGACGATCTCCCAGTGGGGAAAGAGGATCTGGGCCTGAGCGGCGTCGGCGAGCGTGAGCGGGCGCAGGAGCAGGCGCGGGGTTTCGAGCGTCGGCGTAGAGGCAGCGCGACCCTTGCGGGGCCGGGGGCGTTGCTGTCGGGCGTTTCCTTTTTCTCTGCGACGAGGAGTTGCCATGCGAATTCCGCCTGGGGCTGAGTATCCGCTCTGGCCCCGCCGGCGCGCAATGGCAGGGCCCTCTCCGTTTCTAAGGCACGTAACTCGGCTGTGCGCTGGCCTTGCCTTCGGCGAATGCGATGTCGACACGTGGCAGATTCACGATTTCGAAAGTAGCCGAGGCGAGGCGGACGCGATTACCGGACTTGTCGACCTCTTCGAGGATGCGAGTGAAGAGGCGATCGCGGACGACGCGGCGTTCTTGATAGGCGACGATGTAGCGCGTGGTGAACTCAATCCAGTTGTCGGTAGCGGCCAGCGTGATGACTGGCTCGATGCGGGCTTCCTCGAGGCGGTATTTGTGGACGGCGTCTTTCCAGGACGCGAGAGATTGGACGGCGAATCCACGGCAGACTTCGTCGGCCACCTGCTGGAGCATCTTCCGCGTGTATTCCCAGTCGGAGCCGAAGCGTACAGGCAGGATGATTTCGTCCCAGAGGAATGGGAAATCGGCCGAGTAGTTGAAGACCGGTTCCTTGAAGACGAAGCTGTTGGCGACGCGCACGATGCGGCCGTTGTAGAGATCGGCGTTCACCCACTGGCCCACCTCCATCAGCGTGGTGCGGAGAATACCGATGTCGATGACGTCGCCCTTGATGCCGCCGAGCTGCACGCGATCGCCCGGCGAGTAGTAGCGGCCGAAAGAGAGGGCCATCCATCCGGCAACACTGACGATGACTTCCTGCAAGGCGAAGGCAACGCCCGCGCCGGCGACGCCCAGGGCGACGGTGAGACCCGCCAGGCGGTCGCTGAAGACCGTCGCAACGACGACGACAGCCAGGAAATAGCCGAACAGGGCGACGAACTTCCGCGCGTTGTAACGGGTCGAGGCGTCCTCGATGCGGCGGCTGATGCCGCGCTGGGCAGCCTTGCTCAGCGCATAGACGATGGCCAGGCCGGCGAGCGCGACGAGGAATTTCACCAGGGTCGGATTGAAGATCCAATTCGTCAGTTGAACCGTCATGAGAGAGCCTCCGGCACATGCGGCGTTTTCTTCCCTCGGGTTGCGAAAGAGTAGTGTTTGACCCAATTGTACGCCGGTATGACGACCAACAGGGTGGTCCGGTTTGCACGATGAGGATGCCCGATTCGGCTGCTGAATTGGTAGGAACAGGCCACCAAAGGCGGCGCTTTGTCGCGGTGGCGTTGGGTTACAATCGTATTTTCAGACAATGAGCCTGCCGCCGCTTACGGTTCGCGTTGGTGGTTACCGGTTGTTCGGCCGGTTGGCCTTTATTTTCCTGCTGCTGTGCTCGATTTTGTTCGGGGCGGCGGTGGGGCTGTTGTTCGTCTACGGCATCGATCTTCCGCAGCTTCAAGAACTCGAAACCTACAAGCCCGACATCATTACTGAACTCTATGCCGACAACGGGCAGCCGATCGGGACGTTTGCGCTGGAGCGGCGCGTGCTGGTCACCTACAACCAGATTCCGAAAGTGCTCAGGGACGCGATCCTTTCGACCGAGGACCGGCATTTCGAAGAGCACTGGGGAATCGATTTCCCGCGGATCCTCGAAGCTGCCGTGGTGAACATCCGCGAGGGTCGCGAGGCCGAGGGCGCCAGCACATTGACCATGCAGCTGGCGCGGATGCTTTTCCTGACGCCGGAAAAAAGTTTTCACCGGAAGATTCAGGAAGCGCTGCTCGCCATCCAGATCGAGCGGCACTACACGAAGCCACAGATTTTCACGATGTACTGCAACCAGGTGTACCTGGGGCACGGCAACTATGGCTTCGAGGCGGCTTCCCAGTTCTATTTCAGCAAGCACATGGGCCAGCTCACGCTGCCCGAGGCGGCCCTCTTCGCGGGCATGATTCGCGGACCGATTTATTCGCCGCTGCTGCATCCGGAACGGGCGCTGGCGCGGCGCAACCTCGTGCTCCACCTGATGTATGAGAACCACAAGATCACCCGCGATCAGGAAGAGGAGGCGCAGCGGCAGCCGCTCGGATTGCATCTGAATTACCCGCGCAACGACATTGCGCCGTACTTCGTGGAGGAGGTGCGGCAGTGGCTTGAGCACCGCTTCGGACCGAATGCGGCGTATACCGAGGGTTTGCGCGTCTACACGACGCTCGATCCGCAGATGCAGAGCGCCGCGCGGCAAGCGGTACGAGACGGCCTGCACGCCCTCGAGCGCCGGCACGGCTGGCGCGGCGATCTGAAGAACGTGCTGCGCGACCACCTGGGCACAATCGAGGACTACCGCGCAGACGATTGGACCCGGCCGCTCGGCAAGGACGACTATGTGACCGCCGTCGTCACGAGAGCCGGGCACCGAACCGCCGATCTGCGAATCGACACCGTTCAAGCCGTGCTCTCAGCGGCCGATTTCGCCTGGACCGGATACACCGCGCCCGATCAGTTCCTGAAGCCGGGAGACTTGGTCGAGGTGAAGGTACTCGCGCTGAAGGGACACGAGGCAAAAGTGTCGCTCGAACAGCGCCCGCGCGAGCAGGCCGCGCTCGTATCCATCAGGAACACGACCGGGGCGATCAAGGCGCTGGTTGGCGGCTACAGCTTTTCCGAATCGAAATTCGACCGAGCGACGCAGGCTTATCGCCAGGTGGGCAGCTCGTTCAAGATTTATCTGTATTCGGACGCGCTCGAACAGGGCTGGATGCCCTTCGACACGATTGAGGACTCGCCGTTCACCATCATGAGCGGCGGGCATCCCTATGCACCTCACAACTACGACGATACTTACGAAGGGCGGATCACCTTGCGCCGGGCGCTGGCGGCGTCGCGCAACGTGGCAGCGGTGCGGCTGGCGTCGAGAGTGGGGCTGAAAAGTGTGATCGGCATGGCGCGGCGCTTCGGCATCGAAGGCCAGCTTCCGGATTACTACCCGCTGGTGCTCGGAGCGGCCGATCTCACCCTGCTCGAGCACACTTCGGCATTTACGGTCTTTCCGAATGGCGGCGTGAGAGTCGAGCCGCACTTCGTCAAGCGGGTTACCACCTACGACGGCGCCCTCATCTACGAAGCTCATCCGAAAGTCTACGACGTACTCAGTCCGCGGGTGGCCGATACGATGACGGCCATGCTCGAGGACGTCGTGCAGATCGGCACGGGGATCGGCGCCAAGAAGCTCGGCCGCCCCTCGGGCGGGAAAACCGGCACGACGCAGGATTGGACCGACGCGTGGTACCTGGGTTTCACTCCCACGCTCACCGCCGGGGTCTGGGTGGGGAACGATAACCCGAGCATCTCGCTCGGACGCGGCGAGCAGGGAGCGCGCGCCGCGCTCCCCATCTGGTTGGAATACATGAAGGGAGCACTCGACAATTCTCCCGTCGAGCAATTCACTGGCGTGATACCGCTCGAGAAGCTCGCCGGTCAACATCAAGTGCAAGTCGATACGCCGGACAACGCCCCTCCCGAGGCCGCCCCGCGAACGCCTTCCACACCCCCACCATCCACCACGCCAAAATCGAGTGGACCGGGGCTGCCCGGGCCGGAGCAACCGCGGCCGCACGAGTAGCCTGGACTTCGAATTATCGGGGCCGCGTGCCCCGCTGCTTGCGGAAAGGATCCCAGCCTCCCTCGGAGAGGGGATGGGCGCGACCGGCTGCGTCGACGAGGTGAACGCCGCGTCCTTTGATGATCTCGCCGATGCGGGTGATGGTTGTGCCGAAGAACGAGCGCGGCACAGCGGCTGCGCGAGACGGGTGAACGGTAAAAAGCAAACCGTAGTCCTCGCCGCCGTCGAGGGCGAGCTTCAGCGGGTCAAGCCCGAGCCGAGCGAGCGCCGCCGGAACACGCACCATGGGCAGACGGCTGGCAAAAAGACGTGCTCCGACGCCGCTGGCCCGCACGAGGCGCGTGAGATCGGTCGAGAGTCCGTCGGAGAGATCCATCATGGCCGAGGCAATCCGGCGCTTGGCCAGATGAATTCCCAGATCGACAGGGATCGCGGGATAGAAGTGCGGGCGCAGGAGCTGTGCGTCGCGGCGGCCGAGAGGCGCACGGCGTGCTCGTGCCGAGATCAGCGCGAGGCCGAGTGCCGCCGCGCCCAGGCGGCCGCTGACATACAGATGGTCTCCCGGCCGAGCCCCATCGCGGCGAACGGCGCGGCCGCGAGGCACGCGCCCGATCACGGTGATTGCCATGGCCACCATGGGCCAACGCGTGGTATCGCCGCCCACGAGGTGCAACCGAAGTTGGCGGGCGGCCGCCGCCATGCCGGAAAGCATCTGGTCGAGCCAGCGGCCGGTGTGGCGCTGCGGAAGCGACAGCGAGAGAAGAAAGAATTCCGGTTCGGCGCCCATGGCGGCCAGATCGCTGGCGGCGCGAGCCAGGGCACGGTAGCCGATTGCCTGCGCCGGATGACTGTCGAGACGAAAGTGGACGTTCTCGAGCGAGAAATCGGTGCTCACCACCCAATCGTTGCGAGCCCCGGGTCGCAGGATAGCGGCATCATCGCCGATGCCGAGCCGCAGGGCGGCCGGCGCGCGGCGACCGCCGGCGGCCAGTCTCCGGCCGATTCTCTCGATCAGCGCGTCTTCCGTCGTTCCTTTGGGAGATGACTTTGCTGCCGATTTTTTCGACTTCACGTGAACCAAGATACCGCCGCCCGCGGCGCCAGAAAAGTGGCCATGGGGCGACGGGGCCCCGGGCCGCCGGTTGAGGGGTGTGGAAGAACACGGCAATTAGGGGTTGACAGGTTCGAAATCGCTACCTAGACTTTTCCTGTTTCGAACCAAAGCTCTCGGTTCAAACTCTCTGGCAGTAAGCGGCCGTCGGCAGGGACGGCCGATTCCTCAGGTTTTTCGGTCCGACGACGGGTGAGGATGAAACCGCGTTTTTATACGTTATATCTTGCGACCAGCGACGCGAGAAGCGTTCGCAAGGTTCGTGTCCCCTTCTACGCCATTCACGTTCTGGCGGTGCTGGCGGTCGTTGGGGCGGTGACGCTGACCGCGGCGTTCGCCTCGTATACCCGGATGTTGCTGAAGGTGGCCAATTACAACTCGCTGCGAAGTGAAGAGACGAATCTGCGGCAGCAATACGTCCAGCTGCAGGCACAGGCGAAGGACACCCGCCAACAGCTCTCCTCGCTGCAATCGCTTGCGACAGACGTGGCCATGACCTACGGAGTTCTTCGCTGGCGAAACACGCCTTTCCGGGTCTCCAGCGCGCCGCAGCCCGGAAAGCCGGGATTCGATCGGAGCGTGAACCAGTTCCATTTCCTGATGCAGAACGCCAGCCTGGTTTCGATGGTGAACGAGGACGGACTGCGGCTGCTGCCGGGGCCGCTGCCGCGCAATTCGCGGCTGGTGCCGTCGCTCTGGCCGGTGCTCGGGCCGATCACGGGGAGTTTCGGCGAGCGCGAGGACCCCTTTTCCCGCGAAGGAGCGTTTCATCCGGGTGTGGACATTGGCGCGGCCTACGGGTCGCCCGTTCACGCCGCCGCCGACGGCGTGGTGGTCTACGCGGGATGGGAAGAAGGTTATGGGCGGTTGGTCGTGATCGATCACGGATTCGGGATTTCCACCTGTTACGCGCATCTGTCGGCGTTCAATACGCAGGTAGGCTCGCGTGTGGGCCGCGGCGACGTGGTCGGCTACGTCGGCGACAGCGGCCGCTCGACCGGGCCGCATTTGCATTACGAGGTGAGAATCAACAATACTCCCGTCAACCCCTGGCGCTATTTGCGGTCGAGCATGGAGGGGACGATGGCGGGGAACCTGGCCGGGAACTAGATTAAGGCTTGCGGCATCGCGAGTTCGGGCGATGTTGCAATGTCAGCGACGGTCGTGGTACGCTTACACTGTTTCTTTCTGCGCTGGCGTAGCTCAGTGGTAGAGCATCTGATTTGTAATCAGAGGGTCGTGGGTTCAAATCCCTCCGCCAGCTAAGCGTGGTGAAGCGAGAAGGCGCGGCTGCGGGTTTTGTGCCTCTGGCAAACAGGTTTCCAGCGAACTTGAGGGAGCCGGGTTGGAAAGGTGTCTTTCCGCCGGTGCATTTTTTTGTCGGCGGAGCGCCCGAGCCCGGACGGGTGGGTGAGTGGCTAAAACCAGCAGACTGTAAATCTGCCGCTCCTTGCGAGCTACGGAGGTTCGAATCCTCCCCCGTCCACCAGGAGTCGATGCGAAGCGTCCGGACTGAGCGCCGGCGTAGTAGATGGAGGAATCCCGATCGTCTAGGTTTTAGCGTCCCGGCCAGTGTGCCGGGATCGTCCAGTGGGGCCGGATTCGGGATCACCGCCAGCGAACGAACGGGAAAGGCGAGCGGCGGCCGGGCCTGGGTAGCTCAGATGGTAGAGCGCGTCCTTGGTAAGGACGAGGTCACCGGTTCAATCCCGGTCCCAGGCTCCAGTTCAACGGACGTGGGCGGGGGTAACTCAGCGGTAGAGTCTCGGCCTTCCAAGCCGATGGTCGCGGGTTCGAATCCCGTCCCCCGCTCCAACCAGCGGATCGGGTGAGACGGGCCAGAGATTGAGGACAGGGCAATGAGAGAGATCATCACCTTACAGTGCGGCGAGTGCAAGAATCGGAACTACACGACGACCAAGAATCGCAAGAAGCACACCGACCGGCTGGAAACGAAGAAATTTTGCAGGTCGTGCCGGCGCCACACCGCCCATCGCGAGGTGAAATAGGCCGGGGCCAGGGTTTCCTTTGCTCCCGGAGGCGAGACGGGCAGGGATTGAAGGGGAGTAGGTTCAACGGCAGACCGCCGGTCTCCAAAACCGGATGTGGGGGTTCGAATCCCTCCTCCCCTGCCAGGTTTGGAGATTGAGGCCGGCAAGCGGCAAGGGCCGGCAAATTTTCGGGGTCGACACCAGCAGGCGACGCGAGTGAGAGAAGAACAGGTAGCACGAACGGGTACGATGGAAGTGCCGGGCTTTTTCGGCCGGCTCATGGACTATCCGCGGCGCGCGCGGCAGTTTTTGCGGGAAACGCGCAGCCAGATGCGGCTGGTGACCTGGCCGGGCGGCCGGGAAGTGTATTCGACTACGATCGTAGTGGTGGTAACGGTTGCGTTTTTCGCCGTATTTTTCTGGATGACGGACAGCGTGTTCAGCTATGCAAGCCAGTGGATACTCACGCATTTCAAACATTGAGGTAGCGGGACAAAGCGGAATGGCGAAGCAGTGGTACATCATCCACACCTATTCGGGCTTTGAGCGCAAAGTGAAGGAAAGTCTCGAAAGCCGGGCCCGCGCCTTTGGCCTCGAAGAACGGATCAGCCACGTGGCGATCCCGACCGAGGAAGTCGTCGAGGTGCGTGGCGGCAAGAAGGTGACCTCCACGCGCCTGTGCTATCCGGGCTACGTGCTCGTCGAGATGGATATGGACGATCACACGTGGCACGTGGTGCGGTCGACGCCCTGGGTCACCGGCTTCGTCGGGTCAGGACAGACTCCCTCGCCGCTCAGCGAAGAGGAAGTGCAGAACATCCTGAACCGCGCGGCCACCACCACGGAAAAGCCGCGCCCGAAATTGAAGTTCGACCGGAACGAACAGGTGCGGATCATCGAGGGACCGTTCGCGAATTTCACCGGGGTGGTCGAAGAGGTGAATCCGGACCGCAGCACACTGAAGGTTTCGGTGACGATTTTCGGACGCTCGACACCGGTCGAGCTGGATTTCGCTCAGGTGGAGAAGATCGCCTGAGCCGTTGCCGTCCCTGGAGGGGCGGCCGGGAAAATTTGAAGGGAGCAGAAACCCGTCATGGCAGCACCAGCACCGAAGGGAAAGAAAGTCGCCGCGCAGGTGAAATTGCAGCTGGCCGCGGCCAAGGCCACGCCCGCCCCGCCGGTCGGCACGATGCTCGGCCCGCACGGCGTGAACATCATCGAGTTTTGCAAGCAGTTCAACGCGCGGACGGCGAAGGAAGCCGACGGGATGGTGATCCCGGTGGTCATCACCATCTACAGCGACCGCAGCTTCACGTTCATTCAGAAAACGCCGCCGGCCGCCGAGTTGATCAAGCGCGCGGCCTCGATCGCGAAGGGATCGGCCGAGCCGAACCGGAACAAGGTAGGCAAGATCACGAAGAAGCAGGTGGAAGAGATCGCGCGCATCAAGCTGCCCGATTTGAACACGACCAAGCTGGAATCGGCGATGCGCAGCGTGGAAGGCACGGCGCGGAACATGGGTATCGAGGTGGAGGGTTAAGGCGATGGGCACCGGAGCAGTGGGAAAGAACATCGATCGCGCGCGCAAGCAGGTCGAGCCGCGGGCGTACCGGATGCAGGAAGCCGTCGAGCTGCTGCAGAAGGTCCACTACGCCAAGTTCGACGAGACGGTCGAGCTGGTGGTGAACCTGGGCGTCGACGCCAAGCAGAGCGACCAGATGGTGCGCGGCACGGTGGTGCTGCCGCACGGGCTGGGGAAATCGAAGCGCGTGCTGGTGATCGCCGGCGGCGAGAAGATCCGCGAGGCGCAGGAAGCCGGCGCCGATTACGCCGGCGCCGACGACATGGTGCAGAAGATCCAGGAAGGCTGGACCGATTACGACGCTGTGGTCGCAACTCCCGACATGATGAAGTCGCTCGGGCGGCTGGGGAAGATCCTGGGGCCGCGAGGCCTGATGCCGAACCCGAAGACCGGCACGGTTACCTTTGAGGTCGGCCGGGCGGTGAAGGAGATCAAGGCCGGTAAGGTGGAGTTCCGGCTCGACAAGACGGCGATCATCCATGCGCCGGTGGGGAAGATGAGTTTCCAGGCCGCGCACCTGGCCGAAAACGCGCAGGCGCTGCTGGCGGCGATCTGGAAGGCCAAGCCTGCCGCCGCGAAGGGCAAGTATATCCGGCGTGTCACGCTCAGCTCGACGATGGGCCCGGGCATCACGATCGATGCCGCGGAAGTCGAACTGGCGCTGGCCGCCGCCTGAGGAACGTCGATGAAGACCCGCAAGCAGAAGGAAGCAGACGCACAGAAGCTTCACGAGGATCTTGCGCACGTTTCGACGGTGATCCTGAGCACGTTCCAGGGCGTCAACGTCGAGCAGGAGACGCTGGTCCGCCGGACGGTCGAATCGATCGGCGGCCGGTACAAGGTGGTGAAGAATTCGGTGGCCGAGCGTGCCGCGGCGGGAACCACCGCCGAGGCGCTGCTGAAGGGGCTGGCCGGGGCGAATTCGATTTCCTACACCGCGACCGACCCGGTGGCCTTTGCCAAGGCGTTGACCAAGCTGGCGAAGGACATTCCCACATTCGAGTTCAAGGCGGGGGTGGTCGAGGGTCGTGTGGTCTCGGTGGACGAGCTGGTGGCGCTGGCGGCGCTGCCTAGCCGGGACGATTTGCTCAGCAAGATCATGTTCCTGTTGCAAAGCCCGGCGCAGGGGATTGCGCGGGCAGTGGCGGGGACGGCGCGGAATCTGGCCGTGGTCACGAGTGAAGCGGCCAAAGCTGAAAAGTTTGCCCAATAGCAGAACAGTTTGCTCAATCAGGAGGAAAAAGCAGTCATGGCCAGTAAGGTGGAAGGAATTCTCGAGGAAATCAAGGGTCTGACGCTGCTGGAAGCGGCCGAACTGGTGAAGAAGATGGAAGAGGCGTTCGGCGTTTCGGCGGCAGCGGCGGCGCCGGTGATGGTTGCCGGAGCCGTGGGTGGCGGAGCGGCACCGGTGGAAGAGAAGACCGAGTTCAATGTTGTGCTGTCCGACATCGGGCCGAACAAGATCAACGTCATCAAGGTCGTTCGTGAAGTCACCAGCCTGGGTCTCAAAGAGGCCAAGGACCTGGTCGACGGCGCGCCCAAAACCGTAAAAGAAGGCGTCAACAAAGAAGAGGCCGACAGCATCAAGAAGAAGTTTGAAGAGGCTGGAGCCAAGGTCGAGATTAAGTAAGCGCCGCTCGGTCCGCAGCGTTTTCCCCCGCGGGCGTTTCGGGGACGGGTGTGCCCCGACAACGCCCTTTTCCTGGTTTGCCACCCGGATTTGCGCCGTATGGCCTGAGGGAAGGGAGCCATGAGCCAAGGTAATGGAATTCGGCCAGTGCGGGAACTCCCGCGCCTGGATTTTTCGCGTATTCAGACTTCTCTGCCGATCCCGAACCTGATCGAAGTGCAGAAGAAGTCCTACGACCGGTTCTTGCAGATGGACAAGCTGCCGGCCGAGCGCGATGACAACGGGTTGCAGGCGGTCTTCGCCTCGGTTTTCCCGATCCAGGATTTCCGCGGCCTGTCGCAGCTGGAGTTTGTCGACTACTCGATCGGGAACTGGGAGTGCAAGTGCAGCCATCTGCGCGGCCTGCATCATTTGCGGGCCACGTGCCGGAACTGCGGCTCCTCGGTGGTGACGAACCCCTACCGCATGGGCGACGTGATCTGCCCGAAGTGCGGCACGTTCAACCGGAACACGCCTACCTTCTGCAACAAGTGCGGCGATCCGGTGAGCTTGCAGTTGAAGTACGACGTGAACGAATGCCAGGAGCGGGGAATGACGTATTCCGCGCCCCTGCGAGTGACCATCCGGCTGACCACCTACGACAAGGACCCCGATACCGGCGCGAAGACCGTCCGCGACATCAAGGAGCAGGAGGTCTATTTCGGCGATATTCCGTTGATGACCGACAACGGCACGTTCATCATCAACGGCACCGAGCGCGTGATCGTCAGCCAGCTCCATCGCTCTCCGGGTGTGTTCTACGAGACCGCCAATAACCGCACCTACTTCCTCGGCAAAATCATTCCCTATCGCGGCTCGTGGGTGGAGTTCGAGTACGACACGAAGAACCTGCTTTACGTCCGGATCGACCGGAAACGGAAATTCCTGGGCTCGATCTTCCTGCGCGCGCTGGGCATGAAGACGAACGAGGAGGCGCTGCGGGCCTTCTACCGCATCGAGCGCGTCTCGCTGCACGACAACGAGCTTTGGTGGAACCTCTCCGAGGGCCTGGTGGACCGCAAATTCACGCAGGAGATCCGGCATCCGCGCACGGACGAAGTGCTCGTGTCGGCGCACAAGCGCGTGACTGAGGGGGCCTACAAAGAACTGGTGAAGGCGAAAATGGGCCAAGTGAAGGTGCTGGCCAACGACCTCGAGGGCGCCTTCACGGTGGCCGATGTCGTGAACAAGGACACTGGCGAGGTGGTGGTCGAATCGAACAAGCCGGTCACTGCGGACCTGTGGCCGAAGCTGGCCGAAGCCGGCGCGACGGACGTCGACCTCTTCTTTCCGGAGCGCGACGAGGTCGGCCCGATCATCAGCCGGACACTCGACAAGGACACGCTGCGCACGCCGCGCGAAGCGCTGATCGAAATCTACCGGAAGCTGCGGCCGGGCGATCCGCCGACGCTCGAGACGGCCACGGCGCTTTTCCAGGGCATGTTCTTCGATCCGCGGAAGTACGATTTCAGCAAGGTGGGCCGGCTGAAATTCAACACGAAGCTCGGCCTCGAGACTCCGCTCGAGCGCCGGACCCTGGACACGTCGGATTTCGTGACCGCGATCAAGTATCTGCTGAAACTGCGGCGCAATATCGGCACGGTCGACGACATCGATCATTTGGGCAACCGGCGCGTGCGCGCTGTGGGCGAACTGCTGGAAAACCAGTTCCGGATCGGCCTGGTGCGCATGGAACGGGCGATCAAGGAGAAGATGTCGGTTTACCAGGAGATGTCGACGGCGATGCCGCACGACCTGGTGAACGCGAAGCCGGTGATGGCGGCGATCCGGGAATTCTTCGGATCGAGCCAGCTGAGCCAGTTCATGGACCAGACGAACCCGCTGAGCGAAGTAACGCACAAGCGGCGGCTTTCGGCGCTGGGGCCGGGCGGCCTGTCGCGCGAGCGGGCGGGATTCGAAGTCCGCGACGTTCACCCGACTCACTACGGGCGCATCTGCCCGATCGAGACGCCGGAAGGACCGAACATCGGATTGATCAGCTCGCTTTCCTGTTACGCGCGGATCAACGAGTTCGGGTTCATCGAATCGCCCTACCGGAAGGTGCGGGAAGGCCGGGTGATCGACTATTTCCGCGTGCTGAATTCCGGCGACAGCGATTACAAGACCGGCGAAATCGTCGAGCATGAAAAAATGGATGCGGCCAACGCCGAGCTGAAGCGCCATCCGATCACCGCCGAGCCGTACTGCTTCTATCTTTCGGCGTGGGAAGAGGACCGGTACGTAGTCGCGCAGGCGAACGCTCCGCTCGACGAGCGGGGGAAAATCACGAGCGACCTGGTGAACTGCCGGCAGGCGGGCAACTTCGTACTGAAGAGCCGTGGCGAGGTCGATTACATCGACGTGTCGCCGAAGCAGCTGGTTTCCGTGGCGGCGAGCCTGGTGCCGTTCCTCGAAAACGACGACGCGAACCGCGCCTTGATGGGCGCGAACATGCAGCGCCAGGCCGTGCCGCTGATCCGCGCCGACGCTCCGCTGGTCGGCACGGGGATGGAGCGGGTGACGGCGCGGGATTCGGGAGCGGTGGTGCTGTGCAAGCGCGACGGCATCGTCGACCAGGTGGACAGCGAGCGGATCATCGTCCGCGTCGAGTCCGACCAGTCGGGCGTGCTCAGCCGCGAGGTGGGCGCGGACATCTACCAGCTCATCAAGTTCCGGCGCTCGAACCAGAACACGTGCATGAACCAGAAGCCGCTGGTGCGCGCGGGCGACCGCGTGCGGCAGGGGCAGGTGCTGGCCGACGGGCCTTGCACCGACAAGGGCGAGCTAGCGCTCGGGCGCAACGTCCTAGTAGCGTTCCTCCCGTGGCGCGGGTACAACTTCGAAGACGCGATCGTCGTCAGCGAAAAGCTCGTCAAGGAGGACTACTACACCTCGGTCCACATCGAGGAACTCGAGATCGAATCGCGGGACACGAAACTGGGACCGGAAGAGGTGACCCGCGACATTCCCAACATCAGCGAGAGCTTCCTGCGCAACCTGGACGAGGCGGGCATCATCCGCATCGGCGCCACGGTGCGCCCGGGGGACATTCTGGTGGGCAAGGTGACGCCGAAGGGCGAAACGACGCTCACCCCGGAAGAGAAGCTGCTGCGGGCGATCTTCGGCGAGAAGGCTGGCGACGTGCGCGACGCTTCGCTCTACTGCCCGCCGGGCATCGAGGGCACCGTCGTCGACGTGAAGGTGTTCTGCCGCAAGGGAGCGGAGAAGGACGAGCGGCACAAGGCGATCGAGGCGGCGCAGGTGTCCAAACTCGAGCGCAACCTCTCCGACGAAATCCGCATTCTCACCGACGAGCGGCTGAAGCGCCTCACCGAGCTGATCGGCGGACGCAAGCTCGCCGCCGACCTGCACGACGAAAAGACCAATAAGCGGTTGCTGACCAAGGGCACCACGCTCACCCGCGATCTGCTCGAGAAAATCTCCACCCGGAACCTGAAGCGGTTGCGGCTGGCGGAAAAGGACCCGCTGCTCGTCGAGAAAATCGACGAGATCGAGGAGATGACCTCGCGGCAGATCGAAGTGCTCCGCAAGATTACCGAGGAGCGGATCGAAAAGCTGAAGAAGGGCGACGAACTGCCCCCGGGCGTCATCAAGCTGGTGAAGGTGTTCGTCGCCATGAAGCGGAAGATGTCGGTCGGCGACAAGATGGCCGGGCGCCACGGCAACAAGGGCGTGATCGCCACCATCGTTCCCGAAGAAGACATGCCGTATCTGCCCGACGGCACGCCCGTCGAAATCGTCCTGAACCCGCTGGGCGTTCCCTCGCGAATGAACGTCGGCCAGATTCTCGAGACGCATTTGGGCTGGGCGGCCAAGGAACTCGGGGAGGCGGTCAACCGCCTGTTCGACGACGGGGTTCGCGCCGAAGCCATGCGGAAGTGGCTCAAGGACGTTTTCGGGCCGACGCCGGTGTGGCGGTCGCTCGCCGAACTTCCCGACGAGGAACTGCTCGACCTGGCGCAAGGCTTCCGCGCGGGCATCAATTTTGCCTCGCCCGTATTCGACGGCGCGCGTGAAACGGAAATCCGCCACCTGCTCGAGAAGGCCGGCCTGCCCGGCGCGGGCAAGACAACGTTGCGCGACGGACTGAGCGGCGAGCCGTTCGGCCAGCCGGTCACCGTCGGCTACATCTACATGCTGAAACTCGCCCACCTGGTCGACGACAAGATCCACGCGCGCTCGATCGGGCCATACTCGCTCATCACCCAGCAGCCGCTAGGCGGCAAGGCGCAGTTCGGCGGCCAGCGGTTCGGAGAAATGGAAGTTTGGGCGCTCGAGGCCTACGGCGCCGCGCACACCCTTCAGGAGCTTTTGACCTGCAAATCGGACGACGTCTATGGCCGCGCCAAGATGTACGAGGCGATCGTGAAGGGCGAACCGGGGATCGAGCCCGGCGTGCCCGAATCGTTCAACGTGCTGGTGCGCGAGCTGCAGGCGTTGTGCCTGGATGTCGAGTTGATGAAGCGGCAGAAGCCGCAAGAGTCCGCGGCCGACTAAGCGGCCGCCTAGAGTTTCATTCCCGGTATTCCGGGAGGGGAGGGTAATACCTTGTACCGCAGCAGCCCCTACGATCGAGTGAATCAGATCGCCGATTTCGATTCGATTCGCATCTCGCTGGCCAGCCCGGAGAAGATCCGGTCCTGGTCGCACGGCGAGGTGACGAAGCCGGAGACGATCAACTACCGCACGTTCAAGCCGGAACGCGACGGCCTCTTCTGCGCCAGGATTTTCGGGCCGATCGCCGACTGGGAATGCCTGTGCGGCAAGTACAAGCGGATGAAGCACCGGGGCGTCATCTGCGACAAGTGCGGCGTTGAAGTCACCCTCAGCAAGGTGCGCCGCGAGCGCCTGGGACACATCGAGCTGGCCTCGCCGTGCTCGCACGTCTGGTTCTTCAAGGGCGTGCCGAGCCGCATCGGCTACCTGCTCGACATCTCGATGCGCGATCTCGAGCGCATTCTGTACTTCGAGACTTACGTGACCATCGACGCGGGCGAAGCCGCGCTCAAGGACCGCGAGCTGATCGACGAGCAGAAATACCGCGATCTGCAGCGCGAATTCCCCGGTCGCTTCCGCGCCGGCATGGGCGCCGAAGCCATCAAGGAACTGCTCCGCCAGGTCGATATCGACAAGCTCAGCGAAGAGCTGCGCGAGAAGATGAAGGTCGACCCGAGCCTGCAGAAGCGGATCAAGTACGCCAAGCGGCTACGCGTTCTCGAGGCGTTCCGCAAGAGCGGCAACAAGCCGGAATGGATGATTCTCGACGTGATCCCGGTGCTGCCGCCTGAGTTGCGGCCGCTCGTGCCTCTCGATGGCGGGCGGTTTGCCACTTCCGACCTGAACGACCTGTACCGCCGCGTGATCAACCGCAACAACCGGCTGAAGAAGCTGATGGAGCTGCACGCTCCGGACGTGATCGTGCGGAACGAGAAGCGGATGCTGCAGGAAGCGGTTGACGCGCTGTTCGACAACGGCCGCCGCGGCCGCGTGCTGCGCGGCACCAACAACCGTCCGCTGAAATCGCTTTCCGACGCCCTCAAGGGCAAGCAGGGCCGCTTCCGCCAGAACCTGCTCGGCAAGCGCGTCGATTATTCGGGCCGGTCGGTGATCGTGGTCGGTCCGGAACTGAAACTGCACCAGTGCGGTCTTCCCAAGCGCATGGCGCTCGAGCTGTTCAAGCCGTTCATCTACCACAAGCTCGAAGCGGCCGGCCATTGCACGACGATCAAGCAGGCGAAGGAAACCGTCGAGCGGCAGGAGCCGGTGGTGTGGGACATTCTCGATGAGGTGACGCGGGAACATCCCGTGCTGCTGAATCGCGCTCCCACGCTTCACCGCCTCGGCATCCAGGCGTTCGAGCCGGTGCTGATCGAAGGAAAGGCGATCCGAATCCATCCGCTGGTGTGCCCGGCGTTCAACGCCGACTTCGACGGCGACCAGATGGCGGTGCACATTCCGCTCTCGCCGGAAGCGCAGATTGAAGCGCACGTGCTGATGCTCAGCGCGAACAACATCCTGTCGCCGGCCAACGGCATGCCGCTGACGGTGCCGACGCAGGACATGGTGCTGGGCCTCTACTACATGACCAAGGCCAAACCGGGCGCGAAGGGCGAAGGCCGTGCCTTTGGAACGACCGAAGAGGTGTACCTGGCGCTGGAGGCCGGCGAGGTGGAATTGCTCACGCCGATCCGCTTCCGCTACACGGGCGACGTCATCGATCTCGGTTCCGCGTACGACGACCAGGACGTGCTGCACGCCGAGACGATTCACGTCGACCGCCAGTTCCTGAACACGACGGTGGGCCGCGTGATCTTCAACGACCATCTGCCTTCCGACATGCCGTTCATCAACGGTTTGCTCAAGAAGAAGGGCGCGCAGATGGTGGTGCAGTACGGCTATCTGCGCTACGGCCACGAGATGACGGTGCGCATGCTCGACCAGCTCAAGGCGCTGGGCTTCTCCTACGCCACCCGGTCGGGCATCTCGATCGGCATCGACGACATGGTCATTCCGGCCGACAAGGCGCGGCTGGTGGGCAACGCCGAACGCGAAGTGGTGAAGGTGCAGCAGCAATACCTCGACGGCGCCATCACCAACGGCGAACGCTACAACAAGGTGATCGCGATCTGGGGCGAAGTGACCGAGCGGGTCGCCGACGAGATGTTCAAGTCGATGGAGGAGCAGGACAAGCAGGGCGTGATGAATCCGATTTACGTGATGGCGGATTCGGGCGCTCGCGGATCGAAACAGCAGATTCGCCAGCTTTCCGGCATGCGCGGCTTGATGGCCAAGCCCTCGGGCGAAATCATCGAGACGCCGATCACCTCCAACTTCCGCGAAGGCCTCACCGTGCTGCAGTACTTCATTTCGACGCACGGCGCGCGCAAGGGCTTGGCCGATACGGCGCTGAAGACGGCCGATTCGGGCTACCTCACGCGGCGCCTCGTTGACGTGGCCCAGGACGTCATCGTTGCGGAGAAGGATTGCGGCACGACCGACGGCATCGTGGTGGAACCACTGCTCGAAGCGGGCGTCGAAGTCGAGCCGCTGCGCGACCGCGTGGTGGGCCGCGTCTCGCTCGAGCGGATCCGCGACTACGAAGGCAACGTGATCGTCGACATCAACCAGGAAATCACCGAGGAACTGGCGAGTGCGATCCAGGATGCCGGAATCGAGCGGGTGAAGATCCGGTCGGTGCTGACCTGCGAATCGCGCCGCGGCACCTGCGAACTTTGCTACGGGCGCAACCTCGCCACCGGCCGCATGGCCGAGCTGGGCGAGGCGGTCGGCGTGGTTGCGGCGCAATCCATCGGCGAACCAGGCACGCAGCTCACCATGCGTACCTTCCACATCGGCGGCACGGCGACCCGCGTCGGCGAGCAGTCCAAGGTCGAGGCGCGGAACTCCGGTTTCGCGAAGTTCATCGACCTGAACGCCGTCGAGGGACGCGCCAAAGCGCTGATCTCGATGAACCGCTCCGGTCTGATCGCCATCGTCGACGAGAAGAACCGTGAGAAGGAGCGCCACCACGTCGTTTACGGCGCTCACCTCAAGGTGCGCGACGGCGAGGCGGTGCAGGTCGGGCAGACGCTGCTCGAATGGGATCCGTACACGTTCTCGATCCTCACCGAGACCGGCGGCACGGTCCAGTTCAAGGACCTGGTTGCCGGACTGACGATCGAAGAGCAGGTGGACGAGGTCACCGGCCTGGCGCAGCTCGTCGTGACGCTACCGCCGGGCGACGAGAAGCATCAGCCGATGATCCTGGTCCGCGACTCGAGCGGCAAGGCGCGGAAAAAGTACCTGATGCCCTCTCGCGCGCACTTGATGGTGGCCGACGGCGACGAGGTCGAGCCGGGCGACGTTCTGGCCAAGATCCCGCGCGAAACCACCCGCACCAAGGACATCACTGGCGGTCTGCCGCGCGTCGTGGAACTCTTTGAAACGCGGCGCCCGCGCGACTCCGCCGTGATCAGCGAAATCGACGGGATCGTCAAGTACGGCGAGATCTCGAAGGGCGCGCGGAAGATCTACGTCCAGAGCGAGGATGGCCGGACGACCAAGGAATACGCCATCCCGCGCGGCGTCCACATCAACGTGCAGGAAGGCGAGCGCGTGCGCGCCGGCGAGCCGCTGATCGACGGCCCGCTCAACCCGCATGACTTGCTGGCCGTCCTCGGCGAAAAGTTCACGCAGGCCTACCTCGTGAACGCCATCCAGGAGGTCTACCGGCTGCAGGGCGTCAACATCAACGACAAGCACATCGAAACCATCGTTCGCCAGATGATGCGGTGGGTGAAGGTCGAGGACGTCGGCGACACCAGTTTCCTGCTCGACGAGCAGGTGGACAAGTTCCGGTTCCGCGAGGAGAACGAACGCGCGATCCACGCGGGCGGGCGGCCGGCGACCGGCAGGCCGTTGCTGCTCGGCATCACCAAGGCGTCGCTCTCCACCGATTCGTTCATCTCGGCGGCGAGCTTCCAGGAAACCACCCGCGTGCTCACAGAAGCCGCCATCGCCGGCAAGGTGGATTACCTGCGCGGGCTGAAGGAAAACGTGATCGTCGGCCGGCTGATTCCCGCCGGGACCGGTTTCCATCACTACCGCGGCATCAAGCTGCTTACCGAAGTGCCGAAGGAGGAGATCGTTCCCGCCGAATTCACGCCGGAAGAGGCGGCGACGCTCGATTACCTGCGGAAAGACACGGGAGCCGTCGCGGAAAGCTGATCGCGGCGGATCGAAAAAACTGAACGGCCGCAGCCAGGAGTGGCTGCGCTACCGAATCCGGGCGGGAAGCGCCTCAAACGCTTCCCGCCCTTTTTCTTTGTCGAGCAATTTGGTGCGGCGCCTTCGCTGGCCAGAGAGGACCACGGTCAGCGGAGGGCGCTGACCGTGGCTACCAAACCGGAGGCATTCTCGGATGTGTTCCCAGGGACGGAATCTGCCGAACGGGCGTATACTGGCAGAAATTCATCAACCGGAATTAACGGCTCCCGGCCCATTCGTATTTCGCACTTCAATCGGAGGTAAGTCCATGCTGGGAGAAATGTTCGGTGAATCGACCGGAAAGAGAATCCTGCGACGGGTGGTATCGAGCGAACCGCTGACCGCCGAGGTTTCCTTTGAGGACAGCGGCAAAATGCTCGGGGTGAATACAAACGGTTTTGGAACCTACGTTTCGGTCGTCCATTCCGACGGCACGATGTTCGGAGAAGGACATGGCGTGCTCATAACCCAGGAGGGGGAGACGGTCACCTGGAAGGGTTCGGGACTGGGGAAGTTCAGGCCGGACGGCGGAGTGAGTTACCGGGGAATCCTCTATTACCGCACGGCTTCTACGAAGCTCGCACGGCTGAACGCAGCGCCCGGCGTCTTCGAATATGAAGTCGACGCGGAGGGGAAAACACAATCGAAAATCTGGGAGTGGAAATAGCAGTTTTGTAAAGGGACCCCTTGGGCCCGCCGAATATGAGGCGGGAGAGGCAAAGCCAGCCTGCTTCCGCCTCTTTCTTTGAGGCTTGCCTCCGTTTGAGCTTCGGTGGCGGGTGGTGTATAAATCCACCCCTATGAACAAAACCGTCTGTCTCTTTCTTTTTGTTTTCCTTGCAGCACCCTTTTCCTCGCGCGCCCAAGCTCGACCGCAGGCGCAAGCACCGAAGCCGACCATTGCGGCCTACACGGCCGGCCTCGAAAGGAAGAACGGCTTCCTTCCTTACTACTGGGACGGGCGCCGCGGCGAAATTCTGTTCGAGCTTTCGCCCGAGGCGCTCGGGCGCCAGTTCCTCTATTACACCGCGCTCGGGACGGGCATCGGCTCGATTCAGGTGTTTGCCGACCGCAGCAGCTTCGGGTCTTCCGCGCTGTGCCGGTTCGAGCGGGTGGGGATGCGCGTGCTGGTGATCGAGGAGAACACGCGGTTTCGCGCGGAGGAGGGAGACGAGGCGCTCAAGGAATCGGTGGAGCAAAGCTTCCCAACATCGGTGATCGCGGCGATGCCGGTCGAGGCGGAGGAGAACGGCACGGTTTTGGTGAACGCAAATCCGCTGCTCGTGCGCGACTCTTTCGACCTGCTCACGCAACTGAGCCGTCCGAGCCGCGTGGTCGGCGGGCAGATCGTGCGGTCGGCGGCGCAGGCGCCGCCCTGGCATCTGGACCTGTCACGGAGCGTGATCGATCTCGCGCACAGCGGCAGCTTTCCGCGGAATACGGAGATGGAGGCGTTGCTGACCTTCAGCTCCCCGGGCGAAGGCAACTACAACCAGCCCGACCGGCATACGATCAGCGTGCGCGAGCACCACTCCTTCGTCGAACTGCCGCCGCCTGGCTACAAGCCGAGGGAACAGGATCCGCGCGTGGGCTACTTTCACGTGATGTTCCGGGATTTTTCGCGGCCCTACGACAAGGCGCCGATGCGTTACTGGATCTCGCGCTGGCGGCTCGAGAAGAAAGATCCGAACGCCGCGCTGAGTGAGCCGGTGAAACCGATCTTCTTTTATCTCGATCCCGCGATTCCCGAGCCGATGCGTTCGGCGATACGGCGCGGCGCGCTGTGGTGGAACCAGGCTTTCGAGCAGGCGGGATTCAAGGACGCGCTGCGCGTGGAAGACTTGCCCGCGGGCGCGAATCCGCTCGATTTCCGCTATCCGACGATTCAGTGGACGAACCGCTCCGGCCGCGGGTGGTCGGTGGGGCAGAGCCAGGTGGATCCGCGCACGGGCGAGATTTTGCACGCGGTCGTGCAGCTCGATTCGCACCGGATGCGAACGATGAACCACTATTGGGAAGCGCTCGTCCGGGCCGGTGGGGCGACGCAGGAAGAGGCGCTCGACGCGTTCTCCGCGCTCGACAATCTCGATCCGAAGCTGACCGACGAGCAGGTGATGGTCAACCGGATTGCGTTGCTTGCCTGCCACGAAGTGGGCCATGCGCT
>JAGWOX010000025.1 GCA_028877145.1 Acidobacteriota bacterium | reverse complement strand
CCCACGATACCTTCCGGCCATCGGTATCGCGGGGTGAGCGCGCCCTTGGCGAACGAATCGACTTCCATGCGCACTCCGCGCGCCACCATCGCCCACACGTTCCCGTGCGCATCGGAGCGAAGCGCGACGGCCGAGCCGTAACCGGTCGAGCCGCGATACTCCGGCTGCAGCACGACGTACCCGAGCCCCGCCACCAGCCGCGAGAGCGGATCGAGAGCGAGAACGTCGTTCGCCTCCGGACCGCCATGCGGCAGCACCAGGAACTTGTAGCGTTTGCCGGGCACGTAATCCGCGGGGAACGTCGCGATGCCCTGCAGCGGCGTTTCCGGACCCTTCCAATTCACCACGCGCACCGGCCCGAGCGCGACCGAGGCAGGGAGATTGTCGCTCTCGTGAGTGATTCGTTGGAGCTTGCCGTCTTCCTTTACCGTGGCGACGTTGCTGGCGTGAGTGGGATCGGCAACGGTGAACGCCAGCGTGTCGCGCGCGCTCGCTACATCGGGGAATACCGGCAATCCGCCCACGATACCTTCCGGCCATCGGTATCGCGGGGTGAGCGCGCCCTTGGCGAACGAATCGACTTCCATGCGCACTCCGCGCGCCACCATCGCCCACACGTTCCCGTGCGCATCGGAGCGAAGCGCGACGGCCGAGCCGTCGAGGTTCGGCGTCGCATCGGTCGCCGCACCGCCCGACGCCGCGACTGTCCAAACGTGGTCCGGAGTGATCACCTGCGTCGTCGTGCTCAGGAACGCGATGCGCCGGTCGCCATCCATCCAGCCGAGGCCGGCGACGGCACTCGCGATTTCCGCCACGCGGCGCGGCCCGCTCGCCGTGCAAACGTCAATCGCGCTGTGGACGAAATGATGCCCGATCTTCGGCGTCGACGATTCCACCGCGAGTTCCGTCCCGCTCCGCGACCAGGCCACCTGGTCGATATCGTGTAGCGACGAGCACCACCACCCGCCTTGGGCGCCGTCCGCGTTCACCACGTAAACGCTCGTCTCCGGATTCGTGACGATGATCCGTACCTTCTCCAGCGGATCGGGCGCGTGCGGATCGGCCAGCACGGCGAATCGCGTTCCGTCCGGCGAAAGCCGCGCCGAGCGAATGCCCGACGCCAGATGCGTGAGCAAGCGCGGTGTTCCGCCTTCGATGCTCACGACCGCCAACTGCGCCCGCTCCTCGGTCTCTTTCGAACGGAACGCGCCGTAAAGCGATGTTCCGTCGGCCGTGAACCCGAAAGGATCGAACCCCTTCGGCAGCTTCAACTCGCGTGTGCCAGAGCCGTTGGCGCGGATGGTCCACCATTCGTGGTTTTCCGGCCCTTTCAGCCCGCCGAAATCCACGCGATACAGAATCGTGTCGCCATCCGGCGCGACGGCGACAGCGCTCGCGCTACGCAGCGATGACCAGTCGTCCACGCCAAACGGATGCTTCTCAGCCGCCCGTGTCGTAGCACAAACCGCAAAGCACAAAACAAACAGAAGCCCGATCTTGAAGATTACTGTTCTCATTCTTTGTCCTCGATTTGCGCTGCCTGATCCCGCATTTGTCGTCCCCCGGCCCTGACCAGCGGCATAGAGTTTACCCCGGTAGTATCGGCATCTTGCTCGCAAATTGTGCTTCTTGCGCCGTCAAAGAAGAAACGCCGGCGAGACGCCGGCGCTAAAAAAGAACTTGCCCGCGGCGGCGGTAGTTTGGAATGCGAGCCGGGGGCTATACTGTTGATTTCACCGTGGCCGTTTGGTGTGAACGGTGCGCTGGGAAACCCGTCCCATGCCGAAAAAGAAGCACGAAGTGGCCGATCCGTTGTTCGGCCCCGAAACGTTCCGTTTCTTCCGCGAGCTTGCGCGCAATAACCGCAAGCCGTGGATGGACCAGAACCGCGATCGTTATCGAGATGCCGTTGTCGCGCCGATGCGCGGGCTGCTCGATCGGATGACGCCGGCCGTGTTGCGGCTCGATTTCGGATTCGATGTGAGCGGGCGCACGGGGCGCAACTTTTCCCGCATCCATCGCGACATTCGCTTCGCGCGCGACAAGTCGCCCTACCGGCCGCAGATGTATCTGAGATTCAGCGTGCCCACTGGTCCTGAAGATTCCGACTGCCAGCTCTACGTCGGCGTGGCCGCCGAGGTCGTCACCGCCGGTCTTCGCATGTATCACAGCGGCCGCCGCTCGCCCACCGCGCAGCGCGTGCTGCCACGCATCGCCGAACACCACGCGTGGCTCGATCGCCAGCGGCGCCGACTTGCCCGCCGCTACGAAAGTTACTGGTACGCGAGCGAGCAGGGCGAGTGGACCAAGCACGCCGGCTGGCCCGTCGAGCCAGACGAATGGAAAAAGCTGAAAGGCTGGGTGGTGCGGCGCAAAATGACGCCCGCCGCGGCATGCCGCCCCGCGTTCCCTGGGGAAATCGGGCGCGTG
The DNA here is from genome assembly GCA_028877145.1 of Acidobacteriota bacterium. Classification (GTDB taxonomy): domain Bacteria; phylum Acidobacteriota; class Terriglobia; order Acidiferrales; family UBA7541; genus JAKASX01. Next base: position 21,188 of record JAGWOX010000025.1, on the reverse strand, counting down.
TTTCGCGAAGTCTTTCCGCTGTACAGCTTCACCGCGTTGCCCGATTGGAAACCTTGAGGGAAGCCGGAACGAACCAGAGGAGAATTGCCCATGCACGTATCGCGTGAAGAATCCCGCCGCAAACACACCGAAGAAACCGGCCACGCCGATTACGTCGAGACGATGTACGGCATCGTCTGCTCCGCCTGCCACAACTACATCGTCATCGACTTCACGAATTGCCAGCCCACCTGCCGCGAACACGAAGCCTGCCGCCAGGCCTACGCCTCCGATTGATCTGCTTGCTGGAGGCGAGTAGCGCAGCCACTCCTGGCTGCGGATTTTGGATGATTTCCCAAGGCGTTGGATTGCGCAATGACAATGTGAAGGCACGGCATTGGAAGGAACCGTTTGCTTTGCCGTTTGTTTCGTGGCAAAAGGCCGCAGCCATCTATAAGGGAGCCGGCTCTGTCAAGAGACACGTGTAGCGGGGAGCGGCGTGGCTCCTTCTTTTTTCCTTACCAGGATCTTTTGCTCGTCCGACCAAGGCTCGTCGCTACCGATCCTGCGGTGGCCCGTCTGGTGCCACCAGCCATCTATTCGGTCACCGACTACCGACCATGATCTCTTCTGCGAACTCTCCCGATCGCTCGGGAGAGGCAGGGCGCCCAATCAAGAGTGCGATGGAGTTGCCCCCACCATGGCTGTAGCCGGGCTGCCCTGCCGGCCCACCTTCTGCGCCGACGTCTGGGACGAGCGCAGAATCCAATACAACCGCACCGCCAGTTTGCGCGCTACGGCGACCTTGGCAATGTTGGCGCCGCGGCGGTGCTTCAAGCGGGTGTAGACACGATGCAGTTCCGGGTCGCGCCGGGCGGCCGTGTGCCCGGCTTCGACCAGCAGCCAGCGCAACATCACATTGCCCTGTTTGCTGATATGTCCCAGGCGCTGGCGGCCGGCCGAGGAATCCTCGCTCGGGATCAGCCCCAGGTAGCTCGCCAACTGCCGGCTCGACCGAAACCGGTCGACTGGGCCGACGACGAGCACGAAGGCGAGCGCCGTCACCGGTCCCACGCCCGACTGTTCCATCAGCCGCACCGCGTCGGGCCGGCGCCGGGCTTCGACTTCCACCTCGGCGTCGAGCTCTTTGATGCGCGCGTCGAGCGGTTCCAACAACGTCAGCAGGTCCCGGCGCCGCGCGGCGGCTCGTTCGCCGAGCGCCAGTTGCTCGAGCGCGCTGCGGCCCGCCCGACTCCACAACCGCTGGCCCAGCCGCAGCCCCTGGCCCAGCGCCAGTGCCTGCAACTGGTTGCACACCGCCGTCCGCATCCCCACTAGCTTCGCGCGATGCGTCAGCAGCTGCCGCACGTCCCGCTCCTCGAGCGACGCAAGCCAGATCCGCGGAAAGCGATCCTCGGTCAACAACTCGAGCAGCAGACGCGCGTCGCGCACGTCGGTCTTCTGCCGTCGCGGCGCCGCCGCGCGAATCGCGCCCGCGTTGCCGACCCACAACTCGTGGCCCAACTCCCCCAACAACTGCTCGAACCAACCGACCGCACCGGTCGCCTCGATCCCGACGCGCACGGGAGCTTCCAGGGCGGCGTAGAACCGCCGCACCTGCTCGCCTTCGTGCCCGAGCCGTCGTTCGATCGTCTCCCCGGTTGCCGTGTTCATCGCCGCCAACTGCTGATACCGCGTATGCAAATCGCAGCCTATAATCCACATTGTCCGGCTCCTTTCCTCCGAGCCCTGGTCGGCATTCACCGCCAAGTCTACTCGGTCGCAAGGAGCCGGCGCCCTTATGACATCAGGAGTGGCTGCGCTACCAAGACCAATGCATTCCGCGACAGTGCGGCTACAAAGGAATCGGAGCGGGGTTTAGAAGTGGAAAGGGCGCGCCTACGACCGCGCCGTCTGAAGGCTTACGGTTTCCAGAGCATGACGCCCAGCAGGTGCCAATACGCCATGTACGCCGCCAGGCAGCAGCAGGCGATCGATACGATCACCGAATGCCGGAACACCCAGCGATTTCCCGGCTGCCAGTGCGCCGGCCACGCCACGATCAATCCCAGCACGCCAAACGCAGCGAACAGCCAACTCAGCAGCCACACACCCACCGACGCCATGTTGTAAGTTCCGAGAACCCAGATCGGCGTCCACTTAAGAATCAGAAAAGCGCCCAGCAAACTGAGACCGGCCAGCAGCGGCATCAGTCGAAGCGACAGCCCGCCCACGCCCTTCATCTTCCCGAGCAGCTTTCGCGGAATCCACCACAGAGCAAATCCCAAAGAGCTCGCGATCGCCAGAAGCCCAAGCAGCACCAGCACGATTCGCAGGAACGGCCATAGCTCGCCGCGCCGCACGCCGAAAAAACTCCCCGCCCCGCCCGTCGCCAGAATCTCCTGGCCCGACGGGCTGGTGATGAAAATCATGCTGGCCGCCGCCTGTTTTTCCGTGCGGAATTGATTGTTGCCCGTCGGCACCAGTTCCTGCGCCGGCCCGAACCAGCCTTTCAGGTACAAGTGGCCGTTCGAAAGCGAGACGCGCAATCCGCCGAGCAGCACATCGAGAAACGCCATCATCTGCTCGCGGGGATTTTCCCTCTCGTAATAACCGACGAGCGGCGCGAACTGCTCCTCGGGAACCGCGGCCGTTGGGGGCGTAGGCAGCGTCCGCCCGGCGAGCAAGTAGCGCGCGAGCAGTTGATCGATCTCACGCAGCGCCTGGCCGCCCGAATCGCTGTTGATCAGCGCGACGTAGCCAACCCCCTGATCGGGCATGTAGCCGTAGGTGGAAAGGAAGCCGGAAATGCCGCCATCGTGCCCGTGCTGCACCACCGGCCCGTCGAGCGTCGCGTAATTGGCGAACCCGTATCCGTACTTCAGTCCTTCGCGCGCGGCCAGCGTGGTCTGGGGATATTCCATGCGCGCGATCGAATCGGCGCTGACGATCTGCTGATTGCCCGCCTTCCCGCCGTTGAGGAACATCTGCACCAGCTTGGCCAGCTCCGCGGGCGAGGATTTCAGGTCGCCCGCCGATTGCAGGTAAATGTTCAGGTACGGCACCGGATGCGGCGAGTTTCCGTCGTAGCCCTGCGCCAGTTGTGCGTAAATCTTGTCGGTGAGCGTGAAGTCGCTCACGGTCATTCCGAGGGGTTGCAGAATATTCTGCTCGATGTAGGGGCCGAACTGCTCGTGGCTCCCCTTCCAGATCAGGTAGCCCGCTACGCCGTAGCCGGGATTCGAATACGACATCCGCGTGCCCGGTGGCCAGCGCGAAACGAGCGTCTGCTTGAACTGCTCCGAGACCTGGAATGGGTCCATGTCCGCTTTGCCGAAAACGTTGTAGACCTCGCTCGGCAGCATGTCGTTGAAACCGGCGGTGTGCTCGAGGACATCCGCCACCGTCACCGGATTCGTCGCGCTCCACGGATTCCGGAAGGGAAGCGTCGGCGCGATATCGGCCAGTTTCGCATTCAGATCGATTTGCTTTTCTTCCTGGAGTTTGAGCAGCGCCAGCGCCACGAACGTCTTTGTGATCGAGCCGACCCGAAACATCGTGTCCGCCGTAACCGGCGTGTGCGACGAAAGCCGCGCCTCGCCCACGCCGCCCGCCCAAATCACCTGGTCCTTGTTCACCAGCGCGATGCCGGCGCCCGGCACGTGGTAGCGGGTCAGGATCTTCTGGACTTCCTCTTGAAGCCCGGGGATGGTGGTCGGTGTCGGCCCCGGCTGCTGCTGCGGCGCTGAGCCGCAACTCGACAGCAAAAACGCGGTGAGAATCAGGGTGAAGGAAACGAGAATCGGATGGTGCCGGCGAAAGTGGCTCATTTGTGGCAACCGCCGCGATTGTAGCGGAACCACCCCGGCACCCGCCACGGTGAATTTACGGCCATCGGCTTCCATTCCCCGCTCCTTTCCATCCAGCCCCCGTCGTAGGGGCGACCCGGCGGGTCGCCCTCGTAGGAGCTTGGCACGCTTCGAAGAGCGCCAAGCACCCCAGGCTTAGCTTCTCAAGCCTGGGTTCCTTTGCCCGCTGCCCCGGACCATCCGCCTTCAGGCCAGATTGGCCGTTGACCGGCTGCCCGCCCAAGCCTAGCTTCGATGCTGACCTCAAACGGGAGGACTCCAATGACCGCAAATCCTTTGCGCGAAAAAGCCGAGCGGCTCCGCGCACTCCATGCCGGGCCGCGAATCCTGGTGCTTTGCAACGTCTGGGACGCGGCCAGCGCCCGCATCGTCGAAGAGGTCGGATTTCCCGCCCTCGCCACCACCAGCGCCGGCATCGCCAATTCGCTCGGCTACGCCGACGGCCAGCGCATTTCCCGCACAGAAATGGCCGAGGCCGTTGCCCGCATCACTCGCGCGGTCGCCGTGCCCGTGACCGCCGATATGGAAGCCGGCTACGGCCCCACGCCCGAATCGGCCGCGGAAACGGCGCGGGCGGCCATTGCCGCAGGCGCCGTGGGCATGAACCTGGAAGACGCGCTCGAGGAGCGCAATTTTATCGATATCAACCTGCAATGCGACCGCGTGCGCGCCGCCCGCGAGGCCGGCGAGCAAGCCGGCGTGCCGCTCGTCATCAACGCCCGCACGGACGTCTACCTGGCCGGCATCGGCAGCCCCGCCGAGCAGTTCGCCGAGGCCATCCGCCGCGCCAACGCCTATCGCGAAGCCGGCGCCGACTGCCTGTTTCTTCCCGGCGCCACCGACGCCGCCGTAATCGCGCGCCTCGTCCGCGAAGTCAACGGCCCTATCAACATCCTCGCCGGCCCGCCCACGCCGCCTGTGGGCGAACTCGAACGCATGGGTGTGCGCCGCGTCAGCATGGGCTCGGGTCCGATGCGCGCCACGATGGCGCTCATGCAGAGGATCGCCCGCGAACTGGCCGAATCCGGCGCCTACACCTCGTTCACGCGCGGCGCCATCTCCTATGCCGAGGCCAACCGCTTGTTCTCGGGCCGCGATGTAGAGCCCTGAGCCGCACGCCTATGTCGTCAGGTGCAATCTTCCGGGAAACTCTATTGACGGCGGGGATATTTCTGCGTACTATTCCGCTAGCGGTCCCCGCCGATTTTCGCGGGAGGGTTTCAGGACCGCCCACGACTGATTTGCGCGTAACCTCATACTTATTTGCATTCATAGAGTTCTGCAGTCCTAGAGGCTGAAAGCGCTCGCGCAAACTGGCCGTGGTGGGACGCTGCTTCAGGGATTTTCCTGAGCGGCAACCGGGTCGGTTTGCGCGGGCGCGTTTTTTTGCCCGGCCAGCCTCTGAAGAGTTCCTTTCCGTCGCCTGCACTGTCACGCCCTTTTTCCGCGAATACCTCCCTCTCCAATTTCAGGCCTTACTCGCCGTATAGTGGTAACTGGAGGAGGGTACCGTGGTTGAGAGGCGCAGAATCGGCATTCTGACCGGCGGGGGCGACGTTCCCGGCCTCAATTCGGTAATCAAAGGCATCGTGGCGGAGGCGGATTCCCTCGGCTCCGAAATCGTAGGCATTCGCCGCGGCTGGATGGGCCTGACGCATACGCGCCCGGGCACGGGCATCGACGGCGAATTCGTCATGCGGCTTGATCCCAGCAACACCCACAGCATCGACCGCACCGGTGGCACGATGCTGCACACCTCTCGTGTGAATCCGCGCCGCGTGCGCCGCCAGCTCCTGCCCGCGCATCTCGATCCGCGCGAAGCCGCCAAAATGGCCGTGGCCGAGGACGTCTTCGATCTCACGCCGATCGTCCTCGACAACGTCCAGTCGCTCGACCTTGATTATCTGATTGTCGTCGGCGGCGACGATACGCTCGGCTACCTCCACGTTCTCGACGAACAAGGCGTCGCCGTCATCGGCGTTCCGAAGACCATGGATAACGACGTTCCCGGCACCGAATATTGCATCGGCTTTTCCACGGCCATTACCCGCGCTCGCGAGCTGATCAATCGCCAGCGCACCACGCTCGGCTCGCACGAGCGCATCGGCGTCTTCCGCATCTTCGGCCGCGATGCCGGTTTCACCGCCCTCTACGCCGCCTATGTCACCTTCAGCCGCTGCGTCCTCCCGGAGGTGGAATTCGACCTCGACAGCCTCATCCGCACCTTAGTCGAGGACAAGCGCCACAATCCCAGCCGCTACAGTTTCGTCGTGGCCTCGGAGGGCGCGCATTGGAAGGGCCTGCAAACCGCCGAATTCGGCCAAGCCGACGCCTACGGCCATCGCAAAAAAGCCGATATCGGTTTCGCGCTGGCCGAGCAGATTCGCCTTCGCGCCCACGAAGATTCGATCTCGAGCGATTTGACCTACGACCTGCGCAGCGGCGAAGCCGACATGCTCGACCAGATGGTTTCGCTCACCTTCGCCAGCATGGCCATCGACTTGGTGCGCCGCGGCAAGCGCGGCTGCATGACCGCCGTGCGCGGCGGCCGCTACAGTTGTGCGCCCTTGCCGCACGGCCCGTCGCGCCGCGTCGACGCCGCTCGCCTCTACGACCTAGAAAATTTCTGCCCCAAATACGCAGATAAGCTCGGCCTTCCCCTGCTGCTGGACGAAGTGGCCGACCCGGCCTAGCGCCACGTAACGGATAATTATCAACGTGCAGAAAACAGACCGTTGTTGTGCTAAAATGATTACGAAATTCCCCCCCGCTTGATTGCCGAAAGGCCTCGGGCGGGGTTATTTTTTATACCCATATGCCTGATGAACCAGCACTCAAACGAGCCATAGTATTTGTGGACGGACAGAACCTGTTTCATCATGCCAAGACAGCCTTCGGCTACCACTATCCAAATTTCGATGCGTTGAAACTTGCCGAGACCGTCTGCCGAATGAGGTCTTGGAACTTAGTGAAGACACATTTCTACACCGGCGTTCCAGATGCAGCCGACGACCCTTTCTGGAATCAGTTCTGGACTCGAAAACTGGCCGCTATGGGACGCCAGGGCATCGAGGTGTTTAGTCGACCTCTGCGCTATCACAATCGCGTTGTAAAGCTCCCCGACGGAACGCAACTATCCTTATTGCACGGAGAGGAAAAAGGAATTGACGTCCGTATCGCCCTAGACATCATTCGGCTTGCCAGCCGGGGATCATACGATGTCGCCATCGCTTTCAGTCAGGATCAAGACCTCTCCGAAGTTGCCGACGACATTCGCGAGATCTCCAAACTCCAGAACCGATGGATAAAGATGGCTTGCGCATTCCCGGTAAGCCCAACGACCACGAACCGCCGTGGCATCAATAGGACTGACTGGATCGGTTTGGACCGAGCGACGTACGCGGCGTGCTTGGATCCGGCTGACTACCGCCCCAAAGTCAGGCCAGCTAAGCCGCCCGCTGGGCTCTGAGAATCCCCAATTGTTCCTCCCCACAAATTGACTTCCCGCGCGCTGGGCGAATAGCATAGCCATTTCCTCTTTTCGCGACTGAGCGATTGACACCATGGCCCTCGAAGCCACCGGCACCATTCTCGACAAAATCGTCGCCGCCCGCCGGGCAGCCGTGGATCACCGCAAGCGCGTCTTGCCGCAGATCGCCTTGCGCATGGCCCTCGAAAAAGGCACGCCGCAGCCGGTGCGCGACTTCCTCGCCGTGCTCGCCCGCGAGGGCGTGAGCGTGATCGCCGAAGTCAAAAAAGCGTCACCCTCGCGCGGCTTGCTCCGCGCCGACTATGTGCCCGCCGACTTGGCGGCGCAGTTTGAATCGTCCGGCGCCGCGGCGATTTCCGTGCTCACCGAGGAAGAATTTTTTCAGGGAGCGCTCGAGCACCTGAAACAGGTGCGCGCCGCCACTTCCGTTCCCGTCCTGCGCAAGGATTTCCTCTTCGATCCCTGGCAAATCTGGGAAGCGCGCGCCGCTGGCGCCGATTCCTTCCTGCTGATAGCCGCAATTCTTGATGACGCACTGCTCGGCGAGTTGCTCGCCCTCGGCCGCACGCTCGGCATGGAGCCGCTCGTCGAAGTCCATAGCCGGCCGGAACTCGATCGCGTGCTCGCGAGCGGCGCCACGATCGTCGGCGTAAACAATCGCGACCTGCGCACGTTCGAGGTGAGCCTCGAAACCTCGCTTGAATTGATCGACGCCATCCCGGATGACGCCGTCGCCGTCGCGGAGTCCGGCCTGCGCACACGCGCCGATATCGACCGCCTGGCCGGCGCCGGCTTCGACGCGTTTCTCATTGGCGAGCATCTGATGACTTCTGAAGACCCCGGCGCGGCGCTCCGACCGCTCGCCCGCGGCGAGGATGCCTGAGATGCTCTTCGGCCGTGGCCGCGAGCTGCGCGTCAAGATTTGCGGCATCACCAGCGCCGCGGATGCGCGTATGGCCGTCGACGCCGGAGCCGACGCGCTCGGCTTCAATTTCTACCGGCCAAGCCCGCGCTACATCGAGCCGGACGCGGCGGCGCGCATCATCGCGCGTTTGCCGAAGCGTGTGGTAAAGGTTGGTGTATTCGTCGACGAATCGGCGCCAAGGGTTCGCGAGATCGCCGACGCCGTCGGCCTCGACGTCGTGCAGCTTCACGGGCACGAGCGGCCGTTTCGCGTGCGCCACGTGTCTCAGTCCCGGCCGGTGATCAAGGCTTTTCGCGTGCGGCCCGGCTTCCCGCCGGCGCGGCTCGCACGCTATCCGGCCGCCGCTGCATTTTTGCTCGATGGTTACAGGCCCGGGTTGCAAGGCGGCACGGGAATGCGGTTCGATTGGAGCCTGGCGAAGCGCGCCGCGCGTTACGGCGCGATCATCCTCGCCGGCGGGCTGCGGCCGGAGAACGTGGTGGAAGCGATTTCGCGCGTTCGGCCCTACGCGATCGACATTTGCAGCGGCGTCGAATCGCGTCCGGGAAAGAAGGACCCGGCGAAGCTGCGGGAACTGATGCGACAGGTGAGACGTATGAAGAGGAAACGGCCATGAGCGCCGCTGCCAAAAATTTGCCCGACGAACGCGGCCGTTTCGGCCCCTACGGTGGCCGCTACGTCCCCGAAACCTTGATGGCTCCGCTCGAGGAACTCGAACGGGGCTACGCCGCCGCTCGCATCGACGCCGCTTTCGCGCAGCGGCTGGATGATCTGCTCCACAATTTCGCAGGCAGGCCCACGCCGCTGCAATTTGCCGAGCGCCTCACCGCGCACCTCGGCGGCCCGCGCATCTACCTGAAGCGTGAAGACCTGCTCCACACCGGCGCGCACAAGATCAACAACTGCCTCGGGCAGGGCTTGCTCGCCGAGCGCATGGGCAAGCGCCGCATCATTGCCGAAACCGGCGCCGGCCAGCATGGCGTTGCCACCGCAACCGTCGCCGCGCGTCTCGGTCTCGAATGCGTCGTCTACATGGGCACCGAGGACATGGAGCGCCAGCGCCTCAACGTCTTCCGCATGCGCCTGCTCGGCGCCGAAGTGGTAGGCGTCGACGCGGGCAGCCGCACGCTGAAGGACGCCATCAGCGAAGCAATGCGCGATTGGGTCACGAACGTCCGCTCCACGCATTATCTGCTCGGCTCCGTCCTTGGCCCACATCCTTATCCGGCCATGGTCCGCGATTTCCACAAGGTGATCGGCATCGAAGCGCGTGAGCAGATTCTGCGCGCCGAAGGCCGCTTGCCGGATCTGCTCGTTGCCTGCGTCGGTGGCGGTTCGAACGCCATTGGCCTGTTCCACGCTTTCATCGGCGACGAGAGCGTGCGGATGCTCGGCGTCGAAGCGGGCGGCCGCGGCCACGGACTCGGCGAACACGCCGCGCGTCTTGCCGCAGCGGCAGGATACGCTGGCGCGCGCCCCGGCGTTCTCCACGGCACCTACACCTACATCCTGCAAACGCCCGAAGGCCAGATTGCCACCACGCATTCGGTTTCCGCCGGCCTCGACTACGCCGCCGTCGGCCCCGAACACGCCTGGCTCGCGAAAGAACGACGCGCCGAATACACCGCCGTCGACGACGATGCCGCCGTCGACGCCGCGCGCACGCTCGCCCGCATCGAAGGCATCATCCCCGCGCTCGAATCCGCGCATTCGCTCGCCGAGCTGATTCGCCGCGCGCCCCAAATGAGCCTAGATCAGGTGGTCATCGCCAACGTCTCCGGCCGCGGCGACAAGGACATGGACATCCTCGCGCGCTATCTCTGAACTCGACGAATCCCATGAGCGAAACACCGCAAGCCGCAACTTCCACCCCGGAATCGCAAGCGCAAACGCGCATTGGCCGCCGCTTCGCCGAACTGCGCCGCGCGGGCGAGTTGGGCCTCGTCGCCTACATCACCGCCGGCGATCCTTCGCTTGCCGCGACGCGAGAAATCGTCCTCGCCGCCGCCGATGCCGGCGCCGATGTCATCGAGCTAGGCGTCCCCTTCAGCGATCCCGTCGCCGACGGTCCCGTGATCCAGCGCGCCAGTGAACGAGCGCTCCGCGCGGGCACGACGCTCGCGGCGGTCATCGACCTCGTCGCCGATCTTCGCCGCTCGACAGAAGTCCCGCTCGTTTTGTTTTCCTATTTCTATCCCATCCTTCAGATCGGCCTCGGGGATTTCGCTCTCCGCACAGCGCAGGTCGGCGCCGACGGCGTCCTCGCCACCGATCTCACGCCCGAGGAAGCAACCGAATACCGCCAGGTGCTCCGCGCCGCCGGTCTCGACACGATTTTCCTCGCCGCGCCAACGACACCCGACGAGCGCCTGGCGCGCATCGCGGCGGTCTCGAGCGGCTTCCTCTATCTGATCTCGCGCACCGGAGTCACCGGCCAGCGCGACCAACTCCCTGAAGATCTCACCGCGCTCGTTTCTCGCGTCCGCCGTTCCACCGCGCTCCCGCTTGCCGTCGGCTTCGGCCTCTCGCAGCCCGAACATCTCCGCGCGCTTGTGGGCAAGGTGGAAGCGGCGGTAGTCGGCTCGGCGCTGGTATCGGAAATCGAGCGGGCGGAATCGGGCGCGGCCGCGGCCCAGGCCGTCGCCGCCCGTATTCGTTCACTGAAGAGTGGAAGCCATGGACGATAGCGATCCGCGTGCAACAGAAGTCATCGACCGCCTCCGGCAGGAAATCGACGCCATCGATAGCCGCCTGCTCAAGCTGTTCAATCAGCGCGCCCGCTGCGTCGTGGAAATCGGCCACATCAAGCGCGCCGGCCACATGCCGCTCTACCAGCCCGACCGCGAGCGCCAAATCTTCGAGCGCGCCGAAGCCGCCAATACCGGCCCGCTCTCGAATCGCGCCATCCGCCGGCTCTTCGAACGCGTCCTCGACGAGTCGCGCTCGGTGGAGCGCCACGTGATGGAACCTGCCGCAAACGATCCGCCGGCGAACGCGCCCGGCGCCGAGGAAGGGGGCGAGCCATGATTGTCGTGATGCAGCCCTATGCGAGCGAATCCCAGATTCAGCACGTCATCGATCGCCTGATCGACCTTGGCTTCGACGTTCATCGCTCCACCGGCGAGGAAACCACCGTCATCGGTGCGCTCGGCGTGAAGAAGGAATTCGATACGGGGCAAATCGAAGGACTCGACGGCGTGCGCGAAGTCATTCGCGTCTCGCAGCCCTACAAACTCGCCAGCCGCGCCTTTCGTCGTGAGGGAACCGTGGTCGATCTCGCGCGCGGCGTCCGCTTCGGCGGCCCGGAAATCGTCATCGCGGCGGGTCCCGGCGCCGTGGAATCGGCCGCGCAGATCGACCGCATCGCCGAAGGCGTGGCGCGCTCCGGCGCAAAAGTTTTGCGTGGCGCGGCGTTCCAATCCCGCCGCTCGCCCTACGGCTTCGAAGGCATGGGCGAGCGCGGCCTGTGGCTCCTGCGCGAAGCCGCCGAGCACAACGGCCTGCGAGCCGTCAGCGAAGCGCGCGGCATCACTGAAATTCCGATGCTCATCGATTTCGTCGACATGATCGAGGTCGGCGCCCGCAACATGCTCAACGACGATCTGCTCGACGCCCTCGGCGCCGCGCAGAAGCCGGTGCTGCTCAAGCGCGCCCCCGCCGCCACCATCGAGGAGCTTCTGCTCTCGGCCGAGCACATCCTCGCCGGCGGCAACTATCAGATCGTGCTCGCCGAGCGCGGCATCCGCACGTTCGAAACCGGCTCGCACACCACGCTCGACATTGCCGCCGTCCCGGCCGTTCACCGCCTTTCGCATCTGCCGATCCTCGTCGATCCCTCGCGCGCCGCCAGCCGCCGCGATCAGGTCGCTCCCATCGCCCGCGCCGCCATCGCCGCTGGCGCCGACGGCGTACTCCTCGAAGTTCACCACGATCCCGACCACGCCCTCGTTGACGGCGCCCAATCGCTCTCGATCGAGCAGTTCGACCAGCTTATGGGCGAGCTTCGCCTGATCGCCGCGGCCGTCGGACGCCGCCTGGCCTGAGCCATGATGCCGCCCTTCCGCCGCGTCGCCATTCTCGGCTGTGGGCTCATCGGCGGCTCGTTCGCGCTGGCCCTCCGCCGCGCATTTCCCGAAATCGCCATCAACGGATGGGATCGGGATGAGGTTCTCGCCCGCGCCCGCGAGCGCGCCGCAATCGATGATGGCTCGACTGATCTCGGCGCCGCTTGCCGCGAAGCCGATCTCGTTTACGTCGCGCTGCCCGTCGAGGTAATCGTTCACCGTCTGCCTGAAATCGCTGCCGCCGCTCCTGCCCAAGCGCTCGTGACCGACGCCGCCAGCACGAAAACCGCCGTCTGCGAGCGGGCCCGCCTTTCGTTCTTTCCGCCGCGCCTTTTCCTCGGCGGCCATCCCATCGCCGGTCGCGAAAGGGGCGGCATCGACCACGCCGACCCGGATCTTTTCCGCAATGCTACCTACGTCCTTATCGGCCAATCCGGCGAGCGGGAACCCTCCGGCGAAGAGGCCGAAGACGCACGCATTCCCCGATTCATCGACGTGATTCACGAGATTGGCGCGCAACCCACCTGGCTCGACGCCGCCGCCCACGATCGCCTGTTCGCTTTTCTCTCGCATCTGCCGCAACTCGCCTCGATCGCCCTGGCTGAAACAGTGCTGGAAGGCGCAGGCGATGCCGCTGCAACGCTCGCCGGCCCGGGCCTGGCCGATTCGCTGCGCCTCGCCGGCAGCCCTTACGAACTCTGGGAGGGGATCTGCCGCACCAGTCCTGCGCTGGACGATGCTCTCGCTCGCCTGATCGCGACGCTTGAACGCATCCGTAGCGGTCTCGCCACCGGCGCCCTCGGCGATGACTTCGCCCGCGCCGCCCGCCTCTACACAATCCTCCGTCATATCGAATAGACTCCATTTCGCGCTATGCTTGTCTGCTAAGAGTAGAGTCTGTTGTAGCAACCCAAGGATTTTGGCAAGGGCCCGGCTTCAGCGGTGCCGCAAGTACCTGGTTATGGAGGCGGATTCGGCCCCGAAGGACATATCCGCCCGCTTCCACGGGAGCTTACGGAGGCCTTTTTCCGAGGATACGACGCCATGGACAAACGCGTTTCGAGTGCTGAGGAAGCCATCCGCGAGCTGAAGGACGGCTCGACAATTCTGATTGGGGGGTTCGGCCTGTGTGGCGTTCCCGAAAATCTGATTGCCGCCGTCCGCCGCAAGGGCGTGAAGAATCTCACCATCGCCTCGAATAATGCGGGTGTCGACGATTTCGGTGTCGGCGTCCTCTTCGAGCAAAAGCAGGTCAGGAAGATGATCTCGACCTACGTCGGCGAGAACAAGCGCTTCGAGCAGCTCGTCCTCAGCGGCGAGCTCGAACTCGAGCTGAATCCGCAGGGAACGTTTTCCGAACGCATTCGCGCCGGCGGCGCCGGCATTCCCGCTTTCTTCACGCCCACCGGCTTCGGCACCGACGCCGCCAGGGGCCTCGAAACGCGCCAGTTTGGCGGCCGCGACTATCTGCTCGTGCCCGCGCTGCGCGGCGATTTCGCTTTCATCAAGGCGTGGCGCGGTGATCGCTGGGGCAATCTCGTCTTCCGGAAAACGGCGCGGAATTTCAATGCGATGATGGCCACCGCCGCCGGTCGCGTGGTTGCCGAGGTCGAGGAACTGGTGGAAATTGGCGAGATCGATCCCGACAGAGTTCACGTTCCCGGCATCTACGTCAGCGCGATTTTCCAGGGCGAGCATTTCGAAAGGCGGATCGAAAAACGCACGCTGCGTTCCGCCGAAGGCGGCGGCGAAACGCTCGATCCCGCCGACAAGCGCAACCGCATCGCCCGCCGCGCCGCCCTCGAACTCCGCGACGGCAACTACGTCAATCTCGGCATCGGCCTGCCCACCCTCGTCCCGAATTTTCTCCCGCCCGGCGTCGAAGTCATCATCCAATCGGAAAACGGGATGCTCGGCGTCGGCCCCTACCCGCTCCCCGGAGAGGAAGATCCCGACCTGATCAACGCCGGCAAGGAAACGGTGAGCGAAATCCCCGGTTGCTGCTATTTCTCGAGCGCCGATTCCTTCGCGATGATTCGCGGCGGCCGCGTCGACGCCACCATCCTCGGCGCGCTGCAGGTCGACGTCGAGGGCAACCTCGCCAACTGGGCCATCCCGGGCAAGATGCTCAAGGGCATGGGCGGCGCCATGGATCTGGTGGCCGGAGCGCGGCGCGTGATCGTCGCCATGGAGCACGCGACCAGGGACGGCAAGCCCAAAATCGTGAATCGCTGCACCCTGCCGCTCACCGGCCTCGCCGTCGTCGATCTCATCATCACCGAACTCGGCGTCATCCAGATCACCCGCGAAGGCCTCTTGCTGCGAGAAGTGGCTCCGGGCGTGGCGCCGGACGATGTTCAGCGCTTCACCGAACCGAAACTCCGGATCGCGCCCGATCTGAAGACGATGCTGGAGTGAGGAACAGGAAAATGGCCGAAACGACCGGTGTTTCACGACTACGAGATCTCCTGTCGGTCCCGAACCAGCTCACGTTTCTGCGTCTCGCCTTCTTGCCATTTTTCATCATCTCCATCCGCTACGAGCGCTACGACTGGGCGCTCGGCATTCTGCTCGCCGCCGGCCTCACCGACGGTCTCGATGGCCTCTTCGCTCGCCGCCTGCACCAAAAAACCGCCGTCGGCGCCTATCTCGATCCCATCGCCGATAAGCTCCTGCTGTCCTCATCGTTTTTCATGCTTGCGCTCGAAGGGAAAATTCGCTGGTGGCTCGCGATCATCGTCCTCGGTCGCGACGTTCTGATGCTCACCGCCGCCGCGGTGATTCTGCTCGCGGTCGGTTACGTCGCGTTTCCGCCCAGCCTGTGGGGCAAGCTCACCACCGGCTTTCAGATCCTGACGGTCTTCCTGGTGATCGTCCTGGCCCTCGTCGAAAACCCCGTCTTGCGCCTCGCCCGCAACGCTTGCGGCTGGCTCGTCGCCTTCTTCACCACCTTCTCCGGCCTCCACTACAGCCTCACCGTAGCCCGCCGCTTGAGCCAATAGCGCTCTCGAGCCGCGTTCGATTTTTGTCATCCTGGGCGAAGCGAAGGACCCCGAAGGGACGGAGATAGAGTGGTCAACGAAGCCGAATGGCTTCCTTCCTCTTCCCTGGTTATGCGGAATTCCCGGCCGGGGTCGCGGCAATCACACGTGGAAGAACTGCAAAACCATGAAGGCGAAACTCACAGCGACTGCCGCGCCCGCCAGCCAGCCCAGCGCGTAGGCCCGCTTGCGTTCGATAGGGTCGGCCGGCTGCCGGTCCATCATGATGCGTCCGACCAGGAACCCGGCGACGAGGCCGCCGAGGTGCGCAGCATTGTCGACGCCCGGGAACAGAAATCCCCAAATGGCGATGTACACCAGCCACCGCAGCAACTGGCTCCGCACCATCTGCGAAGCGGCGCCGCGCCGTTTCGTCGTGACGGCCAGTAGTACGCCGATCAACCCCAGCAGTGAGCCAGAAGCCCCAACGCTCATATAGCCGAAGAAGGAACTGGCAACGTAGCCGAGCGCGCCGGTGACCACGAAAATGAAAAAATACCGCGCCGAGCCGTATAACTCCTCGACCATCGGCCCGATGTCGATCAGCACCCACATGTTGAACCCGATGTGGAGAAGACTGGCGTGGAGGAAAACGGCGGTAATGAACCGCCAAGGCTGCATCAGGTTGTAGATAAGCGGCAGGGAAGCCCCGAACGTCATCAGGACCGGGCTGCTGATGCCTCCGATGTTCAGGATCCCGCCGCCGACGCTGGCCCCCGAGCGCAGCGTCAGCAGCAGGCAGATCCCATAGAGCGCGCAACAAAAGAAGAGAATCCCGTAACTCGCGGGAGAAGTTTCAGGCAGCAGGCGCGAAAAGGACTGGCTGGCGGCGGCGAGCGAAAACGTCATGCTCGCTCCGCAATTCGGGCAGCGCCGCGCCCCGGCTCCCGCCAACTGTCCGCAAGAAGGACAGATTTCCGGCCGAGGCATCTCCTCCCTGTCCTCGGCGAAGAGCCAGCCGAAGTATTGCCGTTTCCATCGTTCGATTTTCCAGCGCCAACGCGGGCTCAGAGGCAATCGCTTTCCTTGTCGGATGCTTCCGCGGTTCTTATAATACCGGAAAAGTTTTGCTTGATTGCTGGCTCGCGTGCGATTACGTTCCAAATCGCGTTGCTCGCCGCCCGGGGCCGCACCCCGGCTGCAAGGTTGGATGCGTGTGAGAGAGGCCTGACGCATTGCCATTCGAGAGGCCCGGCAACCGGACGCGTCGTTGGCTAACGGTCGCCGCTCTTTCCGCGCTCGTTTTCATCGCCGGTTGTCACCGCCGCATTCCCGCTCCGAGTCCGCCCTCCACCGTTCCGGCGCCGCCCGTCGTGCCTGGAAAATGGAGCGAGGAGGGCATTGCCTCCTGGTATGGCAGACCCTTCTCCGGCCGCCACGCCGCCGACGGCGAAATCTACAACATGTACAAGATGGTCGCCGCGCATCGCACGCTGCCGTTCAATTCCCTCGTGCGCGTCACCGATCTCCAGAATGGCCGTCAGGTCGTTGTACGCATCATCGACCGGGGCCCGTTCGTCAACAACCGCATCATCGATTTGTCGTTTGGCGCGGCGCGCGCCCTCGATATGGTCGGTCCCGGCGTCGCTCCCGTTCGTTTGGAGTTGGTTTCCGGGGAGAATCCTACTTCGGGCGATTTCACCGTTCAGGTGGGCGCATTCGCGGTTCGGCAGAATGCCGAACGCTTGCGCGTCCGGCTCGGCAGCAAATGGGGCCCGGTTTTCATCCAGGAATACGATTCCCCCAGTGGCCTGCTGTATCGCGTGCGTGTAGGAGAAGTGAAGAGCGAGGAAGCCGCGCGCCGCCTGGCAACGGAACTGCGCCAGGACCAGGGCTTCAAGACAACGTTCGTAGTTCGCCTCGACCTGTAGCCTCAGGGCAAACCTGAAATCCTGCGAGGAATTAGGGGTGCCCCACTCTTCGGGCGTCTTGTGCCCGAAGGGTGGGCCGCTTGAAAGACAAGAAGACGGCGCTCCGCCGACGTCTTGCCGGGATTCTTGCGCTGATTTCTGAATCCGCGATCGGTTTCCGGGGCGCGGAAGTCGCCGCTCTACGCCCCGTTGTTCGCAGCCTGTACCGGTTCCGGCTCCGCGGGCGCGCCTTCGCTCTCTATTTCCGCTTCCTGGGTGGGCTCGGTGAGCGCCGTCGCGGCGAGCGCCGTCTGGGCGCTGGCGAACCGGCGACTCGCTTCTTCGTAGGTATCTTGTATCTGCCGCAGCTGGCTGCCGAATTCGGCATGCGCCTGCGCGAACCGGTCGAACTGCTTCTTCACGTCGTCGAGACCCGCCAGCATGCGCTTGGCGTTCTCCTCGAATTCCATGCCCTTTAGTCCAACGAGAACGGCGCTCAGGTACGCGTGCAAACTGTTCGGGGAAACAGGCAAAACATGTTTCTGGCGGCAGTAGTCGTCCAGGCGGCCCTGCTCGTCTTGCGTCAGCAGCAATTCGACGAACGCGCTTTCGGAGGGCACGAACATCAACGCCAGGTCCAGCGTGTCTTCATAGGGCAGGATGTACGTCCCGGCGACTTCGTCCACGTGCTTCCGCACGGCCGCGGCAAACTCGGCCCGCGCGTCCTCGTCGCCCTTTTCCACCACCTTGCGGCATGCATCCAGCGGAAATTCCGCGTCGATGGCCACCAGTTTCCGCCCGGAGTGCAGCACGGCCGTCGCCATCACGCCGTTGGAAAACTCGTAGTCGAATTCGTATGCGCTCTTCGGCAGCACATCCGACAGCAGGGTCTCCAGTTGCGCCTCGCCAACCACCCCGTGCGATTTGGGCCCGCCCAACACAGCTTGCATCGTCTGCGCGGCCTGCGTCAGTTCCTGGCCGGATTTCTGCACGTCGCCCAGATGCTGGGCCAGGCGATTCATTGTTTCCGTCGAATTGCGGAGCTGGTCGGTCATGTCCCGCTGGGCGTCGGCAGTGATCCGGCTCGCGGTGGTCACGCCCTGTTCCAACTCTCGCCGCACCTCGGTGAGGTGTTGGCTCAGAAGCTGGCTCACCTGTCCCATCTGCGCGGAAATTCCCTGCGCCTGTGTCGTGAGCAGCCGCTGCATCTCTTCCTGGATGCCCTTGATGTCGCCCTGCGGGCCACCGGTGCCGCCTCGCAGCCACGCACCCAGAATCGATGCCGCGAAGATCGCCAGCGCCACCACAACGACTATGCCAACAACACTCATGACCGTGATCCTCCCAAGGGCCACATTGTAGCCACGGTAAGGCGGGGTTTACTGTTTCATTTCGAGGCGTGTTTACTTTGTAGATAATACTGGGCATCGGGTTCCACCCCTCCTCCTTTTTTTCGCCTATGGGGCGCAGGCCTTTCCCGCGGCTACGTCCAAACCTGCCTGCGGTTGTATCCTCGACAGGCGAGCGCCCCCGGGCCTCCTCTGTGCTACTCTCGCCCACCAGGGCATTAGCGAGGTAGAGACAAATGATCATATCGGCGATGATTTTTGCTGGCCTGACGCTGCTCATCGGCGGCGTTCTCGGATTTCTCCTCGGCCAGGCCCGCGTGCGCATGCTCTACGAAGAGAAATTACGCGATGCCGAAGCGGATCGCGCCGGCCTGGAGTCCCAGCTAACGAACATGAAGGAGTTCCTGCGGGCAGCCGGCCTGGAACAGGGGCCGCCATCGCCGCCGGCCTCCCCCGGGAAGGAACGGAAGTAAGGCGATGAGTGCGGAGGCAATTCTGCTGGCGGCCGTCTTCCTCCTCATCGGAGCCGTCGTCGGTTTCCTCTACGCCTCCGCCCGCGTGCGCGTGTCCTACGAGGCCCGGCTGCGTGAGGCGGAAACCGGCCGCGCCACGCTCGAAGGCACACAGGCGGAATTGCGCGTGCAACTCGATTCGCATCGCGCAAGTCTCGGCGAGTTGCAGTCGCGCCTCGATACCGAATCGGCCTCGCGCGTTGCGGCTGAAACGGCACGTGCGAAATCGGAAGAGAACCTGGCCGAGCAGCGCCAGGCGTTCGACCAGACGAAGGCGGAAATGAAATCCGTCTTCGAAGCGCTCGCCCTCGATGCGCTAACTAAGAGCAGCGATCAATTCCTCAAGCAGGCCGCCGAGCGATTCAATGGATTGCGCCAGCAGGCTTCCACGGAACTCGAAACGCGGAAAGTGGCGATCGAGGGACTGGTAACGCCGCTGGCGGAAGCTCTGAAGACCCTGCAAGTGCAGGTGACGCAGGTTTCACAGACGAATACCAATCTGGCGAACCGGGTTTTGGAATTGAATCAGGAAACCGGCACGCTCGCTACGGCGCTGCGCCAGCCCCGCATCCGCGGCTCATGGGGCGAGTTGACGCTGCGACGCGCCGTGGAGCTGGCCGGCATGTCGTCCCATTGCGATTTCGTCGAGCAGCAGACATTCACCGGCGAATCCGGACGATTGCGTCCGGACCTGATTGTCCACCTGCCCGGGGGGCGGGATATCGCCGTTGATGCCAAGGTTCCTCTGGACGCCTTTCTCCGAGCCGCTGAGGCCAGCGAACGGGACCGTCAGAAAGAAATGGAAGAGCACGTTCGCCTGGTACGGTCACACTTGCGGCAACTGGCCTCGAAATCCTATTGGAGCCAGTTCGACTCCGCACCGGAGTTCGTCGTTCTGTTCATGCCGGGCGAGTCGTTTTTCAGTGCGGCGCTCGAAAGCGACCGCCAGCTTCTGGAAGACGCCTTGGGTGGAGAGGAGAAAGTATTACCGGCCAGCCCGATCACCCTGATCGCTCTACTGATGGCTGTCGAGCACGGCTGGCGCCAGCATCAGATGGAGCAGAACGCGGCGCGCATCAGCTCGCTCGGCAAGGAACTCTACGAACGTCTCCAGCGGTTTCTCGAATACCTCGACGGCGTCCGCAAGGGCCTCAAAAGTGCGGGCGACGCCTATAACAGCGCCATCGGTTCGCTCGATCGGATGCTCCTGCCCTCCGCCCGCAAACTTCGCGACCTCGGCGTCTCTTCCGAGGCCGAACTTGCCACGCTCAAGCCCGTGGAGATCGAACTCCGCGAGCCGCCGGAGGCCGAAGAACCGGACGGCCCCGCCGAAACCTGAAGGCCAGCCAGCTCCTCTGTGTCCTCTGCGCTTCCGCGCAAATCCCGTTTCGACTCGAATCCGCGGCTAGAAGTTCAGCTTCACCGCGAACTGGAATTGCCGCGGATCGAACGCCGCCGTCGGTTGCCCCGCCGTGCAGGACCCGCTCGCCGGATCGCAAAGCAGGTTCACCGCCAGCGGGTTGAAACGGTTCAGCAGGTTGAAGGCATCGACGATCAACTCGAAGTTGTCCTGTTCGTGGAAATAAAACTTCCGGTCGAGCCGCAGATCGATGTCGAAATAGTCCGGCGTATAGAACGTGTTGCGCCCCAGGTTCCCGGTGCACCCGAACGGCTGTATGGGTACCGTCTGTCCGGAGGGCGATTGCGCGCTCGCCGGAATCCCTGACGGGCACGTCGTGGGCAACGTGAACGCCACGTTCGGAATAAAGGGCGAACTGACCGCTCCCGGTCCTCCCGCCCCCACCACCGACGGCCGGTCCGTATTCGCGCTGAAGTTCATGTTGTAATCGGTGCCGGTGAGCACGGTGTAGGGCCGGCCGGTCGAAAAGTCGATGATCGGCGAGGCGAAGGAGTCCGCCAGCAGCTTCTTGACGAATCCTGTGTCCTTCCAGTGGTATGGGCTCTGGAAGATTGCGCTCGTCACCCAACGGTGCCGCTGATCGAACGTCGAGTTGCCCCGCTCCAGATTCGGAAAGAGGTTATTCTGAGGATCGAGCAGGGTCGAAAGGTCGGTCGAGTCGTCGATCGCATGCGACCAGGTCCAGCTGG
>JAGWOX010000024.1 GCA_028877145.1 Acidobacteriota bacterium | reverse complement strand
CAAAGAAGTCCACGACGATATCTGGTTGGTGAGCTTTATGGATTATGATCTGGGATATTTCGATCTAGACACTCGGGTGCTGGAGCCGCTCGACAACCCCTTCGGCCCCAAAGTGTCACCCATGTAGCCGGTACATTCTGTAACCTATGCCTCCGGGCTGGACCCGGGTTGGATTGGTGGACCGCATGGGATTCGAACCCACGACCTCCTCGTTGCGAACGAGGCGCTCTCCCAGCTGAGCTAGCGGCCCACTTCGTGTGATTGTAAGCGGACCTCCGCGCACGAGCAAGATGCGGTAAAGTCCGGCGTGCGAGAAATCCGGAGCGCCGTCAGGGCTTGACCGGCGCGTTTTCGGCGGAGCGCTGGGCCAGGATCTTGCGAACGTTGGCGTAGAGCTGCTTCGCTTCCGGGAAGAGCGTGACCGCCTTTTGCATCTGCGCGTCGTTGTCCAGGTCCACCTGGTATCCTGCGTCGAGGCCGAACACCGAGGTGAAAACCTCGCGCTTGATCTTCCATTTCAGCCAGTCGAGGTTCTGCTGGATATCCTGCGGCGTGTAGCTGACCTTCTGCCTGGTCAGAAACTTCTCGAAATCGCTGATCACGTTCTGGTCGACCGTGAAATCGCGGGTGATGTTGGGTCGCTCGCCGAGGAAGTAGCGGGTGAAATCACCGACGCCGATTTCGAGCGGCGAGCCGATCGGCGGGAAGAACACCCCGTCCTGAATCAGCTTGCGCTGGAAGGCATCGAGTTCCGGCGACGGGATTTTCACGTCCGGCGTGATGCCGCCTCCGCCGTAGACCGACCGCCCGCTGTCGGTGAGCCGGACCTCGGGCTTCTTGGAGGGTTGAGGATCGAAGCGGTATTCCCAATAGGAGATGTTCTGATAGGGGCGCTGGATCAGCCGGCCGCTCGGCGTGTAATAGCGAGCGGTGGTGAGCGCCAGGCCGCTGCCGTAGCTGAGCGGGGAGAGCGTTTGCACCAGGCCCTTGCCGAACGTCGTGGTTCCGGCGATCAGCGCGCGATCGTGATCCTGCAGCGCGCCGGAGACAATCTCGGAGGCTGATGCGGTGCCACCGTTGACGAGAACGACGATCGGCACGTGGTCGCCGCCGTTACCGTGGACCGCATAATAGCGCCGCTCGGGTGAGGAGCGGCCGTGGTGGCTCACGATCAGCTGGCCCTTGTCGAGCAGCATGTCGCCGACCTGAACGGCCTGGTTCAGCAGTCCGCCCGGATTGCCGCGGAGATCGAGGATGAGTCCCTTGAGGCGCGTCGCGTCGAGCTTCTGCATTGCGTCCGCCAGTTCGTCGGCCGTCTCTTCGCTCTCGAAGGTGTTTATGTGGACGTAGCCGATGCCGGGGCTGAGCATCGTGTAATAATCGACCGCGTTGTGCGGAATCTCGCCGCGCGTGATGGTGAAACTGAGCGGCTCCTTCCAGCCTTCACGGCCCACGGTAACGTGGACGATGGTGCTGCGCGGCCCCTTCAGCAGATTCGCCACCTGATCGGTCGTCAGGCCCTTGCACGACTTGTCGTCGACTTTCAGGATTACGTCGCCCGGACGAATCCCCGCCTTATAGGCGGGAGAGCCAGGGAACGGCGCGATGACCACGGTGCGTCCGCTTTCCGGCCCGATCTGCATGCCGACGCCGAAGTAGCGGCCGTGCTGGTCCTCACGCAGCAGGTCGAACGCTCTCTTGTCGAAGAAACTCGAGTGAGGGTCGAGGACCGCCAGCATGCCGGGAATGGCGCCGTTGTAGACCGTCTTGTCTACGTTAACCGGCTTCGCGTAGTCGTGCTCGACGACGGCGAGGACCTGCGTGAAGGTCTTCACCGACTGCTCCATTTGGTCCGCGCCCGAAGTGGTGGCGTCGACCGAAGGACCGTAGAAGCCACCGAGGATGGCGGAAACCGCCAGAATGCCAAAAAAAGCAAGGATACCGCGCTTTCCCCGAACCATATTCCGCCTATCTCCTTGACTCCTGCCAGTATAGCATAGGGCTGGTTTGACACCCATCCGCCGCTTTTCTATCATTCACGCGAGGGCCGCGTCGCGATTCGATGTTAAGCATTTCCCACCTGATCATCATTTTCCTGGTCGCGCTTATCGTGTTTGGGCCGGAAAAGCTGCCCGAACTCGCCCGCGCTCTGTCGAAAGCCATGTTTGAATTCAACCGCGCCACCGGCAGCCTGAAACAGACCCTCCAAGATGAGATGCGGCAGCTCGAGCGCGAGATTGACGAAAAGAGAACCATGAGGCCCCCCGCCCCGCCAGTTTCGCCTTCGTTGCCGGCCGAATCGGCAGCCGAGAGCGCTCCCGGCTCCGCCAAACCCGTTCCTGGCTCGACAACCGAAGAATCCCCGTCTCCGGCGCCCGCCGGCGACGACGGTCCGGCGTCGGAGCCCACTTCCGGAAAACCCAGCAATGGCCACTCCACCGCCGCCTGAATTGCCTGCCGGAGGCGCCGGGAGAGGCGAGCCGGAAGGACGGATGTCGTTCTTCGAGCACCTCACCGAGTTGCGCAAGCGCCTCGTGTATTCCCTCATAGCGATCGGCATCGGCGCCCTGGTGGGCTTCTCGGTCGCCGAGAAAATGCTGGCAATCCTTTCGCGGCCGATGCAGGAGGCGCTGCACACCGCCCACCTCGCCGATAAACTCATCTACACGAGTCCGACCGGCGTCATCGCCCTCATCATTCACCTCGGCTTCTATCTGGGATTGGTGATCGCGTCGCCGTTTGTCTTCTATCAGATCTGGTTGTTCGTCGCGCCGGGCCTCTACAAGCACGAGCGCCGGGCGGTGGTTACGTTCGTCGTATCGTCGGTGGGCCTGTTCCTGGGCGGCATTGCGTTTGGCTATTTCATTCTGCTGCCCATCGTCTTGCGCTTCCTGATCAGCTTTCAGGGTCCCTTCACGCCGCTGATCAGCATCAATGAATATTTCGATCTCACGTTGCTCGTGTTGATTGGGCTGGGTTTGATTTTCGAATTGCCGGTGCTGATTTTCTTCCTGTCGCTGATCGGCGTGGTTACGCCGAAGTTTCTGTGGAAGAATATGCGCTACGCGATTCTGGTGATCACGATCATCGCGGCGGTAGTGACTCCCAGCCCGGACGCGACGACGATGCTGATCTTCATGGCGCCGATGGTGGTCCTCTACCTGGCGGGCATCGGCGTCAGCTACATGGTGGTGCGCAGCAAACGCAAGGCGGCGATGGCCGGCTCGGCCGGCCAGGAAAGGCCTTGAGATGAATGTTCATCAGAAACGTGAAGCCGGATTCAGGGCTTCTTTCCGTACTCTCCCTGTCACTCTCGGTGCTGTCCTGCTCTGTGCTGCCGCCCTCGCCTGCGGCGGATCGCATGCTGGCGACTCCTCGCAGGCGGCCAAGGCCGCGGCGCCGCCGGCGGCCGCGCCGCCCGCCTCGCAAACCGGCGGATTCGACGGTGCGCGCGCCTGGACGTACCTGGAAAAAATTGTTTCGTTCGGCCCTCGTCCGCCCGCTTCCGCCAACATCCATCTTGAGCAGGCCTGGCTCGTTTCCCAGCTCCAGTCCTTCGGCTGCCAGGTGTCCGAGGACAATTTTCAGGCGCAGACGGGCGTCGGCAAGCTCGCGATGGAGAACATCGTCGCGAAGATTCCCGGCAAGGACCCGGGCATCGTGCTCCTGCTCTCGCATTACGATACGCTGCGGTTGCCGGGTTTCGTCGGCGCCGATGACGGCGGCTCTTCCACGGCTGTGCTGCTCGAGGTCGCACACGACATGTGCGGCAAGCCGAGCCCTCTTACCGTATGGATCGCCTTTCTCGACGGCGAGGAAGAACAGACCAACTTCCAGTCCGAGCAGGAGGCCCAGACCATCTGGACCAGCGACAACAACACCTTCGGCAGCCGCGAATTGGCCGCGAGCATGGAGCTGTCGGGCGATCTGGAGAAGGTGAAGGCGCTGCTGCTCGCCGATATGGTCGGCGATGCGAATCTGGGCATCACCCGCGAATCGAATTCCACGCCCTGGCTCGAACAGCTCGTGTGGTCGGTTGCGAAACGCCTCGGCTACACCCAATATTTCCTTTCCACCTACATGTCGGTAACCGACGATCACACGCCGTTTCTCAGCCGCCACGTTCCTTCCGCCGATATCATCGATTTCAACTATCCCTACTGGCACACCTCCCAAGACACGCTCGACAAATGCAGCCCGCATTCGCTGGCGGTGGTCGGCCACGTCTTCCTCGAAAGCATCCAGGCGCTGGACCAGAAATTCGTACCGCAAACGCACGGCAAATCCTGAACTAGCCTCGGCAACATCCGCGGCAAAAGGACAGAAGTGTATGTCGGCCGCAAGGCACGGAGCGGCCGTAGCGAGCCATGCGCCTGGCGTATACTGCTGCGCAAGGTCCGTTTAGCCGAGGTGCGCGCATGAAAGCCGCTCTCTACCATAGATACGGCCCGCCGGATGTCGTCGAAATCACGGATGTCGAGCAGCCTGTTCCTGGGAACAACGATGTCTTGGTAAAAGTTGGCGCGGCCTCCGTCAATCCGATTGATTGGCATTTCATGAGAGGCACGCCACGCATCGGCCGCATCGTGTTCGGGCTGCTCAAACCCAAGGTCACGCGACTCGGCGTCGATGTTGCCGGACAAGTGGAGGCGGTCGGCAAAGCCGTAACGCAACTCAAGCCGGGAGACGAGGTGTTCGGCTCGTGCCGCGGGGCCTTTGCCGAGTATGCATGTGCTCCCGAGCCGGCACTGGCCATCAAGCCGGAGAACGTAACGATTGAACAGGCGGCTTCCGCGCCGGTGGCGACGTACACCGCATTGCAGGGTCTTCGCGACAAGGGAAAAATTCAGCCGGGGCAGAGGGTATTGATTAACGGCGCTGCGGGAGGCGTGGGCACGGTCGCCGTGCAGATCGCGAAATGGTTTGGCGCGGACGTGACCGGCGTATGCAGTACGAGGAATGTGGAGATGGTCCGATCCATCGGCGCCGATCGGGTTGTCGATTACGCCCGGGAGGATTTCACGAAAAGTGGCCGGCTTTACGATGTGATTTTCGACTGCGTTGGGAATCGTTCACTGTCGGAGTGCAGGCGCGTTCTGACTCCCAAGGGGACATACATTGCCGTCGCGGGACCGAACGGCCGGTGGATAGGGCCTCTCGCCCTTTGGATCAAGGTGCTTCTCTTGTCGCCGTTCGTGAGTCAGAGGCTTGTGCTGCTTGCGGCGAAGCGGAGCAAAGAAGACCTGGGCATCATGCGGGATCTCTTGAAATCCGGAAGGGTAAAGCCCGTTATCGACAGGCGTTATCCGTTGGGTGAAGTTTCCGAAGCTATCCGCTATCTGGAGAAAGGCCACGCCCAAGGAAAAGTTGTCATAACCGTGCCTTAGCTCGGGAGAATTCGGCGCGAGCGGCGAATTTCGGGAAGGCTCTACTCGAACCGTACCGGCCCTTCGCGAGTGACCACGGAGTGGCAGGCGAATTTTTCATCGTCGTGGTAGGGAAAATCGGACCGGTAATGGCTGCCGCGGCTTTCCTCGCGAGCCAGCGCGCTCCGCGCAACGACCCGCGCCAGCGCCCACATGTTGTAAATCTCCCAAGCCCTTCTTTCCGGCCTGTGTGGCGCGGTCATTTCCACCGCATCGAGCTGCTGGATGGCCTGCGTGAGTTCTTTCCGTTCGCGCAGGATGCCGACGTGGATTCCCAGAATTTCGCGGATTTTGTCGAGCGTGGGCTCGGGCTTCTCGTCGGGGCCATGCGCCGGGTGGGACGAAGAGCCCGGAGCCGGACCATCTGACGTATGGGATGTGGAATGCGGATGGTTCTGTTTCGTGCCGGGCTTGTGCCCGCGAGCGCCCTGCTTTCTTGCGCCGTGCGATGCCGGCGAATCCTCGATCATCGCCTTTCCCGCGCGCGCGCCAAAGACCAGCCCTTCGAGCAGCGAATTGCTGGCCAGGCGGTTTGCTCCGTGGACGCCGGTCGCGGCTACTTCGCCCGCGGCGTAGATTCCCGCCAGCGTGGTGCGTCCGGCGAGATCGGTTTTCAACCCGCCCATGGCGTAGTGGGCCGCGGGCCGCACCGGAATCATATCGGCGGTGATGTCGATGCCGTACGTGAGGCAGGTGGAATAGATGCGCGGAAACCGCTTTTTCACGTACTCCTCGTTGAGACCCGTGAGGTCCAGATAGACGTACGTGCTGCGTGTGCGCTTCATCTCGGAAACGATGGCGCGGCTCACCACGTCGCGCGGCGCGAGTTCCGCACCTTCGTGGTAGTGCGGCATGAAGCGTTCGAGCATCGCGTTGCGCAGCACGCCGCCTTCGCCGCGAAGCGCTTCCGAGAGCAGGAATGGCGGCGCCTTCGGAGCGGCGAGCGCCGTCGGATGGAACTGGATGAACTCCATGTCGGAGAGCGCCGCACCGGCGCGGAATCCGACCGCCATGCCGTCGCCGGTGGCCGAGAAAGGATTGGTCGTCTCGGGATACATCTGTCCAAGGCCGCCCGTGGCGAGCAGCGCCGCCCGGCATTCCACCCGAGCGACGCGCCCGCTTCTTTCATTGAGGAATCGCAGGCCGACGCCTCCGGCCTCCGAAGATTCGATCTCGATGGTGAATGATTGCGGGCGCATCTCGATCTCGTCGATCGTCGCGGCTTTGGCGATCAGGGCGCGGCTGATCTCCCAGCCGGTCGAATCGCCATGCGCGTGCAGGATGCGCGAGCGGCTGTGCGCTCCTTCGCGCGTGAACGCCAGTTTCGTGCCGGTACGGTCGAACTGCGTGCCCCAGCCGATCAGTTCCTGGATGTACTGCGGGCCTTCTTCGACGAGGACGTGCACCGCCTGGGGATTGCACAGCCCGTCCCCGGCGCGGATCGTGTCCTGTTCGTGCAAGCTGATTTCGTCTTCGTCGCTGAGCGCCGCGGCGATTCCGCCCTGCGCGACGGCCGTGGCGCTTTCGCCGAAGTTCCCCTTCGCCAGCACGAGCACGCGCCCGCCGCGCGCCAGTTCGATGGCCGCGCGCAGCCCGGCTACACCGGCGCCGACAACGGCGTAATCCACGCTGATTCGTTCGGGTTCCTGCATGCCCTCTGATTCGTCCCGCAAGGTTGAACTATGTTAGCACGAAGCCGCGGACGGGAAGTTGTCCGCGTGGTGTGATACAGTTTCCGCTTCGATGAAACGTTTCATGATTCATTCCTCGGCCGGCGATTATCCGTTGTTGTGCGGCCGCGGACTCGTGGGCCGGCGCGGATGGCTGGCCCGGCAGTTGCCTGGCGAACGGACGGGCGTATTTTTGCTCTCGTCGCCGCGCGTGTGGCGCGTCTGCGGCCCCGCCCTCGCCGCCGCGCTCGATCCGGCCCAGCCCCAGCGCATTCTTTTCGACGATCGCGAGACGGCGAAAAACCTGCAGACAGTCGAGAAAATCGAGCGGGCGCTCGTGCGCGCCGGCGCCGACCGCGGTGCCGCGATCGTGGCGGCAGGTGGAGGCGTGGTCGGCGACGTGGCCGGTTTCGCCGCGTCGAGCTACATGCGTGGCGTATGGCTCGCGCATGTGCCGACGACGCTCGTCGCCCAGGTCGACAGCTCGATCGGCGGGAAAACCGGCGTCAACTTGAAGGAAGGGAAGAATCTCGTCGGCGCGTTCTATCCCCCGCAGCTCATCGTCACCGATCCCGAACTGCTCAAGACGCTCGACGCCCGACAGTATCGCTCCGGCCTCTACGAAGTGCTGAAGTACGCGGTGATCTCCGATCCGCTGCTCTTCGACGTGCTCGAACGCACGATGGATCGCGTCGTCGCCCGCGATGCCGAAGTGCTCGACTGGGTCGTTTCTCGCTGCGCGCGCATCAAAGGCGAGATCGTCGGCCAGGACGAGCGCGAGTCGGGCCTCCGGCAGGTGCTCAATTTCGGCCACACGATCGGCCATGCGCTCGAAGCGGCCACGGGCTACCGCCGTGTCCTGCACGGCGAAGCCGTCGGCTGGGGCATGCTTGCCGCCGTGGATATCGCTCGCCAACAGGGCCTCGTTCGCGCGGCCGACGCCGATCGCATCGCCGCGCTCGTGGCTTCCCTCGGCCGGTTGCCGCGATTGCCAGACCGGCGCGAATCCATCGCCGCCCGCCTCGGCTCGGACAAGAAGGCGCACGCGGGCCGGCTGCGTTGGGTGCTTCCCCGGCGCATCGGCGAAGTGGAAATCAGCGAGGACGTGCCGGAAGCGCTCGTGCGCGACGTGCTCGGCCGCCTGCCGCAACTTTTCCCGAAGCGCGCTGGTAAAGCGGCGCGGAAGTCCGCGTCGCGGGAGCCGCGCTGACCCGCGCGAGGCCACCGATGAAACAAAAAATCGATGAGCCGGCCGCCGGTACGCGGCCCCAAGGCGTTCAGGACGAAACGGAGGCCGCGCGTCGCGTTCGCGAGATGTTCGGCGCCATCGCGCCGCGCTACGACTTCCTCAATCATCTGCTCTCGTTTTCCTCCGACCGCTGGTGGCGCTGGCGCGCCATCCGGCGCGTCCGCCACGTATTGCGCCCCGGCGCGCGGGCGCTGGACATCTGCTGCGGAACCGGCGACCTGACGTTTGCCATCGAGCGCGAAGCACGCAGAGAGGCCGGCGGTCAGTTGGAGATTTACGGCGGAGATTTCGTCCACGGCATGCTCGTGCGCGCCCGGGAAAAAGCGGCACAGAAGAAGAGCCAGGCGCAGTTCGTGGCCGTTGACGCGCTCCGTCTGCCCTTTGCCGCGCAGGCCTTCGACCTGATCGCGGTCGCTTTTGGCTTCCGTAATCTCGCGAATTACAGAGCGGGTATCGACGAATTCTTGCGGGTGCTGCGCCCCGGAGGCGTTCTGGCCATTCTGGAATTTTCAGAGCCACCGGGGCGGAAATTCGGCCGTTTGTATGGTTTCTATTTCGAAAAAATCCTTCCGGTGATCGGTGGACTCGTGTCCGGCAGCCGCCAGGCCTACGGCTACCTGCCCGCTTCGGTCGCCCGTTTCCCCTCGCCGGAAAATCTCGCTTCCAGCCTGCAATCCGCCGGTTTCAAGAACGTGCGCTTCGAGCGCTGGATGGGCGGCGTCGTGGCGCTCCACATCGCCGAGCGCCCGGTCCCCAATCGAATCCAGGAGTAAGCCCCGTTCCGAAACTCTCCGCGTCACTCAGCGACTCTCCGCGGCTCTCTGCTTTCCTGTTCCAGTTTGTGTTCGGATTGCAACTGTCTTGCCCGCGCCTTCAGCGCCCCAGCCCGGTAGTGGTGACATACCAGTGCAGCAGCGGCCCGCCCGCGAAAATCATGAACAGCGCGGCGATGCCCAGGAAACTGCCGAAGGGCAATTCGTAGTCGCGTCCCTTGCCGAATCCCCAGACGGCGATCGCGCCCACAACGCTCCCGAGGATGGACCCGAGCAGCATCATCAGGATCGCTTGGCGCACGCCGAGAAACGCTCCCGCCATCGCCATCATTTTCACGTCGCCGAGTCCCATCCCCTCGCGCCCGCGCAGGCGGAAGTAGCCCTCCGCGAAAAGCCACAGCATTCCCCCGGCAACAATCGCTCCCAGCGCCGAATCCGCCAAACGCACCGTCCATTCCGGCGCGCCGAGCGCGAACCATCCGTGCAGCAGCCATCGCGCAAACCCATCCACGGCAGGCGTGAACGGACTGAGCGCCAATCCGGCGGCCAGACCGAAATAATTGACGCGGTTCGGCAGCAGCCGGTCGTGAAAATCGGTGAAGACGAGCACCAGCATCATGGCGGAGAAAAGCGTCCACTTCACACCCGAGATCGTGATGCCAAACTGCCAGTAGCATCCGAGCGCGAGCATTCCTGTGAGCAGCTCAACCAGCGGATATTCGGGAGAAATCCGTTCGCCGCAGGCGCGGCAACGTCCGCGAAGCAGCAGGTAGCTCACGACGGGAATATTGTCCCGAGCGCGAATCGGCGTCTGGCATCGCGGGCAATGCGAGCCAGGCGTCACGATCGACTCGTGCTGCGGCAGCCGGCGAATGCAAACATTCAGAAAGCTGCCAAACATCAGTCCGAAAATGAAAACCAGCGCGTCGGTCACCGGTTGACTCTGCCACAAGCCGGCCGTCGCCTCAAGGCGCCGCTGCCTTGAGGTTTCCTCGAAGCGACGGCGCAAAGAACGGAGCGGAACAAACACACAGGGCCACGAACTCCTCCGTGGCCTCCATCTGCGCCCCCTGTGTGTAAATCTTTTCGGAGCCTCTTCGCGCCGCAGCCATCTGGTTGAATGCCGGAATGCGCGAGCCGCCTCCGGAACGCGAAAACCATGTGTTATCATGCGGCTTCGCGTCGAGATCAAGCAGGGGGAACTTTCTATGCATACCAAACTCGGTATTCGAATTCTGGCCGTGGTGGCCGCGCTCGGCATGGCGGGCCTGTGCCTGGCGCAATCGGGAACAACCGCCACGCCGCCCGGCCCGGCCGCCGACGGCACGCTGCCCGCGCTCACGGCAATTGCCGGCGAAGCGATGATGCGTTCCCAGGCCAGTCCAGACCTGGAATATCTGAGCGACTACATCGGCGCTCGCGTCACCGGCAGCCCGCAGGCGGCCGAGGCGGTCAAGTGGGCCGAATCGCGAATGCGGGCGATGGGCCTGCAGAACGTTCAAGCCGAAAACTACTCGATCTGGCGCGGCTGGAAGCGGATTTCCGCCTCTGCCGAAATCATCTCGCCCGTGCGCCAGAGCCTGATGGTCGATTCGATGGGCTGGGTCGGCTCTACGCCAAGAGGCGGCGTCGAGGCCGACGTCGTTCCCGTGAATCTTTTCCAGCTCGATGATGAGATCAAAAACAACTCGGCGAACTGGGCCGGAAAGATTCTGATCATGGTGACCAAGGGCCCGCAACCGCGCAACGGCGGCCTCGCCATGTTCGTGAAGTATGGCGAGTTCCTCGAAAAGGCTTACGCCGTGCACGCCGTCGCGGTGATTGGCGGCCAGGGCGGTGCCGCGGCGGCCGGCATGCACCTCGCGCATACCGGCATTCTCGGATTCGCCAAGTACTACGACATCCCGGTGGTCAGCATGGCCGTCGAGGGTCAGGATGAAATCGAACGCCTGCTCGATCAGGGCAAAACGGTGCGCCTGAAGATGAACGTGCAGAACGAGGTGACCAAGGGCCCGGTCGAGGCCGCGAACGCCGTCGGTGAAATCGTCGGCACCCGGTTCCCGAAGCAGGTCGTCGTCGTCGGCGCCCATCTCGATGCGTGGGATTTGTCGCAGGGCACCACCGACAACGGCTTCGGCTCGGTCTGCGTCCTCGAAGCGGCGCGCGCCATCACGGAGAGCCACTACAAGCCGCTCCGCACCATCCGCTTCGTTCTCTTCACCGGAGAGGAGCAGGGGCTGCTTGGCTCTTTCGCCTACGTGAAACAGCACCAGGCCGACATGGCCGATCACGTGGCGATGCTGACCGTGGACAACGGCCAGGGCCCGATCGTCAATCTTGAAATGGGCGGCCACGCCGACCTGATTCCCGCCGTCGAGCGGTTCACGAAATCGATCCAGGCGTTCGGCGATCTGAGCGTCAACTATCATGCCGTGTTCGATACCGACACCGGCCCGTTCATCCTGGGCGGCATTCCGGGAATCAACATGGGCCAAGATTCGCCCGAGTATCGCTACACGCACCACTCGAACGTCGATTCCTTCGACAAGGTGAAGACGGAGACACTCGATCAGGATGCGACCGTCATGGCGCTCACCGCTTTCTGGATCGCCGACCGGCCCGACCGCCTGGGCACCACCTGGCCGAGCGAGCGCACCGCGCGCATGCTCGTCGAGCAGCATCAGGATGCGCTGTTGAAAGCGTTCGGCCTGTGGCCCTTCGGCAACATGGGCGAGGAGCCGCCCCAGCCCAACCAATAGCTTTTTCGCGGAATCCTCCGGGGCACGTCCCGCGGGTGGACCTTCGCTACATCTGAAAACGCAACCGGCCGTAGGGGCACGTTGTACGTGCCCCCCTTCGCGTTCTCGTTGGAGAATGGAATCTGATACTGGGGCACGCTGCGCGTGCCGTCGTCAGGAGGCGATACCGTACTGGAATGCTAGCAATCGACCTGAAATCGGGTATGGCGATTCGTTCCGAGGGCCAGGCCTACAAGGTGCTGGAGGCTGAAATCAAAACGCGCGCCGGCCAGATCCACAACGTCGTCAAGATCAAGCTGCGCGATCTCGACACCGGCCGCGTCAGCGAGTTGCATGTGCGCCCGGAAACGCGCTTCGAGGATCTCGAACTCGACCGCCAGACCATGGAATTTCTCTACGGCGACGCCGAGTCCTGCACCTTCATGCATCCGGAAACCTTCGAGCAGATTGAAATCCCTCGCTCAACGATCGGTCCCGCGTCCCAGTTCTTGCAGGAAGGAATGAAACTGCCCGTGGAACTCTTCGAAGGCCGCGCGGTGAGCATCGTGCTGCCGCAAACGGTCGATCTCGTGGTCACCGAAACCTCTCCCGCGGTGCATTCCCAACAGGGCAGCACTCTGAAGGAAGCAAAACTCGAGAACGGCGTAGTCGTGAAGGTCCCCCTCTTCATCGACACCGGCGAAACCGTCCGCATCGAAGTCGAAACCGGCCGCTACATCGAGCGAGTCCGAGCCGACCGCAAACGCGGCGCCTGAAATCCCACCAGCGGTGATTCATTCCCAATCCCGCCGCTCCGCTCATGAATTGCTGTCATCCTGAGCGAAGCTCCTTGCGACGAACGAAGTGAGTCCCGGCGCAGTGTGTCGGGAAGGACCCCGAAAGCCCTGAAGCGCCGTGGTCTAGGTAGACAAGCTGCCCCGGCGCCAGCCGCAAGCACCCGGCGCTAAATCGATTCCCCCGCCCAATCCCGGGCCCGCAGCGCCTCGATCATCTCCGCTTCGGGCGTTCCAGCGTCGGGAGTTTCCGCATAGCCCCAGCGCACCGCCGGCGGCAAACTCATCAGAATTGATTCCGCGCGCCCGCCGGTTTTGAGGCCAAACATCGTGCCGCGGTCGTAGAGCAAATTGAACTCGACGTAGCGCCCGCGTCGCGTCAATTGCCAGCGCCGCTCGGCCTCCCCGTACGGTTCGTCGATACGCCGCTCGACGATGGGCGTGTAGGCGGGGAGGAAGTGATCGCCCGCGTCCTGAACGAACGCGAACACGTCCTCATGCCGCTCCTTCACGTAATCGAAAAAGATGCCGCCCACCCCCCGCGCTTCCTTGCGATGCGGAAGATAGAAATATTCGTCGCACCAGCGCTTGTATCGCGCGTAATCCGCCACCGGATGCCGCTCGCACACCGCTTTCCACACGCGATGGAAATGCACCACGTCCTCGCGCCGGAAATAATACGGCGTCAGGTCCGACCCGCCGCCAAACCATCCCGCCTGCCCTGGCCCGCTGCCCTTGGTGATGAACCGGAAATTGGCGTGCACGGTGGGCACGCGCGGGCTGCGCGGGTGGATGACGAGCGAAATGCCGGTGGCCCGGAACGCCGCGCCTTCCCCCGGCATCGACGCCGCGAGCTCCGGAGAGAATTCGCCGCGCACCATCGAAAAATTGACGCCCGCCTTCTCGAAGACGGCGCCGTCCACGAGAACGCGCGTGCGGCCGCCGCCGCCCGTCTCGTGCTCCCATTGATCCTCGCGGAATTGGGCCCCGTTCACGCGCCGCTCGAAAGTTTCGAGCGCGGCGCAGATGCGGCCCTGCAAGCCGAGAAAATACGCGGCCGCGTCTTCGGCCATTTGGTTGAGGTCGCTCATGGATTTCCGCCGGCCTCGTTGCATCCGGACGGGAGCGATAAGCGTAACGGATTCGGCCGCCGTTCGCACGCCTTGCGTCGGCGCTCAATTCCAGCCGCCGTCGAACCCGGCCGTGCCGTACTTGCGGACGCGGGAAATTCCGCGCTATATGGAATAGGGACGACCATGAATTGGGGCACACCTCCGTGGACGATCGACTTTGTGCCCGAGCGGCGTGCGCTGCCCGCCGAAGCCGATTGCGTCGTCGTCGGCGGAGGATTTTCCGGCCTCGCCGCGGCGGCCTGGTTGCGCCTCGTCGATCCCGAGCGCAGCGTCGTGTTGCTCGAAGCGGCCACCATCGGCGCTGGCGCCAGCGGCCGCACCGGCGGTCTGGTTCTCGCGGAATCCGCTTCCGGCGACCTCGACGGAGCCGGCGACGTGATCTCCACCTATCTCGAAACGCTCGCGAAACTCGGCGCCGATGGCAATCTGGAATTGCCCGGCGTTTACGAGATCGGGCGCGAGCGAGGCCGCCGCGATTCACCCATCGTTTGGGACGATTCAGGCACGTTG
The DNA here is from genome assembly GCA_028877145.1 of Acidobacteriota bacterium. Lineage (GTDB taxonomy): Bacteria > Acidobacteriota > Terriglobia > Acidiferrales > UBA7541 > JAKASX01. The sequence goes on along the minus strand of JAGWOX010000024.1, from coordinate 9,541 downwards.
CGTGTCATTAAGGAAGTCCCCGGAGGAACGGTCGACCCCGGAAAAATTGTCAGCGGCCTCGCCCGCGCCGCCCAGCGCCTGGGCGCCGTGCTTCTTGAAAACACGCGCGTGGAGGCGGTGGAATTCCGCGCCCCGGTTGTGGTGCACACGACGGACGGTACGGTGCGCGCCGGAAAAGTGCTGCTTGCGACCAACGCGCAGTCGGCCGCGCTCTCCGCCGTGGACGAATGTTCGCGAGCGAAATTTACGCTCGCCGTGCTCACCGAACCCCTCTCGGACGCCGATCTCTCCTCGCTCGGTGTTTCTTCGGGAAAGGGTTTCTATACCGCCGACCTGCCGTATCTTTGGGGCCGGCCCATGCCGGATGGAAGCGTGATGTTCGGCAGCGGTCTGGTGGATATAGGCGGTGACGCTGACTTGGACGCCCTCGACATCGATCAGGGCGTTGCGGCCGGCCTCTTCGCAAGCCTCGAGCGCCGTGTGCGCGGCCTGCATTCCGCGCTTGCCACCGTGAAGTTCATCCGCCGCTGGGGCGGCCCGATCCGTTTTGGCAGCACTTGGCAATTGTTCTTCGATCATCACCCGCGCTCGCGCGAGATGGTCGTCTTGAATGGGCTCGGCGGTGATGGCGTCAGCTACTCGGTTTACCTGGGTCGCTGGGCCGCGGAAGTGATGGCCGGGCGCCGCGACCTGCCCGAGTGGGGCAAAATCCCCGCAAACTCCTGAACCGTATCCTCCCGCCCGGTGGCGGGAATGACTCTTGCTCTGCGATTTCATAATTCCCAGTACGTCAAGAAGTTGCCCACAGCACGGCCCGGCTGACATCCCTCGAACTTTCCATGGCATCCGAAATAGAATGGGCGTCCCGGCCCTTTTCGGACTGAGGCACATGCGCAAAGCCCGGCAGCTCGGGCTTTCGGCCTTCGACGGCAGGGAAGAGAGCCCGAAACGTCGGCTGATATGGCCACGTAGGGAGGAGCAGCGATGAAGCTCAGCAAATTTATGATCGTCTTCGTAGCAGTAGCGTCGCTCGGTTTCGGCGTTTCGGCCATGGCACAGGGCCGGCCAACCAGCCACCCGGGCGGTGGACCTGGAATGGGGGGTCCCGGAATGGGGGCTCCCGGAACGGGCGGTCCGGGCATGGCTGGTCCTTCGGATCGCATGGGTCAGCCCGGCTCCATGGGTCGTTCGACTCAAATGGGTCAGAACGGCCAAATGGGAACTCAGTCAAACCCCAAATCGGCTTCGCAATTGCTCACGCAGAATACCAAGCTTGCCTCCAATCTGGCCTCGGCCATGGGCGTGGATCAGCAGACCCTGTTGAACGACGCGAGCGGCTACAAAAACCTCGGCCTGTTCGTTGCCGCCGTCCACGTCTCCAAGAACCTGAACATCCCCTTTAACAGCCTCAATCAGACGTTGTCGTCCAACGGAGAAAACCTGGGCAAGGCTATCCACACACTGCAGCCGGACCTGAGCAAGAAGCAGGTGAAACAAGCGGTGGGAACGGCCAAGCGCCAGGCCAAGACCGATATCAAGCAGTCCAAAGCCTAGCAAAGAGCTTTCGGGAAGAACTCTTGCGAGTCGCACTCTCGCAAGGCGGCGAGTCTACGGCCGAATTCGAAATAATGAATTGCCGGGCGTCGAAGGCAGCGACCTTCGATCGCCCGGCTTTTTTCTGGGCAGGGAAACTGCTCCTCGCAACGTTCCTTACCGTCGCGTGATGATCGTGGCTTCGACGTTCATCCCCGGCCGGAGAGTGGCCTTCCCGGGAGGAATCGGATCGAGCAGTATCTTCACGGGAATTCGCTGCACCACCTTGACGAAGTTCCCCGTGGCGTTCTCCGGAGGCAGCAAGCTCATCCGCGACCCGGTCGCGCCGGAAATCGAATCGACACGGCCAGGAAACGAGTCCCCATACATATCGACACGGATTTCGGCGCGCTGTCCCGAGTGAACGTTGGCGAGCTGCGTTTCCTTGAAATTCGCCCGCACCCAGACCGTCGAGAGGGGAATGATGGCGAAAAGCGCCTGACCCGGCTGTACGATCTGTCCCGGCTCAACCGTTTTGTTCGTGACGACGCCTTCGGTGGGCGCGGTGATGGTCGTATAACTCAGCTGCAGCTTCGCCGCTTCCAGATTGGCATTGGCGGCTTCGACGTTCGCATTGGCCGAATGCGAGTCCGCGGTGCGCATCGGAACCTGGCCCGTGTTGGCGCGCGCTTCCGTGAAGTGGGCCTTGGCCACCCCGACCTTTGCCTGGGCTGCCAGCATCGCTGCCTGATTGATTCCCACCTGGCGCTGCGCTTCGGCGAGCTTTTCCCGCGCCGCTCTCAAATCGCTTTCCGCGGTTTCGGCGGCGGAAACGTAGGAATCGTACTGCTGCTGCGAAATCTCGGCTTTCGCCACGAGCGGCTTCATCCGGTTCAGATTGGCCTGAGCGAGCTGGTTTTGGGCTTGGCGCTTCGCCACTTGGGCGCGCGCGTAGGAGAGCCCGGCCGTCGAGGCGGCCTCGTAGGCGAGCCGGGCCCGCTGAAATTCCGCCTGTGCAGCGGTGATTTCCGCGTTCGCGGCGGCGATGGCGCTTTGCGTTGTGCCTTGCGTCAGGGGCACGCCCACGCGTGCAGCCTGGGCCTGCGCTTCGGCGAGCGAAAGAGCGGCTTCGGCCTGCGCCACTTTCGCCTGATAATCGCGCGGATCGATTCGCAGAAGCACCTGGCCCTGCTTGACGTGCTCGTTGTCTTTCACCAGCACGTCGAGAACGTTGCCGTAGACCTGCGACGCGATCGGCGTGATGTGGCCGTCGACCTGCGCATCGTCGGTGGTCACGCGTCCGCTGTAGTAATACCAGGCTCCCGCCACCCCCACCAGCACCAGCGCCGCCGCCCCAATCACCGCGCGGCGGAAGCCGGGCTGCGACCAGCGGCCGGGCCGCTTCCGCGGCTGTTCCTCGGACGGCGTGCGGTCAACGTCGGGTTCAATCAATTTGGTGCCCATCAGTCTTTCCTCTCATCATTTCGCGTATAAATTCTCAATCTGCCCCGTGGCGCGCGCCAGGTCGGCGCGGGCCTGGTTGTAGCTGTAAAGCGCGCCGATCTGATTGTCGTTGGCGCGAGACAGCGCGTCCTGCGCGCTGATCACCTCGATGTTGTTCGCCACACCCGCCTGAAAGCGGTCCCGCGATTGCGAAACCTCTTCGGTGGCCAGCGCGACGCCCAGATTCGCCACTTTCACCTCATTGCGCGCGGCTTCGAGTTGGGCGACCGCCGTCTTCACCTGCAGCGCGATCTCGTTCACCAGTTCCTGCTTCTGCTGCGCCAGCTTCGCCAGATCCAGGTTGGCGTTCGCTTCCTCGGCATGAATCCGCCCGCCGGTGAAAAGCGGCACTTCCACGTGCGCCTCGTAGGCGTACGTCGGAATGATCGTGTTCACCGAAACGCCCTGCTGCAAATACTCCCCGGAAAAGCTGAGCGTCGGCAGCTTCTGCTCGCGAGCCGCTTTGCGGTCCGATTCCAGCCGAAGCTCGCTCGCGTCGATCGCCTTCATCTCCGGCCGGCTGGAAAGCGCCACGTCGATGCTCTGCGCGGCGGTATAAGGAGGCGTCTGATAGAAACTCATCTGATCGGTCAATTCGATCTGCGTGCGCGGATCCACGTTCAGCAGGCGCGCCAGCCCGTAGAGCGACGTCTTTTCGTTCGTTTCGGCCTGAATCAGGCTCTGTTGCTCGTTTTGCAACTCCACGTTGGCCCGCAGCGTATCGAGTCCCGTGGCGACCCCGTGCGCCTGCAAATCGCGCGCCTGATCGTAGAGCGCCTGGGCCAGTTGCACCCGCGAGCGCGCCGCCCGCACATCGGCCATCGCCCGCAAGCTCGCCAGGTATTGCGAAGCCACCAGCAGAGTGATCTGCTCCCGCACGCCCATGCGATCGGCGTCGGTCTGTTCCACCTGATGCCGCGAGGCCTGCCACCGCCGCCACAGCGTGAGGTCAAAAATCGGCATCGAGAAAAGCGGCCCCGTCTCGAATACCTGAAACGGACCGATATGCTGCGGGAATCCAACAAACGGCCGCCCGAAGGCCGCCTCGATGTTCGATCGCACCGCGCGATCGTTCACTTCGAGCGATGCCTGTGGCAGCAGGGTTGAACGCGCGACCTTGCTGTTCTCCTGGCTTTGCGCCAGATCGATCGCGCTGATCTGCACTTGTGGGTTCTGCCGCAGAGCCATCACCGCCGCTTCGTGCAGCGTCAGTCTCAGCGTCAACGGAATCGTGGCTTGTCCTCCGGCCCGCGGAGCCGGCGGCTTCTGCGCCCTGAGCCGTCCCGGCAGCAAAAGACCTGCCGCCAGCAGACAGATCATCCCTTTCACGCCCCAGCTCCCGCGCTTCTTCCCGGGTCGGCCTTCCACTTCCTCAACGATGGCGCGCGCCAGGCATCCCGCCGCGGTGAGCCGCGTCCCTGCACGCGACATTTTCGCGAGCAGTTGCCGCCCAGCTTCATCGACGAAGCTGACGCCGATCAGCTCCACGAGCACGGCGCCCGGGCCATGGGCCGTCGAAGCTTCGAGCCAGCTCTGCTCCAGTTCACCGACCCAGGGACCCGCCAGCCGCCCTTCCACTTTGATCGTGGTCTGCTCGCCTTGCTGGAATTGAGTTGCCTTCATCATGATGTGTGTTCCCAGAGATGCAGTGCTAGATAAAGGCAAATTTCGTTCCCTTCCTGCCACATCTTCGGCATATAGAATAAGCAGTTGTATGTGATGTGCTTATGGCCTTCGAGGTCGCAGGAAACAATGAAATTAGGAGTGATTTATTGCCCTTATTTCGGCACTAATGCCGAAATATCGGCGGTTTTTGCCAGCCTGAGCGTAGCGAAGGACCCCGAAAGACTAAAAGGGAAGTGGCCTACGAAGACGCGCGCTCCTGTGTGGCAGGCCGAGTCCCCGCCCCCCTACGAACGCCGTATCCCCAGCTTCTGCATCCTCGATTGCAGCGTAGTGCGCTTCATGCCCAGCTGAGCCGCCGCGCCGGAGGGCCCCGAGATACGCCAGTTTGTCTCCTCGAGGATCCGAAGAATGTGCTGGCGCTCGACGTCGGCAAGGGATGTGGCCTGGGGAGTGGGCACGCTCGGCGCTTCAAGCTCGCTGAGCGGCACGTGGAGCGTTGTGTCGGTGGAGAGGATGACGGCCCGTTCAATCAAGTTTTCGAGTTCGCGCACATTGCCGGGCCACGGATAGCGCATCATAGCCTCGATCGCCTCGGGCGGTATCGATTCGATGTGCTTGTTGGCAAGCGGCGCATGTTTCTGCGCAAAGTAGCGGGCGAGCAGGGGAATGTCCTCGACGCGCTCGCGCAGGGGCGGAACGCGGATGGGGAAGATATTGAGCCGATAGTAGAGATCGCTGCGGAACTGGCCCGATGCGACCATCGCCGTCAGGTCACGATTCGTCGCCGCCACCAGCCGCACGTCAACGCGAACTGTGGCCGTCGCTCCCAGCCGCTCGAATTCGCGTTCCTGAAGCACGCGCAGAAGTTTCGGCTGCAGTTCGAGCGGAATGTCGCCGATCTCGTCGAGAAATAGCGTGCCCTGGTCCGCCAGCTCGAAGCGGCCGACGCGCCGCGAGATTGCTCCGGTAAACGCGCCTTTTTCGTGGCCGAACAACTCGGATTCGAGCAGCCCTGTGGGAATGGCCGAACAGTTGAGTTTGACGAACGTGCGCGAGCGCCGCGCGCTCAATTGGTGCGTGAGACGGGCGAGAAGTTCCTTGCCCGTCCCGGTTTCTCCCAGCAACAGCACTGTGGATTCGGTCGGCGCTACGCGGCGCACCTGCTCGATGGCCGCGCGCCAAGCCGGGCTGTCGCCGACGATCTCGTCGAGGCCGTATTCGGCGCGGATTTCGTCTTCGAGGTACAACTTCTCTTCGGTCAAACGATTTTTCTGTCGCTCGATCTGGCGGTAGGCAAGCGCGTTTTCGACGGCGATGGTGATCTGGGCGGCTACGCGTCGCAGGAAATCGACGTCTTCCTGGTTGAAGGCGCTTTCGCGACGGCTCGCCAGGTTCAGTGAGCCGAGCGGCCCTGTCTGGCCGATGAGCGGCAGGCAGAGCACCGAGCGCAGGTCCTCCGCCTCGGTGGAGGCGAGGGGATAGCGTTGCAATTGGGCCCGGTTGAGCAGCACGGGTTGGCGGGTGCGTAAGGCCTCGCCGGAGGGTGCGTCATCGATCGGCGTGCGCATTTCCTCGCGGATCAATCCTTTGCCGGCGGGAAAATCGAGCGCCTGAATCCTCACATACCTCGTTTCCGGTTCGTAAATCGACAGGCTTGCGTATTCGCAGTCGAAGAGCTGGCGCAGGCTCGTCGCTATCGCATTGAACAGCTCGCGCAGATCGAGACGCGAGACAACGGCATTCGTCAATTCGAGCAGCGTGCGCAGCCGGTCGCGTTCGCGTGCCAGTTGCCGCTGGTACGAGCGTGCCTCTTCGTGGTGGAGCGTATTGTCCACCGCGACGGCCACTTCGCGCGCCACGCTCGCCAGAAACTCCAGATCGCATTCCTCACGCGCCGTTTCGCTCGTGGACCCCAGAACCATCGCGCCCAGCCGGCGTTGCGCCGTGGTCAGGGGAAACACGCAGAACAAACGGACTCCTTGCTCCCGCCAGTAGGGAATCAGGGCGGGGAAGCGGTTTTCCTGATCGAGATTTTCGATAACCAGCGGCTGCTGCGTCTGCCACACAAGGCCCGCCGGCGATTCCTCCACCGGCAATCCCTCGGGCAGCGTCGGTGGTGGCAGCGTGCTGCGCAGCACGTGCAGACGCATGCGGTTGGTTGCGGCATCGTGAAGGATCAGGCTGACCACGTCAAAGGGAGCGACAGGCCGCAGCCGCAGCGCCAGGTCTTCGAGGAGTTCGGAAAGGTCGCGGTGTTGCAGAATCGCCTGCGAAATCTCAGCGAGCGCTCGCAGCCGGTTGTCCGCCGAGCCGTCCGGAACAGGCTCGCTCATCTTCGATCCGCCTCCTCCGCTCCCCACCGCTCTTGCGCCTCACGGTCCGGGAAACATTGCTTCGCGACAAGTGCTTCGCGCCCTCGCGGTGCGCCGAATGGCGACGGGTCCCGAATCCCTCCGGCTTTTCCACCCCCACTGAGGCCAGTTTCACATCGCGGCGAAAAATGCATCGGCCTTCGGGGGGTCGCGGCTTCAGCCGCGACATAAGGCCTGCCAAAGGAAAGGGGCCCCTGAAGCTCCGCCGTCCCCTTATCCGCCTCGAGTGTGCATCTCGAGGTGCGGATCGCGCCGCAGGCTTTCAATGGACACCAGCGGCCCGCGCGACCGCGCCTCCAGCCGCACCTCGGCGCCGCGGTCCGTGCGTCCACCCCAAACCTCGCTAAGCAGCCGGACCATTTCTTCCCGGCTCGCGCCGCCCCGCAGCGGCCCGCGCAAATCCGTGCCGCGCTGCGCGTAGAGGCAGAGATACCACATCCCGTCGGCGGTCAGGCGGCTGCGATCGCAAGTGCGGCAGAATGGCGCCGTGACCGAAGCGATGATCCCGAAAGTTGTGCCATCAGCGAGCGCGAAACGTTCGGCCGGCGCCGCATCTTCGGCGGCCAGCGCCTCCACAGCGCCGTAGCGGCGCTCGATCCCCGCCAGCATCTCGGCCCGCGAAACGACTTTCCCCGGCGCCCACATCGTCGCCCCGCCAACGTCCATGTATTCGATGAAGCGAACCTCGGCCCCGATTTCGCGGCCGAATTCCAGAATGTCCAGGATCTCATCCTCGTTCGTGCCGCGAATCACCACCGTATCGATTTTCAGTTTCCGGAAACCCGCCCCCGCGGCGGCGCGAATCCCTTCGAGTACGCGATCGTGCATGTCCTGACGGGTGAGCGCGAGAAAGCGGTCCGGGCGAAGCGTATCGAGGCTCACCGTCACGCGCCCCAGGCCGGCCCCGCGCAGCCGTTCGGCCGATTCGGCCAGCAGAATCCCGTTCGTGGTCAAAGCGGTATCGCGCAGCCGCTCGTTCGCCGCGAGCAGCCCGACCAGCCGTTCGAGATCGCGGCGCAACAGCGGCTCGCCGCCGGTCAGCCGCACTTTGTCCACTCCCACTGCGGCGAACGTGGCGGCGAGTTCGGCGATCTCCTCGTAACTCAGCAGATCTTCGCGGGGCAGCCAGTGATACTCCTCTTCCGGCATGCAGTAATGGCAGCGCAGGTTGCAGCGATCGGTGACGGATATCCGCAGCTGGCCGAGCGGCCTGCCGAGGCTGTCGAGGAGCGGCGCGGAATGGGATGGGCTGGACATCGGAAGCCTTCTCGCGAGTTGATGGTAGAGGTCCCCGCCAGCCCAAGTCAAACCCCAGTCCCGCGCCCCAACGTGCAGTTTCGATTGACACCGGCGAAGAAACCCGCAAAGATGCCGCCGGTCTGGCCGTCGTTATTCCTAGCGCGGCTCGGAGAGTGTGGAACTACGCCGCTCCCCAAGATTTGTCACCTGAGCGCAGCGAAGGATCCCGACACTACCTGCCGGTCTCTATTTGACCTCACCGCCGTCGGGATGCTTCGCTTCGCTCAGCATGACAGGCGTGGGACAACTCACGTGGAGGAACCGATGAAGAAACTCGACTTCGAAGGCCGCCTCACTCTGCCGCCAATTTGTCTCGGCGCCCTCCTGCTCGCCTCACTGCTCCCGCTCATCTGCCTCGCGCGCGGAGATCAGAAGCCCACTCCGAAAGCTCCCCCGCAAACTTCGTCCCAGTCCCCAGCCACGCCAACCGCGCCGCAAATGACCACCGCCGACATCACCGCCTTCATCGACGGCATCGTGCCCTTGCAACTCGCCAAGGACGACATCGCCGGCGCCGTAGTCGTCGTCGTGAAAGACGGCCAGATTGTCTTTGAGAAGGGCTACGGCTACGCGGACGTGAAAGCCAAAAAGCCCGTGTCGCCGTCGGCGACTCTTTTCCGCGTCGGCTCGATTTCGAAGCTTTTCAACTGGACCGCGGTCATGCAGCTCGTCGAGCATGGAAAGCTCAATCTCGATCGCGATGTGAACGACTACCTCGACTTCCGCATCCCCTCCACCTATCCGCAGCCCATCACCCTCCGCGATCTGATGACGCACACCCCCGGATTCGAGGAAGCGGTGAACGATCTGTTCGTGCCGAAAGCGGCGGATATGGTTCCGCTCGCCGCCTACGTCAAAGCCCATCTGCCCGCCCGCATCTATCCGCCGGGAACCGTCCCCGCCTACTCGAACTACGGCGCGACGCTCGCCGGATACATCGTGCAGCGAGTTTCCGGCATGCCCTTTGACGATTACATCGAGCGGAACATCTTCCAGCCGCTCGCCATGCGGTCTTCGAGCTTTCGTCAGCCATTGCCGCGTTTGCTCGCGCCGATGATGTCCCGCGGCTATTTCGTCGCGTCGGACCCGGCGGGCGAATTCGAGGTCGTGCAGGCGTTCCCGGCCGGGAGCCTGGCGACCACCGGCGACGACATCTCGCATTTTATGATCGCGCAGCTCAATAACGGCCAGTATGGCAACACCCGCAT